>VXPF01000160.1 GCA_009839725.1 Dehalococcoidia bacterium | reverse complement strand
CCCCCGCCCCCTCCGGCGACCCCCTCCTGCCCGACGCCCTCCTCCCTGCCTTCGACGTCCAGGGCCAGGTCGACGATACCGCCCGCATCCTCGCCGACCTCCTCGCCTCCGACTGGCGCGACCAGTCCATCGAGGTGCTCGGGCAGGCGCTTCTGCGCGAGGACTCGACCTTCCACGAGTTCCAGATCTACGAGGCCGGCGTGCGCCAGTACCAGCACTTCGCCGGCCGCCCCGAGGGCGACCACATCCTCACCGGCGTCGCGCGCTTCCTCACGGCCCACTCCCCCACCGTCCGCTCCCGCCTCCAGACGTTCGACATCGCGGCGCGCCTGCACCGGGGCGAGTCACTCCACGGGGACGAGTAGGGGGAAGGGAAGCGGCGGCGCCTACTCGGCGCTGAGGCCCAGCGCCGCCAGCCCGAACCCGAGCACGGTCAGGACGATCATCATCACGACCGCCAGGATGATCCACGTATTGTCGGTGCTCGTGTCGCGCTCGGCGTACTGCGGGTCGTTCGCGGTTGCCTCTTCGTCGCCTTCCTGGGGACGCGGGTTGGTCGTCGTCGGCGTCGAGGGCGCTTCGGAGGCGCTGCCCGCCGGCGCGCCCTGGCCCATTGCGGGCGAGTGCGCCGCAAGCCCGGGCGTCGCGCTCCCCAGCGCCAGCACGCCCATCAGCGCGACGAGCCCCGCCACCACGAATGTTCGCTGCCAGAAGGAGGTACGCAAGGCGAAACGGACGGTACGGCCAGTCCGGGCCCCGGTCAAACGGCCCGCCTCGACTGACCTGTCTTCGGCACGTACCGCTTGCTGAACTCATCCTCGCTCAGGCGCACGCCGCGTCGGCGCTCGCTCACCGCCAGCTCCATCCGCGAGAGCTGCGCCAGCCCTTTCCTCGTGTCGCTCGC
Organism: Dehalococcoidia bacterium; assembly: GCA_009839725.1. GTDB lineage: Bacteria > Chloroflexota > Dehalococcoidia > Tepidiformales > Tepidiformaceae > UBA2991. Next base: position 2,960 of record VXPF01000160.1, on the reverse strand, counting down.
GACCCGCGCCTTGTCCTGCCGCTTCAGGCGCTGCTTGAACAGCCAGTAGACGAACGTCTCCCACTCGCTCAGGGAGATGTCCTCCTCCAGCATCGTGCCCGTCTGTTCGTAGTAGGCCGCGCGCAGGTGCTCGCGGTCGGCCCCGTAGACCCGCTGGAACATCCCCTCGTGCGCCCGCATGTCGTCGCCCCAGGGGCTTGAGTGGTTCTCCTTGTGGATCTCCTCCTCCACCCCCAGTTGCAGCGCCTGCTCTACCAGCACGCCGTACGTGTAGTTCAGGTGCGCGCTGTACTTGGCCGCCCCCAGCCGCGCCGCGAACTCGTCGTCGTCCAGCTCGATCGGCCACCGACCCGTGAAGAGCAGCGCTTCCACCTCGCTCGCCGGCGCCATCTCCGGAATCTCGTCCAGGAGCCGCTCCGCCAGCAGCAGCCAGTCGAACGCCTCGCCCGCGATGAGGTAGTCGTAGCGACGGCCACCATGCGTCTCGCCCGGCGCCCGCCACCGCCCGATCGCGTCCAGCAGGGCCTCGAACCAGTGCGCTCCCGCCCGCACGTCCTCGCGGAACCGGGCGATGACGTCGTCGCAGGCGAGGTCGCGCTCACCGGAGCCCTCCGGTTCCCCGATGATCACCTCGGGGTTCGCGGCGTCGACGCTGCTAGACATACGAAACGGATGATAGCAAAGGCCTGCCCGATGCACGCGGTCCGGGCCACCCCCGCTGGTAAGCTGCCTCGATGGCCGGGATCATCGGACACGAGGCGCTGCGGCGCGCCTTGCGCAGCATCGCCGCCATGGCGGAGCCCCCCCACGCCCTCCTCTTCAACGGCCCCGCCCGCACGGGACGCACCCTCCTCGCCCTTGAGCTTGCCTCCCTCCTCAATTGCGAGGCCCCGGAGTTGGACGACCGCCCCTGCGACGACTGTCGCGCCTGCCGCCTGATCGCCGAGCGCAACCACCCCGACGTCCTCCACCTCGAACCCGGCGACAGCTTCTGCCGAGGCGGCGGCGGCCACCAGCCCCACCCCAACTCCCGCGACATCCGCATCTGCCAGGTGCGCGGCCTCATCGAGTCCGTCTCCCGCTACCCCTTCGAGGGCCGCTTCCGCGTGATCATCATCGAACCCGCCGACCGCATGGGCCTCGAAGCCGCCAACACCCTCCTCAAGACCCTCGAGGAACCCCCGCCTGCCACCGTCCTCATCCTCATCACTGCCGCCCCCGAGGCCCTGCTCGACACCATCCGCAGCCGCTGCCGCACGCTTGCCGTCTCGCTTGTCCCCGACGCGACCATCGTTGACGGCCTGCGCGACCGCGGCTTTCCCCCCGATCTTGCCGACCGCGCCGCCGCCGAGTCGCGCCGCCGTCCCGCCGACGCGCTCGCCTTCGCCGAGCAGCCCGACCTCATGGACGACCGTGGCCGCCTGCTCGATCGCTGCGCCGAGCTGGCCGGTGCCCGCGCCGCCGAGCGCATGACCTACGCCGGCGACCTCGCCGAGCGCTGGCGCCGTGACCGCGAGCTCGTCCTGACCGAGCTGGACGTCTGGGAGACCTACTGGGAGAACCGCCTGCGCGACCAGGTCGCCGCCGAGAACGGTGCCCGTGAAGCCCTCGAGGCCCTCCAGGCGGTCGCCGAAGCGCGCCGCGACCTCGAGGCCCAGGTGGTCGCCCGCATGGCGCTCGAGCTCATGCTCCTCCGCTTCCCCGCCGTTACACTGGCCGCCGAGGGCGCCCCCGCTCCCTCCCGAAACGAGAACGAATCGTGACCGATCCCCGGCAAAACGTCGCCGGTGTCCGCTTCCGCAACGCCGGCCCCATCGAGTACTTCCACGCCGCCGGCATGCGCCTCGAGGTTGGCGAGTCCGTCATCGTCGAGACGAACCGCGGCCCCGAGCTTGCCCGCGTCGTCATTGCCCCCGACCAGGTCGTCGTGAACGAGCTCGGCGAGGACAACCTCCACCCCATCCTCCGCCTCGCCACCGAGGACGACCTCGTCCACGCCAGCGACCTCGCCGCCCGCGCCGAGGAGCTCCTCCCCGAGGCCCGGGCGATCGCCGAGGAGGCGGGCCTTGAGGGCCGCGTCGACCGCGCCGAGTTCACGCTCGACGGCGAGCGCCTCACGTTCCTCGTCAGCGGCGAGGGCACGGGCGGCCAGCGGGAGTTCTCCCGGCGCGCCGGCAGGCGCTGGGACGTGCGCGCCACCGTGCGCCGCATTGGCGCCCGCGACCGCGCCCGCCTCGCCGGCGGCTACGGCATCTGCGGCCGCGAGCTCTGCTGCTCGAACTGGCTCGCCACCTTCCCCTCCGTCTCCATCCGCCTCGCCAAGGACCAGGAGCTGCCGCTCAATCCCGAGAAGATCAGCGGCCTCTGCGGACGCCTCCTCTGCTGCCTCTCCTACGAGGAGGAGGGCTACAAGGAGATGAAGAAGACCCTCCCCCGCATGGGCCAGCGCTGCAGCACCCCCACGGGCGAGGGCAAGGTCGTCGGCATCAACGTCCTCCGGCGGCAGGTCACCCTCAACGTCGGCGGCCAGCGCATCGAGGTAGGCGAACGCGACCTCGGGCTCGTCGTGCGCTGGGACCCCTCCGCCCGCAACGCCGAGCCGCCCCCAAGCATCACCCGCGAGGAAGCGATCGCCCAGGGCCTCATCGAACCCGAAGAGGAGCCCGAGCCCGAGCTTGAAGTGGTGGCTGCCATGCCCGAGGCCGCCCCCATCGAGCTCGGCCGAGAGTCCCGCGAAGCGCCGCCCCGCGAGCGCCCCCGGGGGCGCGGCCGCGGACGAGGCCGCCGTGGCGGTGGCAACCGCCAATCTTCCCCGCAGCCCCAGCAGCAATCCGGGGATGCCCCCCGCGGCCGCGTCTTCCGCCGCTCCTCCGGCAACCGCCCCGCCGGCGAGGGCCCCCGCGACGGCCCGCCCTCCTGTCTCTTATAAAACTGAGCGCGCCCCCGCGACGTAGGGGACT
>VXPF01000087.1 GCA_009839725.1 Dehalococcoidia bacterium | reverse complement strand
CCTCCGCCCCCTAACCACCCCACCCGCTACGATAGCTCCGTGGACGGATTCGAGGTCTCGCCGGTCGAAGGGCTGCGGTCCCCCGTGGTCGTCATGGCCTTCACCGGTTGGAGCGACACCGGCACGGTCACCACCGACGCCGCCCGTCACCTCATCGAGACCACGAACGCGGAGCGTTTCATCAGCGTCGATCCCGAGGAGTACTTCGTCTTCACCGAGACGCGCCCTGAGGTGCGGCTGGTCGAAGGCGGCCTGCGCGAGATCACCTGGCCCACAAACGAGGCCTGGGCCTCCCGCCTCGCCGGCGCCCCCCACGACCTCGTGACTGTCACCGGCACGGAGCCGAACCTGCGCTGGGAGCCCTTCGCCTCCCGCCTCGCGAGCGCGATCGCGGCCCTCGAGCCGTCGCTCGTCTGTACGCTCGTCGCCCGCCCCGCGGCCACGCCCCACACTCGCCCCATCCCCGTGAGCGGCTCCGCCGCCGATGCCGCCCTCGCCCGCCGCTTCGGGCTGGGACCATCCCGCTACCAGGGCCCCACCGGCATCATCGGCGTGCTCCACGACGCCATGCGCAAGCATGGCCTGCCGCTCGTTAGCGTCGCCGCCTCCGTGCCCCACTACCTCAGCGTCGACGAGAATCCCCCGGCCACCGTCGCCCTCCTCCGCGCCCTGCAGCCGATGCTGGAGTACGACCTGCCGCTCGGCGACCTCGAGCGGGAGAGCGGGGCCTTCCTCGAGCGAGTGGAAGAAGCGTCAAGCGGCGACGATCAGATCGTCCAGTACGTGCGCGCCCTCGAGGAGCAGTACCAGGAGGGCGACGCCGCCTTCATCGAGCCCGACACCGAGCTCTCGGCCGACGATGTCCTCCGCGATGTCGAGGATCTGCTTCGCGGCAACGGCTCCTGACGCCCTACTCCACTCCGCTCAGCTCGAAGCGCGCCAGCCGCACCACTGCCAGCCCCGCCGCCACCGCCGTCACGACCACCACCAGGATCACCGAGTAGGTGAGGCCCAGCTCCGCCTCGAACACCCAGGGACTAATGTCCCCGGCGGCCTCCGCGATCGATGCCGTGTACTCCCGGATGCTGAAACGCTGTACGCCAGGTGCGAAATTCGTGATCACGCCCTCCCAGATGAATGCGTACGCGATTCCCGCCAGCAACGCCCGCGAGGTGAACAGGCTCAGCATCACGAAGAGCGACGAATAGGCCAGGGACCCCGCCGCCAGCGCGATCAGGAAGCCCCCGAGGATGCTCCAGTCGTCCTCTCCCACCAACGCCACCACGCTCCCCACGAGCGCGCTCGCCAGCACGATCACCGTCGTCGCTCCCCAGGCTGCCAGCAGCTTCCCCGCAAGGATGCGCCAGCGCTCGACCGGCTTCGAAAGCAGGTAGACGATGGTCCCGTCCTCGATCTCGCTGCCGATGGCGGCAGTCGAGAGGAGAACGGCCGTCAACGGCAGCAGTGCTGTCACGATCAGGCCGTAGAGCACGACTTGCGCGGTGAACTCCCCGGCGTCCCCTTCCCCTCCTGATGCCTGGTAGATGATCGCCGCGACAAGCGGCAACACGGCGACAGCTGCCAGAAACAGGGTGCGCCTCTGCCCCAGGAGCTGTCGCAGCGTGAGGGTCAGGACGAGCCAGATCATCGCGACACCAAGTACTCGAAGACGCTCTCGAGTGACTCGTCCTCGGGGCGCACTTCCAAGAGTGAGACCCCCACCGCCTGCGCAGCCCGCGGCGCCGCCTGGACGAACGCCCCCAGCTCGTTCGTGCGGACGACGAGCTTGCCGTCCGTAAGCTCGATGCCGAAAACGCTCTCCTCGGCCATAAGCGTCGTCGCCAGCGTGCGATTGTCGCTCGACCGGATGGTGTAGCTGTGCGGCCGGTCGGTCATCATGTTGCGGAGGGCGCGGAAGTCGCCGGCCGCCGCCAGCCTGCCTGCCACCACCACGAGCACGTTGTCCCCCAGCCGCTCCACCTCCTCCAGGATGTGCGAGGAGAAAAGGACCGTCCTTCCCGCTTCCGCCATGCGTTGCAGCAACTCCATCATCTGAAGCCGCTGGCGGGGGTCCATGCCGTTGAAGGGTTCGTCCAGCAGCAGGACGTCCGGGTCGTGCACGAGCGCCGCCGCTACCTTGATGCGTTGCTTCATGCCCTTCGAGTAGCCACCCGTGGCCCGGTCCGCAGCCTCCGTCATCTCCACCATGCGGAGCGCCTGCAGGGCTGCCTCCTCGGGGTCGGGAAGCTCGTGCATCCGCGCGCCGAGCAGCACGAACTGGTAGCCCGTCAGGAACTCGTAGGTCGCTTCCCTTTCCGGCACGAGCGCGACGCGCCGGTACATCTCGGGGGTGCCGAAGGACGGCGCCCCCAGTACCCGTACCTCGCCCGCCGAGGGCTTCAGGAACCCGGCGATCATGTTCAGGAGCGTCGTCTTGCCCGCCCCGTTCGGCCCCAGCAACCCCGTGATTCCCGGCCCCAGCGCGAACGAGATGCCGTTCACCGCCACCACGTTCCCGTACCATCGGGAGACATCGAGCACCTCCACCGCCGCCTCGGGAGCCGTCCCCTCCGCGCTCACAGGCTGCGCCTCTGGTAGTGGCGCAGCAACAGCGCCACCGCAATGGTTGCCAGCGCCAGCGCGAAGGCGAAATACCAGCCTCCCGCGAAGGCCGCCTCCATGAGTGGTCCGCCGTCGCTCTCCGCGTTGAACAGCCAGCGCGTGAATCCGTCCATCACGGCGAGCGGGTTCAGGAAGATGCCCAGCCGCCCAACGATGTTGTCGATGTTGGAGACCAGCGCGCTGGAGATGAACGTGAGCAGCAGGAATGGCGCCAGGATCCCGACCGTTGCGAATGCCCGCCGCGGCGTCTGTGCCGCGATGATCAGGCCGATGGAGGCCAGGAACAGGGAGATGAGAACTCCAGCCGCGACGATCGGCCCGATCTGCCTCCATTCGTCCTTGAAGTACCCCGTGAAGCTGTCCCCAACGAGCGCGTTCCCCAGGAACATGATCGCCTGCGGCAGAAGGGTCAGGGCCAGCAGGGCCGTCGCCATTGCCCCGTAGCGCGCCCATGCGTACTCCGATCGACTCAGGCCCCGGGAGAAGTAGAGCGACAGCGTCGCGTGGCGCTCGTCTCGTCCCAGCAGCTCCGGCGCAATCACCGCCACGAACAGCACGAGGATGATCTCGATGTAGAAGTAGTAGTCCTCCGCGCGGAAGATATCGAGTCCCTCGGCCCCCAGCGAGGCGATCATGATCTGAACGACCGCCGGCACCGCCGCCACGATCGCCAGCCCGATCGGAAAGATCTTGCTGCGCGTGCGCCGCCCCAGCCCGAACGACGCCCGCAGGCCATGCACATACAGCGCGAGCACGGCATCGCGCCGTCCCAGCCTCCGCCCCTCGTAGCGCCGGTAGCCGAGGTCGAAGATGCTGCCGGCGGCCCGCTCAGACACGTTCCCTCACCGCCTCTGCCGACTCCGGCCGGAAGATGTCCTCCAGTGATTGCCGGCGCTGCTCCAGCCGCACGAGGCCCATCTCCATGGCCACGATGCAGTCCCGAATCGCGTCATAGGGGTCGTCCCCGTTTAACCCCACGTGCGCGACGAAGCCCTCGCCCCTCGCCTCGAAGCCGCGCTCGATGAGCGCCGCCGCCAGCGCCGCCGCATCGCCCTCCACCTCCACCTCCAGCGATCCCAGCGTGGCCGTGAACTCGGCCACCTCCCCGGACCGCACCAGCTTGCCCCCGTCGATCACGACGAGCGAGTCGCATACCCGCTCGATCTCCCCCAGCAGGTGCGACGACATGAGCACCGCGATCCCGAACTCCCGCCCTGTGCGCTTCACCAGGTCGAGCATCTCGTCGCGGCCTGCCGGGTCGAGGCCGTTGGTGGGCTCGTCCAGGAAGATGAGCTGGGGGTCATGGACGAGCGCCTGCGCCAGCTTCACGCGCTGCTTCATGCCTGTCGAGTACCCGCCCATCTCGCGGTACCGTTCCTCGTAGAGGCCGACGTGCCGCAGGGTCTCCGCCGTCCGCTCCCGGGCCGCCACGCGAGGAAGCCCGCTCACCTGCGCCAGATGAGCGACGAACTCCGTGGCCGAGAGGTCGGGCGGGAGGCAGTCATGCTCGGGCATGTAGCCCACCAGGTCCCGGATGGCACGCCCCTCGGTCCGTACGTCCATGTCCAGCACGCTGGCCGTGCCGCGTGTTGGGGGCAGAAGGCCCAGCAGAATCTTAATCAGCGTGCTCTTGCCCGCCCCGTTCGCCCCGACGAGCCCGATCACGCCCGGCTCCACGCTGATGTCGAGGGCGTTCAACGCCATCACGCCTGGGTACTGCTTCGTCAGGGCGCGTGTCTCGATGAGGGGCACGACGGCTATCGTACCCCCTCGCAACGATCGCGTCGCTGCGGGCTGTTCATGCTCCGGTAAGTGCCACCGGCAGCGAGTTGTAGCCCAGCACGACGCCTGTGCCCGTCTGCCGGACGGGCGGCGCCGCCGGTTCGATCGCGGCGAACCGATCCAGCCACGTGTTCAGCGTGATCCGCGCTTCCGCCCGCGCCAGCGGGGAACCGAGGCAGTAGTGCGTCCCGTGCCCGAAGCCGACGTGCGCGTGCAGGTCCCGCTCTATCTCGAACTCATCCGGGTCGTCCCACTCCTCCGGATCGCGATTGGCCGCACCGTAGAAGACTCCCACGCGCTCGTCCGCGGGGATGGTCACGCCGTTCATCTCCACGTCCCGCGTCGTGACGCGGAAGAGCACCTGCACGGGACTCTCGTAGCGCAGCATCTCCTCGATCAGCTGGGGGACAAGCGAGCGGTCCTCGCGCAGCCGCGCCCACAGGTTGGGCCGCGTCGAGAGGAAGGCGATCGTGTTGCCCATCAGGTTCGTCGTCGTCTCGTTCCCCGCGATCAGCAGCAGCATGCAGAAGCCGAGCACCTCCCAGTCCTCCAGCGCCTCGCCCTCGATCTCCGCCTCCACCAGCGCCGTGATCAGATCCTCCGCCCCGTGCTTCCGCCTCGCCGCCGCCATCTGCCCGAAGTACGCCATCATTTCCTGCGTGGCCCGCTTTCGGTCGTCCATTGTGGGCGCGTGGATACCCAGGGAGATGTCCGTCCACTCCTTGAAGGTCTGGTACTCCTCGCGGGGAATCCCCAGCAGCTCCGCGATCGCCATCACCGGCAGCGGCATCGTGTAGTTCTCCACCACCTCCAATTCGCCCCCATCCACGTCCCGCAGCAACTCCTCCACCACCGACTCCAGCCAGGGCTCCAGCTCGCGGATGCGCCGCGGCGTGAACGCCTTGTTCACCAGCCGCCGGAAGCGCGTGTGCCGCGGCGGATCGTCGTTCAGCAGCACCAGCCGCATCCCGCTCTCCGAGGTCTGCCGCGTCTGCCGCTGCGACGAGAACGTCGCGTGGTCCTGCAGCGCGCCGTAGACGTCCTCGTAGCGAAGCAGCGCCCACAGCCCCTCGTTCTCCGGCCCGATGCGAACGGGCGACTGCGCCCGCAGGCGGGCGTACTCGGGGTACGGATTGGCGTTGCACTCCGGTGTCATCAAGGTGGTGGGGGTCGCGGTTGGTGCGGTCATGCGGCTCGCTCCTCGCGGAATGTCGCAGGCTGTGGAGTCTACCGAACGGCGCTGCTCTGCCCCTTTACGCTCCGGTTTCGCCCGTACCGACGGGCGGGTAGCATGCCGCCACGCCCGCATGGCGCCCGGAGCAGCGGCATGGAAGTCCCCATGGTCGTCAACGATTTCCTCTTCCGCGCGGAGAGCCTCTACGGCCCCAAAGAGGCCGTCGTCGATGGCGACAAGCGCTTCACCTACGCCGAGTACGCACGCCGCTGCTACAAGCTCGCGCACGGCCTGGCGAGCCTCGGCGTGGGCAAGGGCGACCGCGTCGGCATCCTCAGCCCCAACAGCCACCACTTCCTCGAATCCTTCTACGGAACCTCCCTCATCGGCGCCGTCCTCGTCCCCCTCAACTACCGCCTTGTCTCCGACGACTTCCTCTACGCCTTCTCCCACTCCGGCGCCAAGGTCATCATCGCCGACTCCGATCTGACCGACGCCCTCGACGCCATCCGCGACGGTCTCCCCGATGTCGAGCACTGGATCGTCGCCCGCTACGGCGACGCCCCCACCCCCGACGGCTGGCTGGACTGGGAGGAGCTCGTCGCCGGCCAGCCCGAAACGCCGCCGCCCGACCCGGAGCTCGACGAGAACGACCTCGTCAGCATCAACTACACGTCCGGCACCACCGCCCGCCCCAAGGGCGTCATGCTCACCCACCGGAATTTCTACGCCAACGCCTACCACTTCATCGCCCACCTCGGCATCAGCCACGACGACGTCGAGATGTGGACCCTGCCCATGTTCCACTGCAACGGCTGGGGCGGCGTCTATGCGCTCACCGCGATGGGGGCGAAGCACGTCATCGTCCGCGCCCCCGAGCCAGACCTCCTCTACAGCCTCATGCGGGACGAGCGCGTCACCTTCGCCTGTATGGCACCTGCCGTGCTCGCCCGCATCCTCGACTTCGAGGACGCCGGTGAGTACGACATCGCGACCAGCCCGCGCTTCGTCTGCGCCGGCGCCCCGCCACCCATCACCTTCGTCGAGCGGCTCGAGAAGGAGCGGGGCTGGACCTTCATGCAGATCTACGGCCTCACCGAGACCGCCCCCATCCTCACCGTCGCCGAGCCCAAGCCCCATGTGAACACGGAGGGCGATGCCCTCTACCGCCTCAAGGGCCGCGCCGGACACCCCTCCGTCGGCGTGCAGCTCCGGGTCGTCGGCGAAGGCGGCCGCGACGTGCCCTGGGACGACACCGCCATCGGCGAGGTCGCGGCCCGCGGCAACATGGTCTTCAAGGGCTACTGGAACCAGCCCGAGGAGACCGCCAAGGTCGTCCGCGACGGCTACTTCTATACCGGCGACCTCGCTACCGTGAATGCCGACGGCTACATCAACATCGTCGACCGCGCCAAGGACGTCATCATCTCCGGCGGCGAGAACATTTCCTCCATCGAGGTCGAGGACGTCCTCTACCGTCATCCCAAGGTGCTGGAAGCCGCCGTTGTCGGTATTCCCAGCGAGCGCTGGGGCGAGACGCCCCTCGCTGTCATCGTCCTCCAGCAGGGCGAGGACGCCACCAGCGACGAGATCGTCGAGTTCTGCCGCGACAACATGGCGCACTTCAAGGTGCCCCGCCAGATCGAGTTCGCCGCCGAGCTCCCCCGCACGGCCACCGGCAAGCTCAAGAAGTTCGAGCTGCGCGAGCCCTACTGGGCTGAGACGGGCGGCCGTCGCGTCAATTAGTCACCAGCCACCAACCACCAGCCACACAGGAGGCACCCATGATCGTGATCGCCGGAAGCATCGACCTTGACCCCGAACTGCGCGACCAGGCCCTCGCCACCGCCGGCGCCTACATCGACGCCGCCCTCGAGGAGCCGGGTTGCCGCAACTACGAGTGGACCGCCGACCCCCGCGTCGCCGAGCGCATCTGGGTCTACGAGCTGTGGGACGACGAAGCCTCCCTGCGCTTCCACTTCGAGAACGCGCCCTATCGAGACATGGGCGCACACCTCGGCCGTCACGGCATTACTGGTTCCCAGATCAGCAAGTTCCGCGTCGACCTCGAGGAGCCCGTCTACGACGACACGGGCACTCCCCGCGCCGACTTCTTCACCGCCGCCAGCTGACGCTCGCGCTAGCTCTCTGGCGGCCTGCGCCGGCCGCCGAGGCCGATCGTCGCTAGGCCCAGCGCTAGCCCCGCCGGCGCGATCGCCAGCGCGGCGGGAATCGGCGCATGTCCCGCGGCTCCGCTCATGACGTCTCCCATGCTCGGGCCGCTCGCATCCGTCTCGTTGCCGTGGGAGTGGTCGTGGTGGCCGTGAGAGTCTTGCTCCGCGGCCGTGCCCGTGGCGTAGTTCGCATCGATGTGTTGCCACACGCCGATGGCGGAGCTCACGATGGCCAGGGCCGCTACCGTTCGCGCTAGCCATGTCATCGCCCCCGTTGGGCGAACCATCAGGGCTGCCGTGGCCACGAGCACGATGCCCAGCGTTACCCACGGCGCCAGTTGCCAGGGACCCTGCCAGTGGCGTTCGTAGGCCAGTGCCAGACCGCTGCCAACCACGCCCAGTGCGACAAGCAGAACAAATCCCGCCCGCAGGCCTCCCGCTGCCCCCTCGCCTCCGAACATTGCTCCGAAATGATATGACATCTCGATACTGACTACGGCGAAGCCCCGTGGCCCAGGGTCGCCGTGTCTTCGCTTGGTTGCTTACGAGATCAGGATGATCCCCGCGACCGCGACCGCCACCCCCGCTACCAGCCAGAGGGTCAGCCGCTCCCCCAGGAAGATGGCGCCCAGCGGCACGGCGAAGAGCGGTGAGATGGCGCTTGCCACGGCGGCCCGCCCGACGCCCGCCTCCTGCACCGCGTAGATCCAGAGCAGGCTCCCCACCCCCGTGCCCGCCACCCCTGCGAGGAAGAGCGCGCCGTGGTCCCAGCGCGAGATCTGCCACCGCCGCACGCTTGACCGCGGCATTGCCCCCGCCACGAATCCCACGACCAGGGCGCTCGCCGGCAGGCGCAGCGCCGTCACTGCAACCGCGTTCTGGCCCTCCACCGCGTCCCCCAGCCAGACCGTCGCCACCGCCCAGATGAGCGCAGTAATCCCCACCAGCGCCAGCCCCTGCTTGAGATTCCCGCTGCCTGCCGGTGTTGCCGCGGGCGCTCCCCCCCGCCGTCCCCTCAGGGCCACCAGGTAGACGCCCACCAGCACGAGCAGCGAGCCGATGACCTCAGCCAGCGTGATCGCGTCACCCAGAAACACGATCCCGAGCGCGTAGGTGAGGAAGACGAAGAGCCCGAGGCTGATCGTGAACGCCCTGGTGAGCCCCAGCGCGTTCAGAGAGAAGACGTAAAGGGTGTCCCCCAGCGAGTGCCCGACGAGCGCGGACCCGATTACCGCCACCGCCACTGCGACGGTCATCGCGTCGAATCCGCCCGACATAATCACGAATGGCAGGACGATCAACAGCGCCAGCGCGCCCCACGCCCCCCGCACGGCGCTCACCGAGACCGCGTCGACACGTGTCGACGACGAGGCCATGAGCGTGCTTGCCACCGCCCAGATCGCGGCCGAGCCGATTCCTGCCAGGACGCCGGGATTCACCGGTCGGTGTAGAGACGCGCGAGGCGGAACATGGCGGCTCTCCCTCTCGATGCGGGGCTGCGCGCCTCCGCTCGCCCCGGCAGGATAGCGCCTCCCCTCGACATGGAGCGCACGGGTGCGCCCCACCCGCTACACTCCCGCCCCATGCAGGCAGGAATCATTACCGGCAAAGAGATCATCGAGCTCCTCGAGTTCACGGAGCCTACGCCCGCGGAGAACGAGGCCGTTGTTCGCATCAGCTACTGCGGCATCTGCGGCACCGACCTCCATGCCTACCAGTCCGGCGTCATGGAGAATCCGGCCGTCTGTGGCCACGAGTGGATGGGCGAGGTGTCCGCTGTCGGCTCAGGCGTGACCGGCTTCCGCGAGGGCGATCGCGTCATCGGCGGCATCGCCCCTGCCTGTGGCGATTGCGCCGCTTGCCGCGCCGGCTACACCCGCGACTGCCCCCACCAGCTCGGCAGCCTGATGGGCACGCCCCACGGCGGCTTCGCCCCCGCCATCGCCGCCGACGTCCGCCGCCTCACCCCCGTCCCCGATGGCCTCGACGATCTCGACGCCGCCATCGTCGAACCCCTCGCCGTCGCCCTCCACGGCACGCGCCGCACCGACATCCGCCTCGGCGACACTGTGGCGGTCGTCGGCGCCGGCCCCATCGGCCTCCTCACGCTTCAGTGCGCCCGCGCTGCCGGGGCCGGCCGCGTCTACGTCGTCGAGCCCGTCGCCGATCGTGGCGCTCTTGCTCTCGAGCTCGGGGCGGACCAGGTCTTCAACCCCATGGAGGAAGACGTGGCCACCGGCCTCGCCGACGCGACCGGCGGCCTCGGGCCCGATGTCGTCTTCGAGTGCGCGGGCATCGCCCCGACCATTCAGCATGCGGTCGACTACGTGCGCCGGGGCGGGGCCGTCACGCTCATCGGCCTGGCGAGCGAGCAGGCCACGATCGATCCTGGCACCTGGCTCTCGAAGGAGATCACGTTTGTCTCCGCCGTCGCCTACGCCCACAGGGAGTTCGCCATCGCCGCCGACCTCATCGCTTCCGGCCGCATCCAGGTCAGGCCCCTGCATACGCACACGGCGGCGCTCTCCGACATCGCCGAAGCGTTCTCCCTGCTGAACGAGGATCGCCGCCAGATCAAGATCCTGGTGGACCCGCGGGGCTAGGGATCAGGGTCGCTCCAGAGCGGGAGCTCCCGCTTCGGGCTGGGCGTCGGTCGCCGCCCTCGGCCGGTCGCGAATCTCCAGTGAGACGAACAGGTTGAGAACGGCGGCGCCAGCCAGCACGATCGTCAGGATGCGGAAGGCGCCCTCGCCCGGATCCGGCCCGAGCAGCGCCGCGATGATCGCCGCCCCCACGATCGCCCCCGCGTAGCGCATCATCGAGAACGTTCCCGACACCGAGCCCGCCACGTCACGCGGCCACGCCTCCAGCGCCGCCGACGAGCGCGCCGCCCCCGAGATTCCGAGGCCGAACCCAACGCCAATGAGCGGCCCGATGATCGCCGCCAGCGGCGGGTCGTCGAACAGCAGCGCTAGTGCGACCGTCGCCGCCAGAATGGCCGCCCCGCCGCCCAGCAGTAGGGGCCTCCGTCCCACCCGGTCGGTGAGCGCCCCGCCGATCGGCGAGAGCGTGATCATCGCCGCCATCAGCGAGAACAGCACGAGGCTCACCACCTGGTCCCCGACGCCCCGCAAGTCCACCAGATAGAGGGGCAGGCTCACCAGGAACGAGTACATCACGAGGTTGGTGAGCGCCTGGCTCGTGGCCGCCGATCGGAAATTCCGCGCCCCGAAGAAGTGGAACTGGACGATGCTCTCTCCCCAGCGCGAACGCAGCCAGTACGCCGCGACCGTCACCGGCAACAGCGCTGCGCCCACGATCAGGAATGCCGGGTTCTCCACCCGCGTCGCGCTGCCGATCAGCACCGCGCTCCCGAACACGGCCACGAGGGCGCCCAGCGAGGGCAGGTCGATGTGCAGCGTCTCGCGGCCGTGACCCTCGTCCGGGCTCAGCCGCAGCAGGAACGCGATCGCGACGATCGAGAGCGGGACATTGACCAGGAAGAGGAGCCGCCAGTCCCCCGCCAGCAGCAGCGCTCCCCCGATGACGGGGCCCGTCGCTGCCGCGACGGACAGCGCCGCGCCGTTCATGCCCAGCACCGTCCCCAGCCGCTCCGAGGGCGTCCGCTTGCGCAGCACTGCGATGCCGTTGGGCAGCACCAGTGCGGTCGCCGCCCCCTGAAGGCCGCGCATCAGGATGAGCATGGGCAGGTTCGTCGCGAGCGCGGAGACCGCCGAGATGGCGATCAGGAGGATGAGCCCCACCATCATCATGCGGATCGAGCCGAACGCGTCTCCAAGCCGCCCCGAGACCGGCTGCATCGCCGCCACCGCCACCAGGTAGACGCTGATCAGCAGCGTCATCTCCCCCACGCCCACGTCGAAGTGCGACCGGATGGAGGGCAGCCCCACCGCGATCATCGTGCTGTTCAGCGGCGTCAGCATGGCCGCCAGCGCGACCGTCGCCTGGAACTCGATGCTCCGCCAGCCGCCGTCCAGGATCAGCGTGGAGTCTGTTGCCCCGGCGCTCTCGGGCCGCATTCCCTCATGTTAACGACGTTGCCGAGCCCTCACGGCGGTGAATCGGCCCGCCCGCCGCTCAGCCTCAGGTCGAGGGCGCTTCTCCCGCGCAGCAGGCATCTCCGTCTATATCGCACGCCGCCCCCGGCTCCTCAACCAGCGTGAGGAGTTCCCCCATCGGAGAGGGATCGTCGTCGGTGATCGCGTAGACCTCCCAGCGAAGCCCGCTGGGGTCCTTTGCCCAGGCCTTGTCCTGTTCGGCGTGGCAGCACACGACCCCGTCCTCGATGTCGAGCGCGTGGCCGAGCCCGGCGAGGCGCTCGGTCTCGGCGGCCACTTCGGCCGTCGTCTCGACCTCCACGCCAAGATGGTTCAGGTCGCCCCCGCGCCCGTTCTCGAACAGGATCAGCTTCAGGGGCGGATCCGCCACCTCGAAGTTCGCGTAGCCATCGCGCACCTTGTGCGGCTCCGTGCGGAAGAGATCGCGATAGAACGCGATCGCGGAATCGAGCTCCGCAACGTTCAGCGCCAGTTGTACCCGTGCCAATGTGGACTCCCGTACCGGTCCGCTTGAGGGCGGCCGCCGTTGTTCTCCACCGAGTGTAGTCACGACCGTTGCAAGGAACGCAAGTCACCCCGCGCTTGCCCGACCCGCCGACTCCGCCCCTACCGTTCGCTCAGCGCCTTCGCCAGCGCCTCCCGCTCGTCGGCATCGAGCAGGTACTGCTCCAAACCCGCCCGCTGCCGTTGCCTCGTCACCTCGAACAGGACGATTGCCGCCGTCACGGAGAGGTTCAGGCTGCGCACCATCCCTGCCATCGGGATGGTCAGCCTCCGGTCGGCCAGTGCCACCGCCTCCGGCGAGAGCCCTCGCTGCTCGTTCCCCAGCATCACCGCAATACGCGGCGCTGTCAGCTCCGCCGCGTAGAGCTCCTCCGCCCCGCCGTCCGCCACCGTCGCGGCTACCTCGTACCCCTCCGCCTGCAACTTCCCGAGGCACTCGCGAGCCGAGGCGTAGACCTCGAAGTCGAGCCACTTGTTCGCCGACGACGAGCTCAATTTCCCCACCCGTCGTGGGTCGAACGGCTCCTCCTCGTCGAAAATCAGGCACACCCGCTGGAACCCGAAGGCGTCGCAGCTCCGGAACACGGCCTCGGCGTTGTGCGGGTCGTGGATGTCCTCCAGCACGACGACGCCCTGCTGCCGCCGCGCGGCCACGTCGCGATAGCGTTGGTTCCGTTCGGGCGTCGGCACCGCCCGAGCGTAGGCCCGCAACCCGCCCGCGATCCAGTGGGAGCGAGCGGCCTGCCTGTTCGGGACTGTTCGGTAAGATAGGCGGACTCCCTCGAACGTCGGGAGAGGAGCAGGCTGTGAGCGAATCGAACGGACTGGAGCGCGCCAGAGAGCTGCGCGAGGAGTACGAGGAGGCTGTCGTCGCCGAAGGCCGCGAGTCGGCGGGACCGTTCATGACGGTTTCCAGCCGCCCCATCGACCGCCTCTACGACCCCACCGACGTCGCCGACCTCGACTACGAGCGCGACATCAACCTGCCCGGCTCCTACCCCTTCACCCGCGGCGTCCACAAGACCGGCTACCGCGGCAAGTCCTGGACCATCCGCATGTTCAGCGGCTTCGGCTCCGTCGAGGAGACGAACCAGCGTTACCACGACCTCCTCGGCGCCGGGAACAACGGCCTCTCCATCGCCTTCGACATGCCCACGCTCATGGGCTACGACCACGACGAGCCCTGGGCCGAGGGCGAGTTCGGCTCCTGTGGCGTCGCCGTCGATTCCCTCGCCGACATGGACATCCTTCTCGATGGCCTGCCCCTCGACAACATCACCACGTCGATGACCATCAACAGCCCCGCGCCCGTCATCTGGGCCCTCTTCATCGCGGCTGCCGAGAAGCGCGGCGTTCCCCGCGCGAAGCTCGCCGGCACCCTCCAGAACGACATCCTTAAGGAGTACATCGCCCAGAACGAGTTCATCTACCCGCCCCGCGAGTCGATGCGCCTCGTGACGGACACGGTCGAGTTCGCCTCCGACGAGATGC
The DNA here is from genome assembly GCA_009839725.1 of Dehalococcoidia bacterium. Taxonomy (GTDB): domain Bacteria; phylum Chloroflexota; class Dehalococcoidia; order Tepidiformales; family Tepidiformaceae; genus UBA2991. The sequence continues at coordinate 19,169 of VXPF01000087.1, read as the reverse complement.
CCCTCTGGAACCCCGTCTCCGTGAGCGGCTACCACATCCGCGAGGCCGGCTCGACCTCCGTCCAGGAGCTCGCCTTCACCCTCGCCGATGGCATCGAGTACGTGAAGTGGGCGCTCGACCGCGGCCTCGACATCGATAGCTTCGCCCCCCGCATCTCCTTCTTCTTCAACTGCCACAACGACTTCTTCGAGGAGATCGCCAAGTTCCGCGCCGCCCGCCGAATCTGGGCCCGCCAGATGCGCGAGCGCTTCGGCGCAACGAAGCCGCGCTCGTGGCTTATGCGCTTCCACACGCAGACCGCTGGTGTCTCCCTCACCGAGCAGCAGCCCGAGGTCAACCTCGTGCGGGTCGCCATCCAGGCCCTCGCCGCCGTCATCGGCGGGACCCAGTCCCTCCATACCGACTCGATGGACGAGGCCCTCGCCCTGCCTTCCGACAAGGCCGTGCGCCTGGCCGTCCGCACCCAGCAGGTCATCCAGCACGAGAGCGGCGTCGCCAACACCGTCGATCCGCTTGGCGGCTCCTGGTTCGTCGAGAAGCTCACCAACGACATGGAAGCCGAGTGCAACGCCATCTTCGAGCGCATCGAAGACCTCGGCGGCGTCATCCCCGCCCTCGAGACCGGCTACTTCCAGAAGGAGATCGCCGACGCCTCCGCCCGCTTCCAGCGCGAGTTCGAGACCCGTGACCGCATCATCGTCGGCGTCAACGACTTCCAGACCGACGAGCCCATCGAGATCCCCATCCTGAAGATGGATCCCGAGGGTGAGCGCCGCCATCTGGCCCGCCTCAAGAAGGTCAAGTCCGAGCGCGACGCCGACGCCTGGGGCGAGGCCATGCGCGCCCTCGAGAACGGCAGCAACGACCCCAACACCAACCTCATGCCCCTCATCATCGACGCGGTCAACGTCGGCGCCACCTCCGGCGAGATCTGCAACATGTGGCGGCGCGTCTTCGGCGAGTACAAGGAGTTCGTTGTCGTCTGATGACCAACGAGCTCGTCGATCTCGCCATCTTCTCGGGAAGGACCTATCCCGCCTTCACGAAGGCGATCTGCGCCCACCTCGGCATGAAGCCGGGCGAGGCCGACATCTTCGAGTTCGCCAACGAGAACATCTTCGTTCGCTACCAGGAGAACATCCGCAGCCGCGACGTCTTCCTCGTCCAGCCCTTCTTCCCGCCCGTGAGCACCTCCATCCTTGAGCTGCTCATCATGATCGATGCCGCCCGCCGCGCCTCCGCCGGGCGCATCACGGCCGTCATCCCCTACTACGCCTACGGCCGCAGCGACAAGAAGGACCAGCCGCGCGTGCCCATCAGCGCCCGCCTCCTCGCCAACCTCATCGAGACCGCCGGCGCCGACCGCGTCCTCACCATGAACCTGCACGCCGGGCAGATCCAGGGCTTCTTCAACATCCCCCTCGATGAGTTGAACGCACTCTTCCCCGTGAGCACCTACTACGAGGGCAAGGACATGGCGGACTACACCGTCGTCTCCACCGATGTGGGCGGCGAGAAGCTCGCCCGGGACATGGCCGTCCGCCTCGACCTCCCCATCGCCATCGTCGAGAAGCGCCGCCTCGGCAACACCGGCAGCACCGAAGCCCTCAACGTCATCGGCGATGTCGAGGGCCGCAACGCCCTCCTCGTCGACGACGAGATCGATACCGCCGGCACGATGGTCCAGGCGGTCAACATTCTGCGGGAGAAGGGCGCCGGCGAGATTCTCGTGGCCGGCTATCACGCCATCCTGAGCGGCCCCGCCGTCGACCGCCTGCGCGACGCCAATGTCCACGAGATCGTCGTGACCGACACTGTCCCTCTGCCCCCCGAGAAGCGCCTCCCGAACATGCACGTCATCTCCACCGCCCCCCAGTTCGGCGACGCCATCGAGCGAATCCACACCGGCCAGAGCGTCGGCGCCCTCTTCCAGTAGCGCCTAGCCTCCCTCCCAGAGGCGTCGTACGCCGTACCGATCGAACAGTGTTTCGGTCGATACGATGACGAGATCTCTCCCCAGGGCCTGTGCGGCCAACATCCTGTCGAACGGGTCACGGTGCGGTCCCGGGAGCGCTCCCGCCCTAATGCCATCTTCGACAGTCACGGGCAGACTCTCGAATCGCTGGCTGGCGATATACCTGGGGAGGCTGAGTGCTAGTTCATCCACTCCCTTGAGCTTGCCAAGCCTGTGCTTGGTCGCAATCTCCCAAGCTGTGGCGGCGCTTACGAATACCTCGTTCGCCGAGACGCCTATTGCCTCCCGTACGGTCGCCGGCAGCCTGCTACTGCCCTCAAACCACCAAATGAACGCGTGGGTGTCCAGGAGCAGGCGCAAGGCCTAATCGCCTTCCCAGGCGGAGAGTTCCTCTTCGGGGAGGGGGTCGAAAAAGCTGTCGTCGAGCTTGATCCGGCCCTTGAGAACGCCGAATTCTCGCTTCCCTTGCTGTTCGCAGGGCACCAGGCGCGCCACGGGCTTGCCGTTCCGCGCAATGACAACATCTTCTCCCGCCTCTACCTGCGCCAGCAGACGGGAGAGATGGGTCTTTGCTTCGTGGATGTTCACCGTCGTCACTGAGAGAACTCCTTAGTCAAGGATCGGACTAAGCGAGAGCCCTGTCAACCAGTGCGTTCCTCGACATCCTCCGGCAAGAGCGCGTCCCGCGCCCCCAGCTCCGCGCCCATCTGCCGCAGCTCGCGCCCGAATCGCGTCGTGCGCGCCGCCACCCCCGCGAGCTGCGTCCGCTGGTCCGTCACCCGCACCCAGAGACGACGTCGCGGCACGTAGAACGTGATCCCTAGGCCCAGCAGCGCCAGCCCTACCGCCACCCAGATGAACGTATCCCCGGGATCGCGCCGTACGTCGATCCCCGAGGCGTCCACCCGACCGCCGAAGCGGTAGCGGTACCCCGTCGATGTCTCCACCGTCGCCCCCTCCGGGATCACCACGTGGTCTGCATCGATGTCGGAAATGAACAGGTAGGGACGGCCGTCGGCGCCTTCCGGCATCTGCACGTTCACGACGCCCACCGTCTCCCCCCGGGGCATGTCCAGCACCGGAATCGCCGGGACGGACGCGATCCCCCGGAAGGCGATGCGATGCGCGCCCGTGTCGACCGCCTCCCCGGGCAGCAGCTCGACGGGGCTGAGCCCGTCTCCGTCGATGCGGACCACCAGCGTTTCCCCCTCTGGCCGCCAGCTCACCCCGTAAACCGCGCCCCGCAGCGCCAGCTCCGACAGCGCGAGCTCGCCTTCGTACCCCAGCGCCAGCCCCGGCACGCTGCCCAGCTGCGGCAGCTCCTGATCGAACACGACCACCCCCTCCGCGTCCGTGACCGTCAGCGCCGGTGTCGCCGTCGATTCGTTCTCGAAGTCCAGCACGTCGTCGAACAGCACCCGCCCATCCGGTCCCCAGATCGTCAGTTGCGCGAGGTCGTCGAAGAAAGCCGCCTGGTGGAAGCGGTAGCCGAAGGCTGAGCAGGGGTCGTTCACGGTCGCCGTGCAGCGCACCACCTCGTCCCCACGCCGGAGTAGCAAGTCGCTGTGGAAGTCGACGATGTTCCCCGCCGAGTCCACGCCCCGGTGCGCGTCTTCCATCCCCACGAAGATCTGGCCCGGACCCGGCTCACCGAAGAGCGGCGCCGCCGGCCGCGCCTCCGCCAGCGCGAGCGTCCGCTGGAACCCCGCCAGGTTCGTCAGCAGCCCCCCGACCAGCAGCATCAGCAGCGCCATGTGCGAGATGAACGTCGCGTACTGCGTCCACGGGAAGCGCTCCGCGAACAGCTCCGTCACACCCTGATCCTCGTGCGTGCGCGTCACCTGGTACCGCCGGCGCCGCAACAGCCCCTCCACCGCCTCCGCGCCCCCCACATGCGTGAACGAGGCCCGGTGCCGGGCCGTCTCGAAGTAGCGCTCGTTCACCCGCGTCTGGGGGCGCTGCACGCTCCGCCAGGTCGGTGGGAAGCGGCTGATCGTGCAGACCGTCACCGCCGCCACGATCACGATCCAGAGCGCCACGAACCACGGGCTGTGGAACACGTCGAACAGGTCCAGACCGTCCAGCACGCCCGTCAGCCAGCCGAAGTCCTCGCGCTGGAGCTCCAGCCAGGCCGAGCGCGCGGGCGGGTTGCCGCGCATTTCCGCCGGGAGTTGTGGCAGCACCACGCCGAGCAGGCTCGCCAGCACCGCGAGCGTGACCAGCGCCACCGCGAACTTCACGTTCGTGAGCAGCCGCCACGTCGCCCGCAGCGGGTCGAACTTCGGCATCGGGGGAGTCGTCGCCGGAGCGCTGCTGGCCATCAGGGAAGCTCCCCCGCCAGCTCGGCCAGGTCGTCCTCCGTCAGCGCGCCGAGGTGCACCCGTCGGATGACGCCCTCCGGATCAATCAGGAAGCTCACCGGCAACCCCGTGCTCACGCGGTACGCCCCCGAGACCTGCCCGTCCCGATCGAGCACGATCGGGTAGGTCACCGCGAACTGCTCCGTGAAGGCCCGTGCTGTATCCGGCCCTTCCTGCTGGTTCACCCCGACCACCACCAGCCCCGGCGACTCCCGCTCGAAGAACGCCTGCAGCGCCGGCGTCTCCCCCCGGCAGGGACCGCACCACGATGCCCAGAAGTTCAGCAGCACGTACTTCCCCCGGTAGTCCGCCAGTTCCGCCACCGAACCGTCGAGCGAGCGCAGCCGGAACGCGGGTGCCGCCCGCCCCGCCTCGGCCGCCGGCGCCTCACCGGTTGGATTGAGCGCATCCTCCAAGACCACCACCCCCAGCCCCGCCTCCGCCTCGAGCCCGCCCCCGTCGCCGCGGATCTCCAGGAACCAGATGCCGAACCCCACGACCACCACCACCAGCGCCGCGATCCCGAACGTGAACCCGGGCCCCGCGTATTCGCGGCGCTGCTGGGGACGTTCGTCGGGAAGGGTCTCGGCCATTGGTCGCCTGCCCGCGAGCGTACCAACCCTCGCCTGTGTGCGCCCCCGGACTACCGCAGGGGTGCCCCCGGCGGCGCCTCCGGATCACGGAGCCGGTCCTCCTCCGCGCCCCACACCCGTCCGATCACGTGCAGGACCAGCACCGCGCCCACGCCCACCGTCCCCGCGATCATCAGCGTCTCGCGAATGCCGATGATGTCCGCCACCACCCCGATCGGCATCGAGAAGATCCCGAACAGACTCCACGACAGCATGTTCAACGACTGCACCCGCCCGTGGTAGCGGAACGCCGAGTACTGGAGCGAGAGCGCGTTGTTGAGCGACTGGAACCCCGCCGAGCATGCGCCCACCAGCAGGATCGCCCCGAGCCCGGTCGCGAAGTTGTTGGCGAACCCCAGCAGCGTGACGGACCCCCCGAAGGCGAACGCCAGCAGGATCTGCTGTTGCCACGCGCTCGCCCGCCCCGCGATCCCGGCCACCAGCACGACCGCGACCACGGCCCCCACCGCCTGCACCGTCCCCAGCACCCCGAGCCCCTCCGAGCCCGCGTTGTAGATGTCCTCCGCCAGCGAGGGCAGGAACGACTGGAAGGGAAAGGCGAACGCCGTCAGCGCGAACGACGTCAGGATCAGGATCGCCACCGACGGCCGGCTCCAGACGTAGCGAACGCCGTCCACGAGGTCCCGCACCGGCGAGGTCGCTTCCGCCCGCTGTTCCGGCTCTCCGGGAGGGAGCTTCAGGACGGTCAGGATCGCTATCAGGAAGCCCGTCGCGGTCATTAAGTAGACGCCCCCCACCCCGATGAACCAGAGCGAGATGAACACGCCTGCCAGGGCCGGCCCCGCGACCCGCGTGCCGTTCATGCTGAGCTGCTGCAGGACGATCGCGTTCCCCACCGCCTCGCGCCCGACCAGCGACCCGATGAACGCGTTTCGCGCCGGTCCCATGAAGGCGAAACCGACGCCCTGCGTGAAGCTCGCGGCCAGGAGCATCCAGAACTCCATCCACCCCACCGCCACCATCAGCGCGATCCAGGCCGAGTTGAGGCAGAGCACCCCCTGCGAGATCACGAGCGTCCGGCGCCGTGGCAGCCGGTCGGCGATCACCCCGCCCCACAGCGTGAAGACCAGGCTCGGCGCGCCGAAGGCGAGCATCATCGCCCCCAGCGCCGTGTTCTGCCCCGTCAGGTCGAAAGCGAGCCAACCCCTCGCCACGATCTGCATCTGCATCCCGAAGTACGAGAACACCGTTCCCGTCCAGAGCAGCCGGTAGTGCGCGTTCTCCAGCGCATAGAAGTTCCGCTGGAAATAGCTCGCCGTCCCCCGCAGCCCTTCCCCTGTCCGAAGCACGTGCCGCCGCTACTCGCCCGTCGTGATCCCCAGCAGTTCGGCAACCGCCTCCCAGGCCGCCGCTTCCACCGCCTCCGCGGGTTGCGTCGCGTCGATCTCCAGCCACGTCCCCTCGGGAGCCTGCGCCAGCTGCTGGCGATACCCCTCCCGCACCCGCTCGTGGAAGGCGATCCCCTCCCGTCCCGTCGCCGGCCCGCCCCGTTCGCCCTGCTTCCGCTGCAGCCCCACTTCCGGCGGCAGGTCGAGGTAGATGGTCAGGTCGGGAACAAGACCCTGCGTCGCCGAGGCGTTCGCTTCCGCCAGGCGCTTCAGGTCCAGGCCCCGCCCGTACCCCTGGTAGGCGACCGTGCTCGCCCGGAAGCGGTCGCAGAGGACCGTCGCGCCCCCCTCCATTGCCGGCCTGATCACGCGGCTCACCAGCTCCGACCGCGCCAGCAGGAAGGCGAACGCCTCAGCCCAGGGCGTCAGCGACTGGCCGAGCAATTCGCGCGCCTGCTCCCCGGCGGGCGTCCCACCCGGCTCCCGCACCTCGATCGTGTGGACCCCCGCCGCCTCCAGCCGTCGCGCAAGGCGTGTCGCCAGCAGGCTCTTGCCCGCCCCCTCGCCCCCCTCGAAGACGATGAAGCGCCCATCGGGACCCTCGCTCGTCACCGGCCGCCCGACCGCGGGGGCTCCGGCAGGATGCGCACGCGCCGCTCTGGCTCATTCCCGTGGCTCTCGCTGTCCAGGTTGAAGCGCCCCGCCAGCTCGTGCTGCACCCGCCGGATGTAGCTGTTCGCCGGCGCCAGCTCCAGCGGACGCCCGTCCGTCAGCACCTGCGCGATCGCCTCCTCGGTCTCGCGGTAGGCCTCCGCAACCGGATCACGCCGCGCCCGCTGACCCCGGAACTGGAGCAGCACCTGCTCCATCTGGAACAGCGTGTTGCTCTTGATCACGTAGATCGGCAGCGAGCGCTCCTCCGCCTCCCGCACCGGCGCCGGCTTCTTCCGGTACGAGTGCCGCAGGGTGATCAGCGCGTCCGCCTGCCGCAGGTCATCGACGATCTGGATGGGCACGCCCGTCTCCTGGATCGCCTGCACGAGCCGGCCCCGCGAGAGCCCGAACGGGAAGAGCCGGGTCTCCTGCTCCTGTGCCGACGCCCCGTTCGCCCCTGCTGACTGCGCCCGCGTCCCCGATGCCGGCGCCTCCACCTCTTCCTGCGCGACCGTTGCAATCGTGCCCCCGTCCGTCAGCTCGCGGACCTCTGGTGGCGCCTGGAAGCCCCGCAGCTTGGCGTCGACCGTCGCCCCCACGTCTTCGTGCAGCGCCACGCGCCGCCATCCCTGGATCTCGATCACGGCGTCGAACGTGGGCGGCGCCATCCGCTCCAGGATCGACTTCTGCGTGCCCCGCCGCCTCGCCTCCTCGTCGCTCAGCGTCACCGACTGGATGCCTCCTATGAGGTCGCACAGTGTGGGGTTGGCCATCAGGTTCTCGAGCGTGTTGCCGTGCGCCGTGCCCACGAGCTGAACGCCCCGCTCCGCGATCGTGCGCGCCGCCCCCGCCTCCAGCTCCGTGCCGATCTCGTCGATCACGATGACTTCCGGCATGTGGTTCTCCACCGCCTCGATCATCACCCCGTGCTGCAGCGCCGGCGTCGACACCTGCATGCGCCGCGCGCCCCCGATCGCCGGGTGGGGAATGTCCCCGTCGCCCCCGATTTCGTTCGACGTATCGACGATCACGACCCGCTTGTTCGCCTCGTCCGCGAGCACGCGCGCGACCTCCCGCAGCATCGTCGTCTTGCCCACGCCCGGCCGCCCCAGCAGCAGGATGCTCTTCCCGCTCATCACCAGGTCCTCGATGATCCGGATCGTCCCGTACACCGCCCGTCCGATGCGGCAGGTCAGCCCTACCACCTCTCCCCGCCGGTTGCGGATGGCCGAGATGCGGTGCAGCGTCCGCTCGATGCCGGCGCGGTTGTCGTCCCCGAAGAGCCCCACCCGCGAGATGACGTAGTCGAGGTCCTCCTCCGTCACCTCCCGGTGGCTGAGCACGATTTCGCGGTTCGGGTAGCGCGCCTCCGGCAGCCGCCCCAGGTCCAGCACCACCTCCAGCAGCTCGCTGCGGTGGTCTTCCGCCTCCAGCTTCTCCGTGAGCCGTGACGGCAACGTCTCGATGAGCGCATCGAGATCGTCCGTCACGATCCGCTCGGGGGCGGTCCCGTTTTCCTCGGTCATCGCCACTACGCTACCCCCGCAGCGCCATCTTGTCCGTACTTCACGCCCCGGCTCCCGCCCTCGGTCGCTCCGCCGCCCCGATCGTGAGGAAGTACTGGTGCAGGCGCTTGTCGCCCCCCAACTCCGGGTGGAAGGCCGTCGCCAGCAGGTTGCCCTGCCGCGCCGCCACGATTGCCCCGTCCTCGATCCGCCCCAGCACCTCCACGCCCGGCCCCACCGACTCGATGATCGGCGCCCGGATGAAGATCGCCCGGAACGGCCCTCCCTCCAGGCCCTTCATCTCCAGGCTCGCCTCGAAGCTGTCCACCTGCCGCCCGAAGGCGTTGCGCGCCACCGTCATGTCCATCGTCTCGATCCCAGGCCGGTCGAGCTCGTCGACCCGTTTGGCAAGGAGGATCGCCCCCGCGCACGTGCCCCACAGCGGCCGGCCGCTCGCGCAGAACGCCTGCAGCGGCTCGGTGAAGCCGTACCGCAGGATGAGCCGCGCGATCGTCGTGCTCTCGCCGCCCGGGATGATGAGGGAGTCGAGCGCATCGAGCTGCTCGGGACGCCGCACCTCGACCGATGCCTGCCCGATGCTCGCAAGCATCTCCGAATGCTCCCGGAAGTCGCCCTGCAGGGCGAGAATGCCCGTGGTCACGTCGTGTGCGTCCCGCCAGATCGTTCGCGTCCAGGCCCCATGCGCCCTGCGATTGTAGCAGCCGCGCCTGGTCGCGCCCTGCCCCCGAGCCGCTATCCTGTCGCACGCAAGGAGGCGCCATGCCCGCCCAACTCACCCCGGACGAAGTCAATGAGTTCCTCGACAGCCGTCCCGGCTGGATCACCTTCACGTCCGTCGGCCGCGACGGCTACCCCCACAGCGTGCCCATCGGCTACTTCCGCGTCGACAACGACGTCTACATCGGCTGTCGCGACCACACCCAGAAGGTGCTGAACGCCCAGCGCAACCCGAAGGTCAGCCTCTCGCTGGAGAGCGGCAGCACCATGCAGGACATCAAGGGCATCCTCATCCAGGGCGACGCCACCGTCATCAACACCCCCGACGAGATGCTGGAGCTGACCCGCGAGGCCGCCCGCAGCCGGGGCGCTCCCGAGCATGCCCTCCCCACGCAGGCCCCACCCGGCGCCGCTTACATCAAGGTCACGCCGACGAAGGTCATCTCCTGGGACTACTCAAGGCCGGGCTAGGTCGCCCTCGTCCTCAGGCCACCAGCGGTAGACCCGCAGGTCGACCGTATCCGCCTCGTCGAACACCACCCCCTCGCCCTCCAGCAGCTCCCGCTGCAGGTCGGCCCCGTATCCCCGCCCCCGCAGGCTGATCCCGCCCTTCGCATTGATCACTCGCCACCAGGGCGTATCCGTGTCGTGCGGCAGCGCCCGCAACGCATACCCCACCGCCCGCGCCGCCGACGGCGCCCCTAGCACCACCGCCACCTGCCCGTACGTCACCACCCGCCCGCGCGGCACCTCCCCCACCAACGCCCACACCCGCTCATAGAAGTTCGGCGCCACGGTCCCTCACTCAGCCACGCGACAGCGCGCCGCTCTCCTCGCTACCCCCGCGGCAGGCCGAAGCCCCGCGTCGCGATGATGTTCCGCATCACCTCGTTCGAACCCGCCCCGAACGTCGGCATCACCGCCGCCCGGTACCCCTGCTCGATGCGCCCACCCAGCGGCGCGTGCTCCGACTCGGGCGTGAGCTGTCCGTACGGACCCAGCAGCTTCGTACCGGTGTGGAGGAGACGCTGCATCAGCTCCGTGCTGAAGATCTTGACCTCGCTCGCCTCGTGGTTCGGGTGCTCCCCCCGTTTGATCATCCCCAGGTTGCGGTAGGCCAGCATCTGCAGCACCTCGATCTGCACCTTGTAGTCCGCTAGCGTCCGCGCAACGTGCCCGTCGTCGATCGGACGCTTCCCGTCCGGTCCCTTCTCCCGGGCCCACCGCATGAGCGCGTCGAACACCGCCCGCACCCCCGACACCGTGAAGATCGAGACCCGCTCGAAGTCGAGCGCGTGCGCGGCGTAGTACCACCCCCGGTTCTCCTCCCCTACGAGCGCGTCCGCTGGCACGCGCACGTCCTCCCAGTACACCTCGTTCGTGCGGATGCCCGACATCGTCCAGATCGGCTTCACCGTGATGCCCGGCGTCTGCAGGTCCACCAGGAACATCGAGATGCCCCGGTGCTTCGGCGCCGACGGGTCCGTCCGCGCCGCCAGCCACACGTACTCCGCCCGGTGGGCCGCGCTCGTGAACCGCTTGATCCCGTTGAGCACGTAGTCGTCGCCGTCCCGCACGGCCCGAAGCTGAAGCGAAGCCAGGTCCGTGCCCGCGTCCGGCTCCGTGTACCCCAGCGCGAAGTCGATCTCGCCCTTCGCGATCCGGGGCAGAAACTGAGCCTTCTGCTCGTCCGTGCCGAACGTCATCAGCGTCGGGCCCACCTGCTGCACACCCACCGTCGCGCCCGGCGCGCTCACGTAGTTGAGCGCCTCCTGGAAGAGGTACTGCTCCTCGTAGCTCCGCTCCTGGCCGCCGTACTCCCGCGGCCACGACATCGTCAGCCAGCCCTTCTCCGCCAGCTTCCGCCGGAACTCCCGCTCGCCCGCGTACCGATCGGGCGACGCATCCAGCGCGCGCCGCACCTCAGGGCTCCACTCGACCGCGAGGAAGTCATCCACCTCGCGCTCGAACGCGAGCGCTTCCTCCGAGAACCGGAACTCCATCGCGCGGCAGTCTACGCCCGCGACGCGAGGGCCAGAGCGCCCTAGTTGCCGCCCTGCTTCGGGATCTTCGGGAGGAGCCAGCTCAGGAAGCTGTCTTCCGAGCGCGTCTGCATGTAGAAGCGCCCCGGCCCCGTCAGCTTCACGACCAGCCCTTCGCCGCTGAACAGCGTCGACTTCCAGCCGCCCGAGCGGCCCACGTCGTACTGCACCGAGTCGTCGAACGCGACCATGTGCCCGGTGTCGACGGTGTACGGCTCGCCCACGCCGAGGTCGATCGGGTGGATCGCCCCGTAGCTCGAGAGCCAGATCGTGCCCTGGCCCGTGCAGCGCAGCAGGAACAGACCCTCGCTGGAGAAGAACGACTTCCCTCCGCCCCACTTCGTGTCGACCTCCACGCCCTCCGTTGCCGCCAGGAATGAGCCCGACTGCACCAGCAGCGTCGATCCCCCGGTCAGCTCCAGCGCCACGATGTCACCCGGCAAAGCCGGCGCCAGCGTGACCTCCCCCGTCTCCTCCGCTCGGAAGGTGTTGATGAAGAAGCTCTCCCCGCCCAGCACCGATCGCCGCAGGCCCGAGAGCACCCCCCCGCGCGCGCTCGTCTCCATCTGGATGGTGGACGACATGCTCACCATCGCCCCCGCTTCCGCCTGGATCGACTCGCCCGGGTCGAGGGTGACCAGCGCGAGGGCGTAGGACGGCTGGTACTTCACTTCGTGGCGCATTGGGTACTCCTGTTGGGGTGTCGAAGGTGGTTCGCGTCGCAGGTCGGGCGGTGAATGCCTTCCCCCCGATTGTGGGCCTTCGGGGCGTAGGTTACGGTAAGGCCCCGAACGAGTCCGCCGCGCCGTCGAGGAGGGGCCATGCCGTCACGTTTCCGCTACTCCATGTGGGATGGCACCCAGGAAGTCGCGGACCTCGACCCCGACCAGATCCTGGACAACCTCTCCGACGACCTCATGAACTTCGGAGACCTCCAGCACGCCCTCCGTAACCTCCTCCAGCGTGGCATGCGCAACCCCATGGGCGACCGCACCCAGGGCCTCCGCGATCTCCTCCAGCAGCTGCGCCAGCAGCGCCGCCAGCAGCTCGACCGCTTCGACCTCGGCTCCATCTTCGACCAGCTCCGCGAGCAGCTCGACGAGATCCTCGACATGGAGCGCAACACCATCGACCAGCGCCTCGAGGACGCCGGCGTCCCGCCCGAAGGCCAGGAAGGGCAGGAGGGGCAGCCCGCCGAGCAGGGCGATGGCGCACAGGACGGGGAAGGCGAGCAGCAGGGCGCCGAGCAGGGCCAGCCCTCAAACGAGGGCGGCCAGCAGGGCGAGTCGCAGCAGGGCCAGCCCGGCGAGGGCCAGCAGGGGCAACAGGGCCAGCAGGGGTCGCAGTCGGGCGGTTCGGACGGCGAGGGGAGCGTCCCCACCAGCGAGTTCGCCGACATGCTCCGCAACATCGCCAACCGCAAGCAGGAGTTCCTCGACGAGCTCCCGGACGACACCGCCGGGCAGGTCCGCAGGCTCCAGGACTACGAGTTCATGGACCCCGAGGCCCAGGCCAAGTTCAACGAGCTCGTCGAGTCGCTGCGCCAGGCGATGATGAACACCTTCTTCAAGGATCTCTCCGAGCAGATCGCCAACATGTCCCCCGAGGACATGGAACGCATGAAGCAGATGACCCAGGACCTCAACCAGATGCTGCAGGACAAGATGGCCGGCAACGAGCCGGACTTCGACAGCTTCATGCAGAAGTACGGTGACCTTTTCGGCGACAACCCGCCCCAGTCCCTCGACGAGCTCATCGCCCAGATGCAGCAGCAGATGGGCCAGATGCAGAGCCTCCTGGGGAGCCTCCCGGGCGACATGCGCCAGCAGCTCCAGGACCTCCTCGCCGACAAGGTCGGTGACCCTGAGCTCCAGCAGAGCCTCAACGAGCTCGCGCAGAACCTCGAGTACCTCTTCCCCATGCGCGACCAGCGCAACCAGTACCCCTTCCGCGGCGAGGAGCAGATCGACCTCGATGCCGCCATGGAGCTCATGCGCCACATGCAGTCCATCGACGAGGTCGAGCGCCAGCTCGAGCGCACCCAGTACGGCGGGGAGATCGACGACATCGACGCCGACCAGCTCGAGGAGCTGCTCGGACCCGAAGCCCGCGAGACCCTCGACGAGCTGCGCAAGTTCCTCGAAATCCTCGAGGAGGCGGGTTACATCCGGAAGAAGGGCTCAGGCTGGGAGCTGACCCCGCGCGGCACCCGCAAGATCGGCCAGCGCGCCCTCGTCGAGCTCTACGCCCAGCTCAAGGCCGACTCCTTCGGCAAGCACGAGGTCCACGAGAGCGGCTTCGGCGGCGAACGCACCGACCAGACCAAGCTCTACGAGTTTGGCGACCCCTTCCACCTCGACATCAAGCGCACCATCATGAACTCGCTCCACCGCGAGGGCGTTGGCACCCCCATCAACCTCCAGCCCGACGACTTCGAGGTCGCCCGCAGCGAGCTCGTCACCCAGACCGCCACCGTCATCATGCTCGACCTGAGCTGGTCCATGGCCCTGCGCGGCAGCTTCCAGGCCGCCAAGAAGGTTGCCCTCGCCCTCAACAACCTGATCTCCTCCCAGTTCCAGCGCGACAGCCTCTACATCATCGGCTTCAGCGCCTACGCCCGGGAGCTGAAGGCCGAGGACCTCCCCTACGTGCGCTGGGACGAGTCCGTCCTCGGAACGAACATGCACCACGCCCTCATGATCGCCGAGCGCCTGCTCGCGAAGCACACCCAGGGCACCCGCCAGATCATCATGATCTCCGACGGCGAACCGACCGCGCACCTCGAGCGCGGCCGCAGCTACTTCGCCTATCCCCCGAGCCCCATCACCATCCGCGAGACCCTCAAGGCCGTGAAGCGCTGCACTCGCAAGAACATCACGATCAACACCTTCATGCTCGACAGGAATCACTACCTGAAGGAGTTCGTGAACCAGGTCGCGCGCATCAACAAGGGCCGCGTCTTCTACACCACCCCCGACAAGCTCGGCGAGTACATCCTCGTCGACTACGTCGCCCAGAAGCGCAAGCACCTCACGGGCATCGCCGGGTAGCGGGGCGGCGGTCGTCGCCATGGCAGTCCTGCTCGACCACATCACCGACGAGCAGGCCGACCTGATCCGCAGCGCGCACGTCTTCTTCGTCGCGAGCGCCGACCCCGCCCTCGAAGAGGGCCCCGACGGCCAGGGCGCCGTCAACCTCTCCCCCAAGGGCGCCGCCGACCTGCACGTCATCGACCGCAACACGCTCGCCTACTTCGACTACGCCGGCAGCGGCAACGAGACCGCCCGCCACGGCATGGCCGGCGGCCCGGTCACGGTCATGGTCACGTCGTTGGACGAGGACGCGGCCATCGTCCGCCTCTACGGCCGCGCCTGCGCGAAGCCGCTCGATGAGTCCGTCCTCGCCGCCCACGCCGAGGAGCTGCGAGCTGCCGAGACGCCCACCCCCGAGCGCCAGGTCATCGAGATCGCCGTCGAGCGCACCCAGACCTCCTGCGGCTACGGCGTCCCCGTCTACGAGTACCGGGGCGACCGCACGAAGGCCCAGCGAGGCCGCCGCTACAAGTAATCGGAATTTCCCCAAAACGGACGGGGTAATTCGGCCCTTCGGTCCCTAGGCTGGTCCACATGGGGCGACGAACGCGCACCCGTCCGAGGAGTGCCCCTCTCGTGGCGGTCGCAGCAGTCCTCCTCGCGGCACTCGCCGCATGCGGCGGTGGGGACGAGGCGAGCCCGTCCCCGCCGCCGTCCCCCCACCCCCTACCGGGGGGCTAGGGTAATTCGCCCTTCCGATCGCTAGGCTGGCCATCGAGCGACCCGGAACCGTCGTCAAGGCCGCACCCCGCAGCGGCCTTGACACCGGGCCTCCGCGGGAACAGCCGCGGGCGGCGGCGGGGGTGGTGTCACTGCGCCCCCTCCGCCGCAGGGCGGCCACATGCCATAACAGGACCCCGTGCTACCATCGCTGGACCACCCCTCGCGCCCTTACGCCGCGCTCTCCTCACCATGCCAACCGACCGAGTCCAGCTCTACGACACCACCCTCCGCGACGGCTCCCAGATGGAGGGCATCTCCCTCTCCGTCGCCGACAAGGTGCGCATTACGCAGAAGCTCGACGAGCTTGGCATCGAGTGGATCGAGGGCGGCTTCCCCGGCTCCAATCCCCGCGACGCCGCCTACTTCCAGCGCCTCAAGGAGGTGCAGCTCTCGCAGGCCAGAGTGAGCGCTTTCGGCGGCACCCGCCGCGCCGGCCTCACCTGCGAGACGGACGCCAACATCCAGAGCATGGTCGCCGCCGAGACCCCCGGCGTCACCCTCGTCGGTAAAGCCAGCCAGTACCAGGTCCAGCGCATCCTCGAGACGAGCGACGAGGAAAACCTCGCCATGATCGCCGACACCGTCGGCTACTTCCGCAACCTCGGCAAGACCGTCTTCTTCGACGCCGAGCACTTCTTCGACGGCTTCGCCCACAACCCCGACTACTCGCTCCAGTGTCTCGCCACCGCCGCCCGCGCGGGCGCCGAGGCCCTCGTCCTCTGCGACACCAACGGCGGCATGACTACCCCCGACCTCCTCCGCGCCATCGAGGCCGTCCAGCAGCGCGTCCCCGACGTCCGCCTCGGCATCCACTGCCACGATGACGTCGGCCTCGCCGTCGCCAACAGCCTCGCCGCCGTCGAGGCGGGTGTCTGGCAGGTCCAGGGCTGCGTCAACGGCTACGGCGAGCGCTGCGGCAACGCCGATCTCCTCACCGTCACCGCCAACCTCAAGCTCAAGATGGGCCTCGACGTCATCGAGGACGACCAGCTCTCGCGCCTCACCGAGGTCTCGAACTACGTCAACGAGCTCGCCAATCTCGTCCCCGACGCGCAGGCCCCGTTCGTCGGCCAGAGCGCCTTCGCCCACAAGGCCGGCTACCACGTCGCCGGCATCATGAAGGACGAGAGCTCCTACCAGCACATCGACCCGGGCCTCGTCGGCAACAGCAGCCGCGTCCTCGTCAGCGAGCTCTCTGGCCAGCGCAACCTCCTGGTGAAGATGGAGGAGCTCGGCATCGACTACCCCTTCTCCCAGGACGAGATCCGCAACCTCCTCCAGGTCGTCAAGGAGAAGGAGAGCGAGGGCTTCCAGTACGAGGGCGCCGAGGCCAGCTTCGAGCTCCTCGTCCGCCGCGAGATTCCCGGCTACGTCCGCCCCTTCGAGATCGAGGACTTCGTCATCGTCGAACGCCACCGCCATCGCCGCGGCGACGACCAGCGCAACGACATGCTCGCCGAGGCCATGGTCAAGATTCGCGCCGGGGACGACGAGCACCACACCGCCGCCGAGGGCAACGGCCCCGTCAACGCCCTCGACCTCGCCGCTCGCAAGGCGCTCGGCAGCGCCTACCCCGACGTCATGAACGTGAAGCTCGTGGACTACAAGGTGCGCATTCTCGATAGCGAGTCCGCCACCGCCGCCCAGGTCCGCGTCCTCATCGAGAGCACCGATGGCCATCGCTACTGGACGACAGTCGGCAGCTCGACGGACATCATCGAGGCCAGCTGGCTCGCCCTGTCCGACGCCCTTGAGTACGCGATTTCCCTCCCTAAACAATAGTCTGTTTGTGTTAGACTTTGGATGTGACAAGCACATCCGCTGCTTCCGAGCCTGCCACGCGCGCCGACCTTGAAGCGCTCCGCCTCGAGTTCCGTGAGGACATGGCCGCCCACCGTGCTGAGTCACGCGAAGATATGGCCGCTCACCGCGCTGAATCCCGTGAGGACTTGGCTACTTACCGTGCCGAGTCTCGAGATGACACGTTTGCCATTCGGCAAGACATCAGCCGTCTTGGCGAGGAGATGAACGCCCGCTGGGCTGAGTCTCGTGAGGACATGAAGGCTCTCCGAACCGCCTCTCGTGAGGACATGGAGGCTCTCCGGTCCGAGTCCCGTGAGGACATGGAAGCGCTTCGTTCCAACTCCCGCGAGGAGACCGCCGAACTCCGGGGGGACATGCGGGTGTGGGTGGCAGCCTCGATCGGGCTCAGCTCTGCGATTCTCGTGGGCACGATCGGTGCAATCGTCACCGTTGCCTTTGTCGGCTAGCCTGCCGCCCCTAGCGTTCCTGTTCCTCCACGAAATCCGCCTTCCCCGTCATCATGTCCCGTGCGTCCCGGACGAGGCCGGGGATGCCCGCCCGGTTGCGGATCAGCAGGGCGGTGCAGAGCGCGATGTACCCGATCGAGTACCAGAAGCGCACGATCTGCGCCCCCTCGCCCAGCACGTCCTCCGTCAGCGGGAGCTGCGCTGCGAACAGGATGAAGAGCGCCCAGGCCTCGGGGCGGCTCATGCGAAGGTTCACGAAGACCGCGATCGCGAACGCCGACTGCGCGGCCGTCAGGAAGATCTCGCCCTGCTGGCGCGAGAAGAAGAGGTTGACCTCCTCCGTGGGCGAAACGAGGGGCAGCCCCTGCAGGATGCCCCAGTCGCCCGAGCCGATCATGAACGCGATCGGCAGCGTGCCGATCAGCAGCGTCCACTGGTTCACCTTCGACGAGATCAGCGCGCCCATCCCCGCCGCCGCCCGGCCCCGCCACGCCAGTAGCGCCGCCACCAGCACCTCCGGCGACTCCGAGGCCAACGGCGCTATCCACTGGATCAGCACGAACTCGCTGATGTTCACCTTCTTGCCCGTCTCCACTAGCCCGTGCGCGAACGGCTCCGCAGAGGCGATGATCACTGCCGCCGCGAACACCAGCGTCACCACCACCACGACCCGTCGCCGCACGTCCGGCAGCGCCCCCATCGCTCGTGCTGGCCCCACTAGTTCCACCTCTTCGGACTCCACCCGGCTCGTCATCACCAGGTAGATGACGAACATCGTGACGAGCACGATCGTGTCCGCCAGCGTGAGCGTGCCCCGCAGCGGTATGAGGATGACGTATACCGTCGCCACCGCCAGAAACGCTAACTCCAGCGCCCGCGCGCGGCTCACCACCAGCTCCTTCAGTCGCCTCCGGTAGAAGAAGATCAGGAAAACCACCGGCCAGCCGATACCGATCAGCAGCCGGTTCCCGCCCGTCATGTTGGCGACGGCGAGTCCCTCGGCCGCCTTCTCCGGGTCCGTGCCCGCCTCCCACGCCAGGAACGCGTCGACGGCGTACTCGGGGAGCACCGCGATGAAGGCGATGATCGCGAGCGCGAGCCCCTGTGAGATGTCCACCTCCGCCGTCTCCGCGGCCCAGGTCAGCAGGAATGCCGCCCCCAGAATGGCGAGCCCATACACCGCCGACTCCAGCAGCGGGTCGAGGTGCGGTTCGGTGATGCGCAGCACGATGCCCGGCACGCACGCCAGTACGGCGAGTCCGATGGCCGCCCACTGCCCGGTGAAGCGCGCGCTCATCACGAAGCGTCTCGCCGCGTCCGGAGCAGGCGCGCGCCCGGGGAAGGAATCGGGTGCGTCATGTGCGCTTGCGAGCCTACCGCCGCTCCGCGCTCGGGGCTACCGCGACTCGCGCCATCGGGCAGAATGCCCCGCATGCCCGAGCGCCGACCCTACGGACTGTGGGAGAGCCCCATCACGCCCGCCGCCCTCGCTGGCGGCCTTCGCCTCCGGGGTCCCTCCTGGGATAGCGACGGCCGCACCCTCGGCTGGTTCGAGGGGCGCGGCGACCGGGGTGTGGTGGTCGCCGCCGGCTTCGGTGGCGACGGCAACGCCATCCGCGACATCAGCAGCGACCACGCCGTTCGCGCCGGAGTCGGGTACGGCGGCGGCGACTCCTCCCTCGCCCACGGCGCCGCCTGGTTCGTCGGCCACGACAGCCAGCGCATCTACTGCCAGTCCCTTGATGGGAGCCCCGCCCGGCCCATCACCCCCCCCGTGTGTGGATTATAAAAAAATCCGAGCCCCCGAGACGTAGAGGGAGGTGGGTTGT
>VXPF01000152.1 GCA_009839725.1 Dehalococcoidia bacterium | reverse complement strand
GTCCCCGACACCCCCCTCGCCGATACCGTCGCGACGCTCGCTTTCCTCGCCGGCGCCACCGAGCGCGTCCGGCTCGCGAGCGGCATCCTCCTCCTCCCCCAGCGCAACCCCGTCGTGCTCGCCAAGGAGCTCGCCGGGATCGACGTGCTCTCCGGCGGGCGCCTCATCCTCGGCGTGGGCGTCGGCTCCGTGGAAGGCGAGTTCGAGGCGATCGGCGTCCCCTTCCGGGAGCGCGGCGCCCGCACGTCCGAGCACATCGAGGTCATCCGCACGCTCTGGACGCAAGAGCAGCCTGCCTTCGAGGGCCGCTTCACGACCCTGTCCGGCATCCAGTCGCGCCCCCTCCCGCTCCAGCAGCCCCACCCGCCCATCGTGATCGGGGGCTACTCGCCCGCCGCGATGCGCCGCACCATCACCCAGGGCGACGGCTGGTACGGCTTCATGCTCGATGTCGAGGGCGCCGCCGACGCCGTTCGTACCCTGAAGCAGACGGCGGGTAAGGTCGAGCGGCCTGCCCACCTCGGGCCGCTCGAGATATCGATCACGCCCCGCGGCCGCCTCGACCGCGAGGCCGTCGAGCGTTTCGCCGAGGTTGGCGTCCACCGCCTCGTCCCCATGCCCCGCCACCTCATGCTCCCCACCGACACTCCCGACGCTATTCGCGACGATGTCGTGGCCTACGTCGAGAGCACGGCGGAGTCACTGGGGCTCTAACGGGCTCACTCCTCGCAGACGACCCCGTCGCTATCGCCGTCCCGGGCGCTCGGCACCATCTCCGCCGGGAAGCCCCTGCCCCCGCCGGGACATGTGCCACGGCTGCAGCCCTGCTGCCTGGGCTCACCCGCTGCTTCGGCCGCTGCACACGACGAGTACGTGCGCCTGGTAGTGCTGCTGGAGGTTTGCGTCGGCGTGGGGTCGGGAGTCGTTGTGCCTGGCGGGGTGGTCGACGAGCACGCAGTCCCCAGCGCCTGCGTTTCGGAGGTACCGAGGCTGTGGCCGTAGCGATTGGCCGTGTCCCGGTAGCGGGTTGCGTACTCGCATGCGTTGGCGCGGTAGCCCTCTGCGTCGCGCGACCGCCACCGGGGAAGCCACTCGTGCGCGAGGTCGTCCGACTTCGAGATGTTGAAGCTGGCCACGGTTGGTACGAGGTTGCGGAGGTCGTTGTAGGCGGCGCGGGCCGCCGCCTCGCTGTCGACCAGTTCGCAGAGCACCGACCAGGGGAGCACGTGGTCGCGGTGCCCGTCGCCGTTCAGTGCGTCGAGGCTGTAGAAGCCCCTCGCCCCATCCAGCAGGTCACGTGCCTCGCCCGACCACGAAGGACGGTCATCGCACCACTCCGGTTCCTGCGAAGACACCTCGGCGACCCTTGTCGGAGTCGAGGCGGCGGTTGCCCGCGGTGTTGGGCTTGCGGCCGCGGCTTCCGGGGTCGAAGCCACCGGGCTGGCTGGGGGAATCTCCAGATCCCACCCCACCCGCAGGTTCCTGCAGTCATCATCGATTCGCGGGTTGGCCTCCAGCAGCCGCGTGGTCGAGATGCCGAACTGCTCGGCGATCCGCCAGCACACATCTCCCGGCTGTACGACGTAGGTCGTCGTCCCTCCCCCCTGCGTTGCCGTTGGCGTGGAGGCTGGCGTCTGGGTTGAGACGGGAGTTGTCGTCTGAACCGCCGGTCGTGGGGCCTGGGTCTCCGGGGGCGCGGTCGCCGTCGGCGTCCCCGGCAGGGGACGGGCCCCCTGTTCCTCTTCCTCGCAGGCGACGGCGCCGCCAAGCACCACGATAGCGACCAGCACTACGAATACGACGTACTTCAAGATGTAGCTCTATCTCGAGGGGAAGCTCCCTGCTTCCCCTGCGGTTCGATTACAGGTACAGGGCGTCTAGCGGTTCACAGTGGGTGGGGCCTCGCTTCGCGCGGCACCCGGACCCGGGAAATCTCTCTACGCCTATGGGGTCTAGCTGGTCGGGGCGACCGGATTTGAACCGATGACCTCTTGACCCCCAGTCAAGTGCGCTACCAGGCTGCGCCACGCCCCGACGCGGCCATCGAAGCGTACACGATCCCCCTCCTACCCTCGCCCGGCCCGCGTAGGCTTCCCCAATGCGCGTTGTCCCCGGTCAGGCGGGCTCGTTCCAGCTCCGCTCGTTGATCGGCGGCGTCTACCTGCCAGCCCTGCTCTTCGGCATCGGCCAGTGGATGGTCATCCCCGTCATTCCCCTCTTCGCCGACGAGCTCGGGGCGGTCGTGGTCATCGTCGGCCTCATCGTCGCCGCCCGCGGCGCGGGCTCGATGATCGGCGACGTCCCGGCGGGGCTGATCACGCGCCGCCTCGGCGGGCGCGCCACCATGACCGCCGGCGTCCTCCTGACGGCCGCCACGGCGGCGGCCATGGGCTTCAGCTCGGGACCGGCCGTCCTCGGTCTGTTCGTCCTGCTGAACGGCCTCGCCTTCGCCCTCTGGCACGTCTCCCGCCTCGCCTACATGACCGAGACCGTGCCCATCGAGTATCGAGGGCGCGCCCGCTCCCTCGTCGGGGGACTCACCCGGGTCGGCGTCTTCACCGGGCCGATCATCGGCGGCTTCCTCGGCGAGGCCGCGGGGCTGGAGGCGGTGTTCTTCGCCCAGGCAGGCGTGGTCGGAGCCGCCGCCCTCTTCGTCGCGACCCGCCTCCGCCAGCCAGAGGCAGCCGGTCCCGACACGCCCGCCCGGTCCCACATTGGGCTGCGGGCCGTGGCCCTCGCCGAGCGCCGCAGCCTGCTCGTGGCGGGGCCGGTCGCCATCACCCTCGTCCTGATCCGCCACGGCCGCCAGTTCCTCATCCCCGTCTGGGGCGCCGACATCGGCCTCAGCGTCGACGAGATCGGCCTCGTCTTCGGCCTCGCCTCCGCCGTCGACATGGTCCTGTTCTATCCCGTGGGCATGGTCATGGATCGCTGGGGCCGCAAGTGGGCGATTGTGCCCAGCCTGGTCGTGCTCTCCGCGAGCCTCATCCTCTTCCCCCTCACGGGCGACTTCGTGTCGTTCCTGCTGGTCGGGCTGCTCTCCGGCTTCGGAAACGGACTCGGGAGCGGCGCCGTCATGACCCTCGGCGCCGACCTTGCTCCCCGCGACGCCACGGGCGAGTTCCTCGGCCTCTGGCGCTTCGTCGGGGACAGTGGCGCCGTCGCAGCGCCCGTGGCGGTTGGAGCCCTGGCGGGAGCGCTCACGCTGGGAACGGCCGCCGTCGCGACCGGCGGGGTGGGTCTCCTCGGGGCTGCCGTGATGCTCCTGCTCGTGCGCGAGACGCTCACGCGCTCCCCTGCCCGCGCCTCCCCGGGCTAGAGGTCGAGCTCGATGCCCACGGGGCAGTGGTCGGAGCCCAGTTGCTCGTGCTCGATGAAGGCGCGGCTCACGGATGGAGCCAGGTCCTCGCTCACGAACACGTAGTCGATGCGCCAGCCGATGTTCCGCTTGCGGCGCTCCCGCCAGGGGTCCCAGTAGCTGTAGGCCTCTGCCTGCTCGGGCTGCAGCGCCCGGAACGTGTCGACGAAGCCGCTCTCGACGACCCGGTCGACCCACTCGCGCTCGACCGGCAGGAAGCCGGTCTCCTTTTCGTTGGGGCGGGCCACGTCGATCTCGCGGTGGGCCACGTTCAGGTCGCCCATGAAGACCACGCTTCGGCCCTCGCCCCGCAGCGCAACGACTCGCTCCAGGAAGGTCTCGTAGTAGGCCAGCTTGAAGTCGAGCCGCGCCAGCTTCCGGCCCGCGTTGGGGAAGTACGAGGTCAGCAGCACGAACTCCCCGTAGTCCGCCTCGATGACGCGACCCTCGCGCTCGAACTCGGGCGTCTCGAGCCCGAGGCGAAGCGACTCGGGCGCGTGCTTCGTCAGGAGCAGGGCGCCGCTGTAGCCCGGCTCCTCCGCAGGGTGCCAGGTGGCCTGGTAACCCGCCTCGAGCCAGGGCTGCTCCTCGACCTGCTCGGGGCGCGCCTTCACTTCCTGGAGTCCGGCGATGTCGGGCGCGGTTTCCTCGAGCCAGGCCGGGAACGCGCCCGAACGGAGCCCTGCGCGCAGGCCGTTCACGTTCCAGGAGCAGATGCGGAGCGTCGCCATCGCCTACAGGAGCTGGCGCGCGACAACGACGACCGTCGTGCTCACGCCAGCGACCACGAAGTACTCGACCACGGTTGCCGGTGTCAGGTCCTCGTCGAGCAGGTGGTGCACCAGGCCCGTCGCGATGTAGAAGCCGATGATCATGAGGGCGCCGGTCAGCAGGTCGTCGAGGGGGAAGTAGTAGAGGGCGATGCGCAGCTCCGCCAGGGAGACGCCGATGGCGAGCGCCGCCAGCAACGACGACGCCCCCCGGCCGCGGCTCTCGCGCAGCAGGTCGAGGGCGAGCGCGAAGCTGAGCCCGCCCACCGCCGCAGCCGAGGCGGGCAGGTTCAGGTCCTGCGTGAAGAACACCGTGAACATCGCCAGCGCGGCCAGGTAGGTGACGACCGCGAGCACGAGCCGCATCGGCCCGAAGAGCGGCCGGCCCGGGGCGATCGAGTGGTACTCGGCGAAGAGGAGCAGGCCCGTAGCCGCTCCCGCCGCCAGCCCCGCCGCCAGCCTCCCGTACCCGGTGACCGCCTCATCGATGAAGAGGCCGGCGCTCAGCACCGCCACCAGTGGCAGCAGGGCGTAGCTGACGGCCCCGAAGGCGCCTCCCCGCCACTCCGGATGGGCGCGCACTGCCGATTCGACGGAAACCCCCGCGATGAGCGCGGTGAGCGCCAGGATCCAGTGCTGTTCGGGGCGGAAATTGAGGTACGCGGCCAGCCCCGCCATGGCCAGGGCGCCGAGCACGACCGCGCGTCCCGTGGGGCTCAGCGCGGGGATGGGTGGCTTGGCCGGGACGTCCGCTTCCAGGGCCCTACTCCTCGGCCAGCGTGGGCTCCTGGAACCCGTAGATTTCCGCCGCGTTCCCCCACCACAGCCGCTCCCGTTCCGTCTCCGAGAGCTCGAGCTGGTCGTAAATCGCCTCGAAGCGGTCGATGTGCTCGCGGATGTCGTCCATCCCGCAGTCCGATCCGAAGACCAGCTTCTCGATGCCGATCTCCTTGCCGATCAGGCCCAGCTCCACCGCGTGCCGCTCGATCGTCTCGCCGCCGCTCATGTCCAGGGCGACGTTCGGTCGCCAGCGCGCCACCGAGGTCGCGTACTCGTAGTTGCCCTGGTTCCCGAGGTGCGCCCCGATGATGCGCAGGTCGGGGAAGCGCTGCGCGATCGTGTCCAGCTCCTGGGGCGTCATGCGCTTGGCGGAGACGTCCCGCATGGGCCAACGCCCGCGCATCTCCTGCATGCGACGGAACATCGCTGCCGCCTGCGGGTCGCGCCGCGGGTGGGTAATCGAGTAGTCGATACCCCCGCCGATCACGCCCAGGTGGAACAGGGCCGGCATGCCCAGCCGCTCGGCCGCCGAGTAGGCAGGCAGATAGTCGGGTTCGTCGTACGGGCGAGCCACCCCGATCAGCTTGAGGCCGCGGTACCCCATCTCGTGGAGCTCCTCCACCTCGTCCCGCCCGATCACCTCGGGGTCGATGACGGCGACCGGCACGAACAGGTCGGGATACTGCTGCAGGATCTCGATGCCGCGCTCGTAGCTGGGGCCGAAGCGCCCGCCCGTCAGGACGCAGCCCTTCGTGATGCCCGCCGACGTGGCGACTTCGGCCAGTCGCTCGATCAACGGCGCCGGGTCGGCGTCGGGCTTCTCCCAGTCGCGCGGGAAGTGGATGTGAACGTCGAAGATCTTCATCGTGGGAGTGCCGGAGAAGGCTTGCGAAAGTGTAGCACGGGCGCTGTTCCGGCCTGCCTTGTGGTCTAGAACACTTGCTCCGCAAACGCCTCCAGGGCCGGGAGAGCGTCGCGCGAGGAGCGCCAGAGGGTGACCACGATGCGATTCACGCCCGCCTCCTCCAGCGCCTCCACCTCCGCCCGTGTGATCGAGGTGGAACCGCCGACGGTCACGTCGAAGGGCAGGTCGGCGCGGCCGTACTGCTCCCGCAGCTCGGTCAGCTTCGCGATGTGCTCGCGGGCGCTCTCCGGCGTGTGGCGCAGGGCGTACCACCCGTCCCCGAGCCGCGCCGCGCGGCGAAGCGCCGCCGGGGTCTCGCCCCCCACGAGGATGGGCGGGTGCGGCTTCTGGAAGGGCTTCGGCGCGAAGGCCGCCGGCCCAAGGTCGTAGTGCGTCCCGTGGAACTCGGGCTCCTCCTCCGTCCAGAGCGCCCGCAGAACGCCGATGCATTCGTCCATGCGAGCCCCCCGCGTGTGGAAGTCGAGCCCGACCATCTCGAACTCCTCCTCCAGCCAGCCAGCCCCCACCCCGAACAGGACCCGTCCCCGGGTCAGGTAGTCGAGGTCGGCCACGGTCTTCGCCGTCGAAACGGGGTCCCGCAGGGGCAGGATGTAGACGGCCGTCCCGAACTTGATGGTCGTCGTGTGCGAGGCGATGTAGGTGAAGACCGTGAGCCCGTCCATGAACGGCCAGTGCGGGTCGAGCGGCGCCTGCCCGTCCTCGGAATAGGGGTAGGTGGAGGGCATGTCCGGCGGAAAGATGAGGTGGTCCGGCCGCCAGAGCGACTCGAACCCTAGCTCCTCCGCCTTCTGCGCCGCCGCGATGAGGGCTTCTCCCCGGATTCCGTGGATGACCGTCCCGAACTTCATGCTCGTGGCTCCCTGCTGAAGATAAGTCCGCCGCTCGCGAGCGTGCCCGCGCCGACGGTCGCAATGGTGTGGGCGACCCCCTCGACCTGCCGCGCTCCCGCCCGGCCCGTGACCTGCAGCACCGCCTCGGCGATCTGCGCCATGCCGTGTAGCCGCCCCTCACCCAACGAGCAGCCGGACGTGTTGAGGGGAAGCTCGCCGTCGAGCGCCGTCGCTCCCGAGGCGATGTAGCTCGCAGCTTCGCCCCGCCCCACGAACCCCAGCGCCTCCAGCCAGACGTAGAGGAAGATGCTGAATCCGTCGTAGAGCATGGCCGCGTCGATGTCGTCGGGCCCGAGCCCGGCCGAGGCCCACAGCTTCTCCCCCATCGCGGCCCCGCCCTCCCACATGTGCTCCGAGTCGGTGAAGCCGCCTCGTGTGGGCCAGGTCGTCTGCGCGTGACCGGTGATGTAGGCGGGCGGATTGCGGAGGCTCCGCGCCCGCTCCGCGTCCGCCAGCACCACCGCCACGCAGCCGTCCACGGGAATGTCGCAGTCGTAGAGGCAGAAGGGGTCGGCCAGCATGGGCGCGTCCAGGTAGTCCTGCGCGGTCAACGGGGTCCCGTGCCAGTAGGCCTTCGGGTTGAGCTGCGTGTTCTCGCGGTTCTGCACGACGAAGGCGGCCATGTCCTCGCGCGTCGAACCGTGGTCGTGCATGTACTTCCGCAGGGCGACCGACTGCCACGCGGCGGGCATCGTGAACCCGTAGGGCGCGCGGAACTGGTCGTCTCCGTACGCCCTCGCCCTCGAGAAGTCGCTGTAGCGGCCCTTGGGGACGTTCACCGCTCGCCACACGAGGGCGTAGGTGCACGCCCCCGAGGCGACCGCCGCCGCCGCCGTCATGATCGTGTCGGGGCAGAGCCCGGGCGTCTGCACGTGCCAGCGGATACCGCGCTCCCGCCCCAGCATCTGCGCCATGTTCGGCACCGTCACGATGTCGATGCCTTCCAGGTCGCCCGTGTTGCCGTAGGCGGCGATGTTCGGGATCGTGCCCAGCCCATCGATGTCGTCCACCGTGAGGCCGGCGTCCGCGATGGCCGCTGCGGCCGCCTCGCGGGCGAAGTTGGCCAGCGGCCGCGGCGAGCGCCGCTCCAGCTTCGAGTAGCCCAGCCCCACGATGGCCGCCCGTCCGGAGAACTCGTCCATGGGTCAGTCCCCCCCGTCCGGGGTGAACTGTGGCAGCGCGATCTCGTCGTTCAGCCGCTCGAAGGTGACCCGCAGGGGCATCCCGACGGATACGTCCTCGGGCTTCACGCCGACGACGTTGGCGACCAGCACGAGGCGCTCCTGCTCGACCAGCTCGATGATGCCGATCACGTACGGCTCATCCGGTGCAAAACCCTGCGTCACGTTGTCCCGCACGATCGTGTGCGTGTACACCCGCGCGCGCCCGCTCACCTCGCGGAAACGCATGTCGGTTGCCTGGCAGTGGGGGCAGATTGCCGCCGGCGGGTGGATGTAGCGCTCGCAGGCGCCGCAGTGCTGGATCGCGAGGACGCCCCGGTTCGCCGCCTCCCAGAAGGGCGCCGTGATCTCGTCCGGAACCGGTACGGGCTTGCTGACGGAGGCGTCCCCGGCGCTCATTGCTTCGCGAGCCCCTCGCGGAGCGCCTGGCCATGCTCGTCGAGGTGGGGCGCGCGGCGTCGGGGGCGCACCTCCGAGTTCTGCGCGACGAAGGCGCTGCCCGCATACCGCAACATCCCCTCGGGTTCGCCCTGGTCCAGCTCGATCCAGAAGTCCCGCGCCGCCAGGTGGGGGTCGTCGAGCAGGTCCTCGGGGTTGAGGATGGCGCTGAAGATGAGCGCCCGCGCCTGCGCCCCGTGGAAGATCTCGTCCGCCCTCTTCGTCGCCACGAACCTGCCGATCACCTCCGAGATGTGGTCCGCCTCCTCCCGGAAGATCTCGGGGACGAAGTACTTCGGATCGGTCAGGTCCTCCGCCATGCCGTGCTCGTCGAGCCACGAGACGAGCCCCTCCCAGGCGCGTGGGCTCACGTTCACGAGCTGGGCGTTGATGTAGCGGCCATCCGCCGCACGGTGCTGCCAGGCCGGCGTCGGCGCGACGCTTGCGTGGCGCCCCGTGCGCCGCGTGACCACCTTGCCGGTGTAGTCGTACTGGGGCAGCGCGTTCTCCGTCATCCCCGCGCACGCGTCGTGCACGGAGAGGTCGATGAACGCGCCCCTGCCCGTCTGCAGCGCCGCTAGCGCCGCGATGAATCCCCAGCTCCCCGCCATGTGCCCCGCCTGGTTGCCCTGGCCGTTCACCGGCGGGCTCGCGGGCATGTCGTCGTAGCCGTTCATCATCATCTGCCCGCCGAGCGCCTGGTGAACGAGGTCGCTCCCCTTCCACGCCGCCATCGGCCCCTCCTGCCCGAACGGCGTGAGGGCGACGTGCACGAGCCGCTCGTTCGCCCCCTCGATCACCTCGCGCGTCAGCCCAAGATCGCCGAGCCCTCCCGGCTCGCTTCCGTCGAGCAAGACGTCCGCCTCCCCGAGCAGCCCCAGGAACGCCTCGCGCCCTTCCTCGGCCACCAGGTCGAGCACAACGCTCTGCTTGTCGGTGTTGTAGTGCCAGAAGTGGAGGCTCGACTCGCGGTCCCGGCGCTCGCCGAACCAGGGCGCGTAGCTCCGTGTCTCCGCCCCGCCCGGCGGCTCCACCAGCACCACCCGCGCTCCCGCCTGCGCGAAGAGCTTGCCGCACCACTCCGTGCGCGGCCCCGCCAGCTCCACGACGGTCAGGTGCTCGAGCGTCCCGCTCATACGGCCTGCGCCTCCTCCAGCGTGATCGCGTCGTCGATGATCGCCTCGGCCTTGAGCTGTTCCAGCTTCTCCCCGGAGTAGCCGAGCAGGCCGCCGAGCACGTCTCGCGTGTCCGCCCCCAGCCAGGGCGATGGCCCCGGCACGCCCACCTCGAAGCCCTCCATCGTCACGGGGACGTCCTCGTACCGCTTCTCCCCCAGCACAGGGTCGTCGAGCGTCGTGTACAGCCCCCGGAAGGCGAGCTGCGGGTCGCGATGCACCTTGTCCTCGACCGTCTGCGCCACTCCCGCCGGCACGCCTGCCTCCTGCAGCGCCGCCATCGCCTCGTGCGCGTCGCACGGCTGCGTCCAGGCCTCGATGCGCGAGTCGATCTCGTCCTCGTGCGCGAGGCGCCCGGCCAGCGTCGCGAGCTCGGGACGCGCCACCAGGTCGTCCGCTCCGATGGTCTCGCAGAGTGCCGCCCACTCGTGCGGCTCGCGCACCGAGATGGCCAGCCACGAGTCCTCCCCTCGGCAGCGGTAGGCGTTGTTCGGACAGAAATTGCCGTACAGGTCGCGGTTCCCCTTCGGCCGCACCTGCGCGCCGTTCAGGGACACGTCCAGCAGCATCGGCCCGAGAAGGGCGCACCCGTGCTGGCTCTGTCCGGCGTCGAAGAACTCGCCCTCTCCCGTCGCCCGTCTCCGCTCCAGCCCCATGAGGATGGCGGCCGCGTTCATCACGGCGCCCATGTGGTCCATGTAGGAGAACCCCCACCCGGCCGGCTCGCGGTCGGGCAGCCCGGACGTCGCCGTGAGCCCGCTGTACGCCTGCGCCGTCGGCCCCACCGAGCGGTAGCCCGCGTACGGACCCGTCTGCCCGAACCCGGACGCGGACAGGTAGATGATGTCCGGGCGCAGGGCGCGCACGGACTCGTAGTCCAGCCCCCAGCGCTTCATCACCCCCGGCGAGAAGCTCTCCGCGATCACGTCGCAGTGCGGGATCAGCTCCCGCGCGATTGCCTTCCCCGCCTCCGTCGACATGTCGATGGCGACGCTCTTCTTGCCGACGTTGATCTGCGCGAAGAACCCGCCCCGGTTCATCCCCGGCCGCCCATCCGCGTGCGGGCCGGAGAGGCGCAGGAAGTCGAGCGCCGGGGGATGGGGCCACTCGATGCGCAGGATCTCCGCCCCCAGCGTCGCCAGGATGCGGGTCGATCCCGCCCCCGCCAGGTGCCGCGTGAAGTCGAGTACGCGGATGCCGTTGAGCGGGCCGGGCAGGGAGCCGTTCCTGGCCATTGTCCCTACCCGTCGTCGAGCACTTCGAGGGCGCGGCGCATGAGGAAGGGCGCCGACAGGGCGGTGTCCTCCCACGACTCGTCCGGGCGCTTGCCGCTGCGGTGCAGGTAGAGGTTGAACCCGCTGATGATTCCGAACTTGTAGGCCGCCAGCGCCCGGTACCAGGCGATGTCGCCCGGATCGCTCCCATAGGTGTCGATGTACTCCGCGATGAGGTCGTCGGGGCTCGGAAGCGCGTGCCGCAGCCCGTGCTTCCAGGCCGCCGCGTCCGCAAACGTGATCACCCAGCCGAGGTCGTTCAGCGTCGCCCCCACCCCCCACAGTTCCCAGTCGATGACTGCCTGCAGCTCCCCGTCGAAGCTGTAGAAGACGTTCGACCACTGGAAGTCGCCGTGGAAGATGCCGATGCGGGGCGCCTCCGGAAGTCGCTCCAGCAGCTTCGCTCGCACGTCCGGGGCCAGCGCCACAAGGTCCATGTCGCCCGAGCGCTCGTAGAAGCGGTCCCAGCGGGTCACGTCCGGCTCCAGCTCGAGGGGAGGGCCGTCGTCGGGCACGTACTCCCGCCAGTCGAGGCGGTGCAGCGAGGCCAGCGCGCGCATCGCCTGGAAGGCGACGGGACGCATCTCCTCGGCGGGCATCTCCCAGCCCCAGTCGCTCCGCAGCACGTCGCCTTCGAGCTTGTTCACGATGAAGTAGGGCGACCCGAACCAGCGCTCGTCCTCGCCCGACCAGATCACGTTCGCGACGGGGACGTCCGTGTCCCGCAGCGCGTGCACCACGCGGGCCTGCCGGATCACGTCCGCCGTGCCGACCCGGCGCACGTTCGGCGGCGGCACGCGCAGCACGTAGGAGTTCGACTCGCCCTTCGACGTGGCCGTGAACCCGAAGGAGAAGCCCGCATGCCCCGGCATCGTCTCGACGTCCGAGACGGCGACGTCGGGGTCGCCGAGATGCTCGCGGCAGAACGGCAGGAGGCGTTCGGAGAGCTCGCCAAGGTCCATGCGCGGCCTCCCGGTGGCGCGGCGATGATACCCGCGCCGCGAAGGGCGTTCCTAGTCCATCG
Organism: Dehalococcoidia bacterium; assembly: GCA_009839725.1. Lineage (GTDB taxonomy): Bacteria > Chloroflexota > Dehalococcoidia > Tepidiformales > Tepidiformaceae > UBA2991. The sequence continues at coordinate 21,392 of VXPF01000152.1, read as the reverse complement.
CCCGGGCGTGCTCCAGCACGGCCTCCCACGGGGTGCGCTGCTCGATCAGGGGCCGGTAGGCGGAGAGCTGCTGGGGCATGTTGAACGTCAGGCCGCCCACGATGATTCCGTTCCGCCGGTAGCCGGCCACGAACTCGAGGCTCTCCAGCGAGCCGTGCAGCACCTCGACCGCGTCGTCGGCTCTCGGATGCCCCAGCGACTGGATGCTCGCGTCGTACTGGTCGGACCAGACGTAGGGCACCGAGGCGAACGGCTTCGCCTCGCCCGGTTCCGCGAGGAGGTTGCGGGCGACCTGGCGGCTCTGGTGGATCACGTTCGTCCAGTGCTCCACCCGCATCTCCTCCTCGAAGATGGGGTTGTACCAGCGGCACACGTCCCCGAGCGCGTAGATGCCCGGCGCCGCCGCGCAGGTTGCGTCGCAGACGACGCCGTCGCGCAGCTCCAGCCCCGAGCCTTCCAGCCAGCGCGTCTCCGGCGCGACACCGATGCCCACCACCACCAGGTCCGCCTCCACCATCGACCCGTCCGCCAGCAGCACGCGCTCCACGCGCTCGCCGCCCTCGAAGCCGGCCACGAGCGCGTTGCAACGCACGTCGACGCCGTGCGCCCGGTGCATCGCCGCGCACGCCTCCCCCACCTCCACCCCCGCCGCCTGCGCGAGCGGTGCCGGCAGCGCCTCGATGAGCGTGACCTCGAGGCCGGCGCTCCGTGCGACCGCCGCTACCTCCGCCCCGATGAAGCCCGCTCCGACGACCGCCACGCGCGGCTCCTTCGCCAGCTCGGCGCGCAGGCGCATCGAGTCGTCGATCGTGCGGAGGGTATAGATGCCGTCCAGATCGGGCGTATTCGGGAGCGTACGGGGCGTCGCCCCGGTGGCGATGATGAGCGAGTCGAAGGCAACGCGGCTGCCGTCGCTCAGCGCGACCTTCCGCGCCTCCAGGTCGAGCGACTCCGCGCGCACGCCCAGGCGCAGGTCGAGTCCCAGCTCGTCGACCTTGTCGGGCGGGTCGAGGAGGGTGCGCTCCGGTCCCCATTCCCCCGCCAGCACCTGCTTCGAGAGCGGAGGGCGGTCGTAGGGGTAGTGGGGCTCGGCTCCGATGAGGGTGATAGGCCCCTCGAACTTGCCCCGTCCGCGCAGGGCCTGCGCCACGCGCAGCCCACCCAGCGAGGCGCCCACGATGGCGATGCGGTCGGGATGAGGCATCGCGCGATTCTCTGGACCGGTCGCGGCACCGTCAACCGAGTCTGTGGCATCCCTTGCGCTCAGCCCCCAGAATGCAGGCATCGCCCGATAAATTGATAGGTGAGGAGTCCTCCATGGCCACCCGTGAAGCGATCGTCCAGGCTATCCGCAACGCCGATGCCCGCGGCGAGGCTCTGCGCGAGCGCATTATCGCCGCGCCGGAGGCTCCCCTCGCGGAAGGTGACTGGAACGTCCGCGATGCGCTCAGCCACCTCGCCGCCCGCGCCAATCCCCTCCCCCTTATCGAGATGGTGACCGCCATGGCCGAATCGGGCGCCGAGCCCCCGCCCGACGATGGCGGCGAGGCGATGAACGCCCAGCAGATCGCCGAACGCGCCGGCATGTCGGCTGCCCAAATACTGGACGAGATGCACGCCGCCTACGAAGAGGCGGTTACCGGCATCGACGGCCTCGACGACGAGACGCTGGCGCGGCCCGTCAAGCTCCCCGTCATGCCCGATGAGATCCAGATGTCGGACCTCGTTCTCATGTCGATGACCATGCACGTCGAGGCCCACCTCGGAGAGATCGAGGAGGCGCTCGACACAGCCGGCGCCTGAGTCAGCTCGGCAGCGTCGAGACGGCGTCCAGGTCCGAGATCGCCGTGAAGCAGCGGCGCGAGACCTCCGTCGCCAGCTCGAGGTGGCGCTCGCTGTCCCCCGCCAACCCCCCGCCCATCCCGATCGGGAAGACGGCGCACCAGAGGATCGCCAGCCGGTAGTCCTCGAAACAATCGTCGAAAGAGTAGTCGCGCACGCCCGCGGCCACGAGCGTGTCGTGGTACCGGCGCACGAGGTCCTGCTCCGTCGCGCGGCGCTGCTCGATGTCGAGGCTCTGGCTGGTGAAGTAGGCGATATCGTAGGGGCCGCGAGCGCGGGCCATCAGCTGGAAGTCGATCACGGTGATGGGGTCGCCCTCCCGCTCGGGGAAGAACATGTTGTCGAGCCGGTAGTCGCCGTGGATGACGGTGACCGGCGGCGTCGCGAACCGCTTGAAGACCCAGTCCATGTTCGCCCACGTGCGCTCTACCGCCGAGATGAGTTCGGGCGTCAGCACATGGCCGAAGTTCTGCTGGTACACCGGCCAGAATTGCTGGAGCGTCGCCGGCGCCATCTGCCACACCGGTCCGTCCGTCCTCGGAATCCAGGCAAGCTCGTCGGTGTCCGCCTTGCCCCACCACGTCGCGTGGAACCCGGCGGATTGCGTCACCACCTGCTCCGCTTCCGCCTGGGAGAGTGAGGCCATTTGGTCGCCGATGCGAAGCTTCCCCTCCAGGTCCTCCAGGATGGTCACGCCGTCACCGACCGCTGAGTCGTAGCCCGTGTAGAAGGCCCGCACGGTCGGCATCGCCGTCAACGAGGGCTGCAGGTCCTGGAAGAAGCGCGCTTCGGTGACATAAATCCCGTACTGCCTGGCGAAGTCCCGGTTGAACTCCGCCTGCGCGGCGAACTTCGCGATCAGCGTCGCGGGTGCGCCTCCCCGGGGCCTGTCGTAGGTCAGGACCAGCCGTGTGAGCGATCCGAGGAAGCCGAAGTCCTCGCCCATTGGCGTCGCCTCCACGGAGACGACACGCTCGGCCTCGATCGTTCCGTTTGAACGCAGGGCGGCGGTCAGCCAGTCCGGGGTGAAGTCCTCTGCGGTGAGGGGAATGGGCAGGTCACTCATGGGGTACGCTCCAGCAGGGTTGGGGTCGTCCGGCTCCCGACGGGCCGGTCAGCTCGGCAGGACCGAGACCGAGTCGAGGTCGAGGATCGTGTTGAACGACCGCTTCGAAACCTCAGCCGCGATCTGCACGGCGCGTTCGTTGTGGGCCATGCCCCCGCCCATCGCGACGGGGTACATCACGCACCAGAGGCAGGCGAGCCGGTAGTCCTCGAAGCAGTCGTCGAAGGAATAGTCGCGCACGCCCCCGGCCAGGAGGCCATCGTGGTAGCGCTTCACGAGCGCCCGCTCGTGCTCGCGACGGAGCTCGACGTCGATGCTCTGGCTCATGAAGTAGGCCACGTCGTAGGGACCGCGCCCGCGCGACATGAGCTGCCAGTCGATAATGGTGATGGGATCCCCCTCACTTGGAGGGAAGAACATGTTGTCCATGCGGTAGTCGCCGTGGACGAGCGTCATCGGCCCTCGGCTGAGCTGCTGGCCCAGCCAGATTAGCCCCTCCCAGGTGCGCTCGATGATGTCGGCCATGCCCGGCGGCAGGAGGTGCGAGCGTTCCTCCTGGTAGGTCGGCCAGAGGGAGGGCAGGGTTTGCGCCGTCATCGCCCAGACCGGTCCGTCGAAGGCAGGCACCCAGGAGATGGTGTCCTCTTCGGCCCGTCCCCACCAGGTGGCGTGCAGGTCGGCGATCTGCGTCATCAACTGCTCCGCCTCCCTCGCCGAAGCGCCCGCGAGCTGGTCCCCTACCCGCAACTTCCCGTCGAGATCCTCGAGCAGGATCACGCCGTTCCCCGTCGCCTCTTCGACGTCGGCGTAGTACGCCTCCGGCGTCGGCATTGCGGTGATGGTGCTCTTGATCTCGTTGAAGAACCGCGCTTCCCGCTGATAGACCTGGTACTGGACCGCCAGGCCGCGGTTCACCTCGACCAGCGCCGGGAATTTCGCGACCACGGTCGCGGGTGCGTCTGCGCCCGTCCCTTCGTACGTGAGCGTGAGCCGCGCGAGCGACCCCAGGAAGCCCGCCCCCTCGCCCACCGGGGTTGCCTCCACGGCGGTCACGGAACCGTCCCCCAGGGTCCCGTTCGAACGCAGGGCGGCGGTGACCCACTCGGGCGTGAAGTCCTCGGTGGTCATGGGAATGAGCAGGTTCGACATAGGGGCTCCCTCCAGCGGGGGCATCCTAGGATGGTCGCCCCTTGCGGGCCACGCCTTGCCATCGCCGACCGGACCTCGTATCCCTAGGCCACCACGAACCCCGGAGGCAACGATGAATGGCGCAGAGCTCAAGGCGAAGACCCGTGCGGGAGGCATCGTCTATGGCACGATGCTCTCCGCCGCCCGCAACCCCCGCTGGGCCACGACCATCGCTGGCCTCGGCCTCGACTACGTCATCATCGACAGCGAGCACGCCCCCCGCGGCCGCAGCGAGATCGCCGACCTCCTCGCGGGGCTTACGAGTGTCGATGTCGTGCCCATCGTGCGCGTCCCCATCCCCAGCTCGCACTACATAACGATGGCGCTCGATGCCGGCGCCCAGGGCATCCTCGCCCCCTACTGCGAGACGCCCGACGAGGTCCGTGAGGTCGTGGGCGCGACCAAGTGGCGCCCCCTCAAGGGCGAGCTCGTGCGCCGCGTCGTCGAGCAGGGCGAGTTCCCCAGCGATGCCTCCCGCGAATACCTCGAGCGGCGCAACCGCAACAGCGTCTGCATCATCGGCATCGAGAGTGTGCCCGCCATGGAGGCGCTCGACGACATCGTCGCCATCGAGGGGGTCGACGCCATCTTCGTCGGCCCGAACGACCTGAGCATCTCCCTCGGCGTCCCCGACCAGTACGACCATCCCGACTACGAGGCCGCCCTGCGCACCATCATCGCCACCTGCCAGGGCCGGAACATCCCGGTCCTGATCCACCACCAGATCCCCGAACTATCAACGAAGTGGCTGCGCGAGGGCGCCCGCTTCGTCCTGCACTGCACCGAGACCCGCGCCGTCCACAACGCCTTCCGGGAGGAGTTCGGCGCTATCCGCGCCGTCGGCGAGGAGATCGGCGGCGGAGAGGCCGGAGACGTGGGCGAGTCCACCGAGACCATCTGATCGAAGCGCGCCGGGGTATGTCCCGGCGCGTATACTCACACCACCTTCGCAGGAGGGGAGTGCCCCATGCCTGAGTACCAGACCGTTCTCTACGAGAACCTGACGCCCGAGATCGCGCGCGTCCGCATGAACCGCCCCGAGGCCCGCAACGCCCAGGACCTGCGGCTGACGCGCGACCTGAACGATGCCTTCGACTACGCCAACCAGGACGACCAGGTGAAGGTCATCATCCTGAGCGGCGAGGGGCCCCACTTCAACTCCGGCCACGACATGCGCGGCGGCACCGGCCTCGGCTTCAACGATGTCCGCCCCGTCGGCACGTGGGCCAACTTCGACCTCGAAGGCGCCGAGGGCGCGATGGCCAAGGAGGAGGAGATCTACCTTCAGATGTGCCGCCGCTGGCGCAACCTGCCCAAGCCCATGATCGCCGAGGTGCAGGGCAAGACCATCGCCGGCGGCCTCATGCTGGCCTGGGTCTGCGACATCATCATCGCCTCCGAGGACGCCGAGTTCCGCGACCTCGTCGTGGGCTGGGGCATCCCCGGCGTGGAGTATTTCGCCCACCCCTGGGAGTTCGGCCACCGCCTCGCCCGACAGATGCTCTACACGGGCGATTGGGTGAGCGCCCAGCGCGCCTACGAGGCGGGCATGGTGAACGAGGTGGTTCCCCGCGAGGAGCTGACCGAGTACGTGGAGAACCTGGCGCGCAAGATCGCGGAGAAGCCATCCTTCGGGCTGAAGATCACGAAGGAAGCGGTGAACCAGACGCAGGACGCGCAGGGCCTGTGGACGGCCCAGCAGGCCGTCTTCATCATGCACACGCTCGCGCACACCCACTGGCGCGAAGTCAGTGGCGCGGGCATCTACATGGGCGATGGCGCGGCCCCGCGGCCGGGTGGCGGCGCCCGCAAGGAAGCCTCCGCCGCCAACTGACCCAACCCCACCGGCATCCAGAACCAGCGGGCGGCCTGAGAGCCGCCCGCTCCATTCCCCGGAGGTCGCCCCGTGCTCTTCGACATCCTCACCCGCCTGAGCCTCCTGCGACCGGCCGAGAGCTTCCTCGTGCGCTTCGTCGGCTGGTCCGTCGTGAGCTCGCACATCAGCCGCCAGAGCGGCGTCCCCTACGTCCCCACGGCCATGCTCACGACCATCGGGCGCACGAGCGGCGACCTCCGCTCCGTGCCCCTCTTCTTCTTCCGCGACGGCAGCGACTTCGTGCTCATCGGCTCGAAGGGAGGCGCGCCCGCGCACCCCTCCTGGTTCCCGAACCTGGTTGCCAACCCGCAGGCGTGGCTGCGCGTGAACACCCGCCGCATCCCCGTCACCGCCGAGGTCGTGGAGGGCGAGGACCGCGAGCGCCTCTGGCAGATCGCCGCAGCCGCCTACCCGCCGTACACCGAGTATCAGGAGCGCGCCAACCCCCGCCAGATCCCCGTCGTCCGCCTGCGGAGGCGTTAGTATCTCCTTGTGACAAGCAACGTGAGTCCCGGCGACCGGTATCCGGGCACGGACCTGGCCTACGACATAGCGGCCGCGGCCTATGAGATGGCCCAGCGACAGTGGGACAGCGCCCACCAGCGGATTGATGTCTCCCTGTCCTTCGTTACGACCGTCACGATCGCTACCCCTGTCGCCGGTGAGGCGGTGCTTGCGAATCCGGACTTCAGCTCGCCGGTTCTGATCGCTGCAGGGGCGCTTTACCTGCTTGTGGTGGCGATTGCCCTGGTGGCTCGCTCATTTGGCTCCATAACCCAGATCTCTCCCAGGGAGCTTCATGATCGGTGGCTGCACCTTGAGGCTGATGAGTTCCGGAGGAGAGCGGTCTACTGGTCCGGCGTGCACAACGGGGCAGCCAGGGCACTGATAGGCCGCAAGCACTTGGGGGCGAATCTGATGGCGGCCTTGTTTGTGGTGGAGGCTCTACTGTTGATCGGGTGGATCGTGACGGCTGGCTAGCGCTCTAGTCCGGTTTCCAGCCCCCACTCTTGATCTTCCACCCTGGGTCGCTTGTTGCAGGAGGTGCAGGTGGCGGCTTCGGTCGCTTCTGCTCTGTTGAGGAACTCGGCTTCGCCATGCTTCCAGTATACCTCCCGGCGTTTCCTGCTCCCTACCGCGGCGCCAGCCGGAGCGCGCCGTCCAGACGGATCGTCTCGCCGTTGATCATCGGGTTCTCGATGATCGAGCACGCCAGCTGCGCGTACTCCTCCGGCTTGCCGAGGCGCGTCGGGAAGGGCGTGATGTTGCCCAGCGCCTCCCGCGCCTCGTCCGGCAGACCCAGCAGCATCGGCGTCAGGAAGAGGCCCGGGGCGATCGTGTTGTTGCGTACGCCGTTGCGCGCCAGGTCACGAGCGATCGGGAGCGTCATCCCTACGACGCCACCCTTCGAGGCCGAGTAGGCCGCCTGGCCGATCTGCCCCTCGAACGCCGCCACCGAGGCCGTGTTGATGATCACGCCCCGCTCGCCGTCCTCGGTCGGGTCGTTCTTGACCATCTCCGTGGCCGCAACCCGGATGGCGTTGAAGGTCCCGATGAGGTTGATGTTCACCGTCCGCGTGAACAGCGCCAGGTCGGCGGGGCCCTCGCGGCCGACCGTGCGCTCCGCCGTCGCGATACCGGCGCAGTTGATCAGGAGGTGCACGCCGCCGTGCGCTTCCGCGGACGCGGCCACCGCCTGTGTCACTTCTTCGTCGCTGGTCACGTCCGCCTCGGTGAAGATGCCGCCGAGCTCGGCGGCTACGTCCGCTCCGTTCGAGCGCCCGAGGTCGAGGATGGCGACCTTCGCGCCCCGCGCTGCCAGCTCACGCGCCGTGGCTTCCCCCAGGCCCGAACCCCCGCCCGTCACGATCGCGCTCAATCCGTTGATGTCCATGTCAGCACTCCGCAGCCGTCTGCTGCCGGATGCGTTCTACCACGTACGCCGCTGCCCGGCGATTCCGGCGGCGGCGCGCGGCGTACACTGCGGGTGGGTCGCAGACCCGTCAGAACCTGCACGGGGAGGTGACGATGGCTACCGACGCCGAGTCCCGCGAGGACGCCGCCGCATCCTGGTCGGATGCCGTCGACGAGATCGAGCGACGCCGTGAACTGGCCGGCCGCATGGGCGGCGAGGAACGCGTCGCCCGTCAGCGCGCGCAGGGCAAGCTCACGATCCGCGAACGCATCGACCAGTTCCTCGACCCCGGCTCCTTCTTCGAGATCGGGGGCATGGCGGGAACGGGGGACTACGACCCCGACGGCGGCCTCAAGGACTTCACTCCCGCCGGCTACGTGCTCGGCCTCGGCACCGTCGATGGCCGCGAAGTGTGCGTCGGCGGCGAGGACTTCACTGTTCGGGGCGGCTCCGGTGGGGGCGGCAAGGGGCCGGGGCGCTGGCTGCAGCCCGCCGCCCTCCAGCGCCGCATCCCCCTCGTCCAGTTCGCCGATGGGGCCGGCGCCTCCGCCCGCAGCTACGACGACGCCGGCCGCATGCACCTCCCCGACGGGAACCAGTGGGCGCGCGACGCGGAGCTGCTCTCGAAGGTGCCCGTCTGCTCCGCCATCGTTGGCCCCTCCGCCGGGCACGTGGCCGGGCGGGCCGTGCTCTCGCACTTCAGCGTGATGGTGCGCGGCCAGGGGCAGGTCTTCGCGGCGGGACCGCCGGTCGTGAAGCGCGCCATCGGCGAGGACCTCACCAAGGAGGAGCTCGGCGGCGTCGGCGTGCACGTCCGCACCAGCGGCGTCGTCGACAACGAGGCGGACGACGAGGAGGACGCTTTCCGCCAGATACGCGCCTTCCTCGGCTACATGCCCCGCAATGTCTGGGAGATGCCGCCCCGCGTCGAGAGCCGCGACCCCGCCGGCCGCCGCGAGGAGTCCCTCCTCTCCATCGTCCCCCGCGATCGCACGCGCTGGTACGACATGCGCCGGCTCATCGAGCTCGTCGTCGACAACGGCGAGTTCTTCGAGATGCGCCGCTCCTTCGGACGCAGCCTCATTACCGCCTTCGCCCGCTTCGACGGCTACCCCGTCGGCATCATCGCGAACGACCCCAAGGTGTACGCCGGCGCCATGACCGCCGACTCCGCGGACAAGCAGACCCACTTCGTCGACCTCTGCAACACCTTCAGCATCCCCGTCGTCCTCTTCGTCGACGTGCCCGGCTTCATGATCGGGTCACGCTCCGAGCGCGAGGGCGTCATGCGGGCCGGCATGCGCGCCGTGGTGGCGGGCTCGAGTGCAAGCATCCCCTCGATTGCCATCCAGATTCGGAAGTCGTACGGCATGGCCGGTGATGCGGCTGCCTGCCTCGGCGGCCCCGAAGCGCTCAAGATGCGCTTCGGCTGGCCCTCCGGCGAGTGGGGCTCCATCCCCATCGAAGGTGGGGTCGCCGCCGCCTACCGCCGCGAGATCGAGAACGCCCCCGACCCCGAGGCCCGGCGCGCCGAGATCGAGGAGCGCCTCCTCCAGGGCCGCTCCCCCTTCAAGGTGGCGGAGGCTTTCGAGATTCTCGACATCATCGACCCGCGCGAGACGCGCGCCATCATCTGCCGCTTCATCGCCGGCGCGCAGGACACGCTCCGGCGCAACCTCGGGCCCAAGGGCCCGGTCCGCCCCTAGGTCCGGGAACGCGCGTGGCCGACGGCATCATCGTTGTCGAGCTGGGAGGCGGCGTCGCGTCCGCCTACTGCGGCCGCCTCCTCGCGGGCACGGGGGCCGACGTCATTTCCTGCGAGCCGGAGGGCGGTAGCCCCCTGCGGTCGGCCCACCCCCTCCTCCCCGATGGGGGCTCGGCGCTCCACGAGTACCTCGGGATGTACAAGCGCTCCGCCGTTCTTGCCGGCGACGACCTCGAGCGGCTCGTCGCCACTGCCGACATCGTCATCGACGAGGTCGATTTCGAGGCGGGCAAGACGCCCGAGGCCGTCGCCGCTCGCATGGAGCGCCTGCGCCGCCTGAATCCCCGCCTCGTGGCCGTCGTGTGCGGCCCCTTCGGGCTCACCGGCCCGTATGCGGACCGCCGCTCGTCGGCGCTCGTCGACTGGGCCATGAGCGGCTACGCCGCCATCACCGGCGACCCCGACAATGAACCCCTGCAGGGCGGCGGGCCGTGGTGCGCCTACGTCAACGGGCTCACCGCCTCGGTCGGGGCGATGGCGGCGCTCCGAACCGTCGAGCGCAGCGGGCGCGGCCAGCTCGTCGACGTGGCTGCCATGGACGCGATGACCGCCCTGCACCAGTGGACGATCATCCTCGCGACCCACCAGGGCGTGCGAAAGCGCCGTTCGGGGAACCGCCACGCGGAGTCGTTTCACCCCCTCGGCATCCTTCCCTGCAAGGACGGCGCCGTCTGCATTGCCGTCTCGAGCCCCGCCCAGTGGGAGGGGTTCTGCCTCGCCCTCGGCATGCCCGAGCTCCTCAGCGACGAGCGTTTCGCCTCCGGGGGTGACCGCTTCGACAACGCCGACGAGTTCGACGCCATCATCCTGCCCTGGCTGCTCGACCGTTCCCGACGCGAGATCGTCGAGCGTCTGCAGGAATGCAACGTGCCCACGAGCCCCGTGCTCCATGTGGCCGAGGTTCAGCAGGACGAACAGCTCGAACACCGGAACTTCTGGCAGTTGCTGCCCCACCTCGGCGAGGACGTCGTCGCCCCCTCGCTCCCGGTTCGAGGCCCGGCCGGTCCCCGGGGCCGCCCCCGCGCCCCTCGGTTGGGTGAAGACACGGCGTCGGTGCTGGCCGGCCTCCCCGACCCCCCTCGCGCCACGTCGCCACCCGTCACACTTTCGGAACGACCTCCCCTGCCCCTCGCGGGCGTCCGCGTCGTCGAGCTCTCGATCGCCTGGGCGGGACCGCTCGTCGGTCGATCCTTCGCGGACCTCGGCGCCGATGTCGTCCGGGTCGAGCACCGCGGCTCTCGTGGCGCCAGCCTCACCCCCGGGGGGTTGCCCCTGCGCGCCCCGGAGGGCTGGCGCTGGGGCGAGCTGCCGGCTCCTACCTTCCGCGGCGGCATCTTTCCCGATGCAGACCCCGGAGAGCGTCCGTGGAATCGCAACGGCCCCTTCAACAAGTTCCAGCGTAACAAGCGCTCCCTCTGCCTCGACCTGAAGCACGAGAGGGGCCGCGAGGTGTTCCGCAAGCTGCTTGCCGAAGCCGACGTCCTCCTCGACAACTACCGCCCCCGCGCCCTCGACCGCCTCGGCTTCGACTTCGAGGCGGTCAAGGCGATCAACCCCCGCATCGTGCGCCTCTCCATGTCCGGGTACGGCTCGACGGGCCCCTACCGCGATCGCGGTTCGTGGGGCCCGATTCTCGAGGCGCACTCCGGTCTCGCTGCCACGACCGGCTATGTGGGCGGCGGGCCTATCAAGCAGGGCGCCGCCTTCCCCGACGGCATTGGCGGCCTGACCGGGACCTTCGCCCTCCTCGACGCCCTTCGCGAGCGCGACCGGACGGGCGAGGCCATGTACGTGAACCTCTCCCAGCTCGAGTCGTACGTCTCCATCGGTGGCGAGTTCGTGATCGCCGCCTCCGCCACGGGCGAGCCCCCCGCGCGGCGCGGCAACCGGTCGGCGGCGTTCGCCCCCCAGGGCGTCTACCCCTGCCGGGGCGAGGATGCGTGGGTCGCGATCACCGTGCAGTCGGATGCCGCGTGGGACGCCCTCGTCGGGCTCGTCGGGAGCGCGGCCCTCGCCGAGTCCGACCTGCGCTCGCGGTCCGAACGCCACGATCAGCACGACGCCATCGACGCCGCGATCGCAGCCTGGACCAGCGCCCGTGACGCCCACGAGGCGGCGGCGCTGCTGCAGGAGGCGGGCATCGCTGCCGGCCCCGTGCTCTCGAACCTGGAGATGGTCGCCGACCCCCACCTCCGAGCCCGCGGCATGATTGTGCCCATCGACCATCCCGACGCCGGCCGGCGCGAGTTCCCCGGCTTCCCTGTCCGCCTCTCGGAGACACCGGCCGAGCGTTTCGCTGGCGCTCCCACGCTCGGCCAGCACAACGAGGCGGTGCTGCGCGACCTTCTCGGCTACAGTGGGGACGAGTACACCGCGCTCCTGGCCGAAGGCGTCATCGCCGACAGCCCCATGCCCTGAGACGACTCACCTCTATTGTGAGAAGAATCACAAAGCGGTAGGCTGGAAGCCCTGGAGCCGGTACCGATGGCAACCATGAAGGCGACGGCTCTCCCCTCCATCCTTTCCGCCGATCGCGGGCTGTTCCTGATTTCGCTGGGCGGGCTTGCCGCCGCCATCGCCGCGACCATCGCCCTCCGCGCCGGTGACGGTGGGGGCGCGGGCTGGATCTGGGTTTGCACCTGGGCGGAGGTGCCCCCGCCCGAGTTCCCCCAGGCGCTCTTCACCTTCGCCATCGAGCCGATCCCCATCTTCCTGATCGGTCTGGCTGCCTTCTGGTACCTGCGAACGCGGCAGCGGGCGCAGGCTTCCCACGCCCGCCGGATCGTCTCCAACGGCAGGGTCGCCGCCTGCCTCGGCGGCTTCGCCCTCGTGCTGTTCACCGTCTTCGGTCCCATTGCCTCCTACGACGGCACGTTCCTCACGCTGCACATGGTCCAGCACTTCATCCTCATCACCATCGCCCCGCCCCTCATCCTCCTGGGCGCGCCCATGACGCTCTGGCTCATCGCCTCGGGGAAGGAACGCCGCCGCCGCGTCATCTACCCGGTGCTCCACGCGCCGGCGTTCCGCGCCTTCACCCATCCCCTCGTGGGCGTGTTCCTCTTCGCCGCCGTCCCCCTCCTCTGGTACGTGACGCCGGCCTTCGAGGAGAGCCTCGGCAACGTGACGCTCCACTTCGTCGGCTACGCCATCTTCCTCTTCGCCGGCCTCCACTACTGGTGGCCGATCATCGGCGGGAACCCGACTCGCTGGAACCTGTCGTACCCCGTTCGCCTCCTCTACCTGCTCGCGCTCGTACCCATCCACGCCTTCCTGGGATTGATCTTCCACGAGCCCGACAGTGTCATCTACGAGCAACTGGCGGTCATTCCCCGGGCCTGGGGCCCCGGCCCACTCCTCGACCAGCAGATCGCCGGCGCCATCATGTTCATCGCCGGCGAGGCGCTGGGGCTTATCGCCCTCCTCATCGTCTCCTGGCAGTGGGCCTCGCACGAGGAGCGCGTCGGCCGCCGCCTCGATGCCGCCGACACCAGCAACGAGTGGCGTCCGGTCGCCTACCGGGAGCGAGGCAGGTGACTCCCGTGCGCCTGATGCTGCCGCTGGTTGCCCTGCTGGCGGTCGGCCTCGTCGCTTGTGGTGGCGGCGATGGGGCCAATGAGGCGCCCTTCGAGGTCTCCGGTCCCCCGAAGCAGGTTGGCGCTGACGAGAGCGCCACCGAGACTTCCCAGCGCGTCGCCGCGCCCCGCACGGACGGGGGGGCAGAGGTCAGGTATCAGGGCGCGCTCGCCTCGCCGCCCCTGCCCAAGCCGGACGTCGTCCTGACCGACACGAACGGCGACCCCTTCGACTTCCTCGCCGAGACCGAGGGCTACCTCACCCTCCTCTACCTCGGCTACACCCACTGCCCCGACATCTGCCCCACGCACATGCTCGAGCTCTCGAAGGTGCTTGAGGAGATGAACCCCGAGCTCGTCGACCGCATCCGCGTCGTCTTCATCACCACCGACCCCGAGAGAGACGACGCAGCCGCCATCCGCCGCTGGCTCGACCTCTTCGACGAGAGGTTTATCGGGCTGACCATCGAGCCCGAGACGCTCGCCTCGTTGCTCACGTTCCTCGGCATGCCCCAGATCGTGACGCGGGACATCGGCGACGGGCGCTACACCGTCAATCACGCCACCTACCTCATCGCCTACACGCCCGACAATCTCGGGCATGTCGTCTACCCGTTCCTGCAGGGAGGCGGCCTGCGCGAGATCATGGCGCACGACATTCCCATGCTCGCCGAGCACGGCTGGCGGGAGCCCTCGTGACGTTGTTCCGTCCCGGCGACGGGCTGATCGCAGCCGTCGCCCTGGCGGCCCTCTTCCTCGGAGTGTCTGTGGCCTGCGGCGACGGAGAAGGCAGTGGGGCCGAGGGCGGCGCCATCGAGGTCAGCAACGCGCGGGCGCAGTTCACGACGACCGACATCGGGGCGGTCTACTTCGATGTCCGCAGCACGGGCGCGGGCGACCGGCTCGTGGGTGCCACTGCTGATATTGCCGACGACACGCAGGTGCACGAGGTGGTGTCGGAGGGCGGGAGCACGATGATGCGTCCGGTGGAGGGGGGCATCCCCATCGACCCCGGCGGGCACGTCAGCCTCCAACCAGGCGGCTATCACGTCATGGTACTGGGCGTCGCCGACATTCCCGAACCCGGCGACACGTTCGAGCTGGTCCTCGACTTCGAACGCGCGGGGCGCGTGACGGTCACGGTGCATGTCCAGGAGTTCGGCGCCGAGGGCGGCGATATGGACCACGGCGACATGGACGGGGAGGACATGGGCGGCGAGGGGATGGACGACGAGTAGCGCTCCCACCGTGCCCGGAAGCCTCGCGTAGACTCTCCCCACCGCCACGACAGAGGGGTGTTTCGCATGCAGATCGGCGCCATCTTCCCCCAGACCGAGATCGGCTCGGATCCGGCCGTGATCCGCGACTTCGCGCAGACGGCCGAGGGGCTCGGCTACTCCCACATCCTCGCCTACGACCACGTGCTCGGCGCTCTGCCCGACCGCGAGCCGAAGCTGTGGGGCCCTTACACCCACGAGTCCGCCTTCCACGAGCCCTTCGTGCTCTTCGGCTACCTCGCCGCCATCACCGAGCGCGTCGAGCTGGTGACCGGCGTCATCATCCTGCCCCAGCGCCAGACCGCGCTCGTCGCCAAGCAGGCCGCCGAGGTCGACATCCTTTCCGGGGGCCGCCTCCGGCTCGGCATCGGCACCGGCTGGAACTACGTCGAGTACGACTCCCTCAACGAGCAGTTCACCAACCGCGGCAAGCGCCAGGAGGAGCAGGTCGAGGTGCTGCGCCGCCTCTGGGACGAGCCCATCGTCGACTTCGACGGCAACTGGCACCGCATCGACCGCGCCGGCCTCAAGCCCCTCCCCGGCCGCCGCATCCCCATCTGGTTCGGCGGCTTCAGCGACCCCGCCTTCGAGCGAGCGGCCCGCATTGGCGACGGCTTCATCTTCGGCGGCGGTTCCCCCGACTCCGCCCAGGCCCTCGAGAAGATCCAGGGGTATCTCGAGCGGGAGGGGCGTGACCCCGCCGGCTTCGGCATCGAGGCGATGGTGAACTACGGCGACAGCCCCGAGAGCTGGGCCGGCGAAGTCGAGCGCTGGCGCGAGGCCGGCGCCGACTACGTCTCCATGCGCACCATGAACGCTGGCCTTGAGGGTCCCCGAGCTCACATCGAAGCCCTGGAGCGCTACTGGCGCGAGGTCGGTGGCTAGCAGCTGGTCTTGCGGTGATATGCACCAAACGTGTTACTATTGCCACGGGCAATCGTGACGACCGAAGAACGTATCAGCAGACTCGAAGGCGCCTACGAGCAGGTCGACCAGCGACTGGGCGACCTGACGCAGGCCTTCAATGCCTGGCGCGCTGAGTCGAACCGCCAGAACGAGGTGCTGCGCTCCGAGATGAACAGTCGCTTCAACATCTTGCTGGTGGTGGGCGCCGGTGCCTGGGTCACGACCGTCGGCCTGATCGTCGGCCTCTATCTGCAGTCCTGACGGCCGGTCTCATGCCCCCGAGAGCCGCTCCCAGCGCAGGATCCCCGCGATCGACTTCGCGTCGATGATGCGCCCCTCGTCCACCGCCGCCACCGCCTCCGCCGGCGTGAGCGGGACGATTTCGATGTCCTCGTCCTCGTCGCCGGGCAGGGGGTCGGGTGTCAGGTCGGTGCAGAGGAAGATGTGGATGTACTCGGTCGCGTAGCTTGGGGCGATCCAGAACCCGCCCAGCGGCTCCACCCGGTCCGCCCGCATCCCAACCTCCTCGCGCAGCTCCCTCGCCGCGGTTTCGGCCGGGTCTTCCCCCGGCTCCAGCGTTCCCGCGGGAATCTCGAGCAGCCTCGTGCGGGAGCCGTGGCGGTACTGCTCCACCAGCAGGAGCCGCCCCTCGCTGTCGATCGCGATCATGCAGACGGCGCCCGGGTGGTAGACCATCTCCCGCCGGAACGTGTGTCCCTCGGGCGATCGAAGCGTGTCCAGACGCAGGTCGAACAGCCGCCCGTCGAACACGACCTCGCTGCCGGTGAGCTCTGGATGATCGGGCATTGCCGCCTCCCCTGGGGCCCTGTCTCGGGCCCTCGGCGCCTCGTTCGCGCGGGGCCAGCCTACCGCCCGGAGTGCGTAAGCGTGCTGACTGGACACCCGTGGTACGGTGCCGGCAAGAGGAGGTAAAGATGCCCGCAGCGCTCAAGCAACTCGCGTCGGTCTATCTGATCCTGGTCGGCCTCGCCGTGGCCGTCCAGTTCATCATTTTCCCCTTCTATGAGGAGCACGACGCCGACCTTGTGGTCTGGCGCACCCTCGACTGGTTCATGGCTGCGGGCCTCTTGCTGGCCCTCGTTGGGACCTTCCTCCGCAAGCGCGAATTCGATGCCTCCACGGATGACCCCTCCTGGCGTGAATACGTGGAGGTGAACGGCCTCTTCTACGGCGTGGTCGCCCTCACGCTGGCCTTCCTGCCCAACTGGTTCGCCGTCGAGTGGGGCTCCGGCGGTGACTTCACCGTCTGGCACATCGTCGACACGGCCATGCCCATCCTGTTCGTCGTCGTCGGCCTCCGCCTCTGGCGTGAGGCGACAAGCTAGCCCCGTAGGCCGGGAGGACCTCATGGCAGCCATCCATCGACTGTTCGCTGTCTACCTGCTTCTGGTGGGCGTGGCCGTGGGCGCCTACTTCGTCATCTCCCCGCTCTACGCGGGCCAGGGGAACCTGGCCGACGCCAGCGAGGTGTGGGACATCCTGAATTGGTTCATGGCCGTTGCTGCCGTCCTCCTCGTCCTGATCACCTTTGTCGGGACAAGGTCGTTGGCGGACGATGCCAGTGGCTGGGACAAGTTCGTCGCGTATGGCCGGTTCCACCTCGCCGTGGCTCTCCTCCTCGGATTCTTGAACAACTGGTTCGCAAGCCAGTGGGGTGAGGGGGGCTTTGAGCCCATTGGCTTCGTCTGGGTGCTGGTCAACACCGCCATGTCGATCCTCGCGGTCGAAATGGCGATCAAGCTCTGGCGCGAGCCCCATGCGCCCTTTGGGGCCCGTGACTGATCAGAACCTGGCTGCCGGGAAGCGCGTCGTCGCGCTCTACCTGCTGCTGCTGGCGGCGGCGACCGCCGTCCATCTGATCATCACGCCCTTCTACCAGCCCGATCACGACCCCGACTTCACCTACTGGGAGGCGTACGACCCGTTCATGATGGCGGGCTCGCTGCTCGTCCTCCTCTTCGCATACCTCTGGAAGCGCCGTCACGATGCGGCGCTTCCAGAGGCCAACAACTGGCGCGCCTACGTCGAGGTCAACGGACTCTTCTACATCGGCGGGGTGCAGGCCATCCTGCTCGCCTGGTCCTGGCTCATGCAGGTCTTTGGCGACCCCACGCTGACCCAGCCGGTTATCTGGCTCCTCGTCGATTCCGTCGGCGTGATGCTGTGGCTGGCAGCAGGACGCCGCCTCTGGCGGGAGGCGGCGCCTGCTTCGTAGTTCCCTCGTTCGGGAACGCTAGTCGAGGTAGTCCTTCAGCTTGCGGCTGCGGCTGGGGTGCCGCAGCTTCCGCAGCGCCTTCGCCTCGATCTGGCGGATGCGCTCGCGCGTCACGCTGAACTCGCGACCGACTTCCTCCAGCGTGCGGCTGCGGCCGTCCTCCAGACCGAAGCGGAGCTGGAGGACGCGGCGCTCGCGGCTGGTGAGCGTCGCCAGCACGTCCTCGACCTGCTCGCGCAGCAACTGCTGGCTCGCGGCGTCGGCTGGCGCCAGCGCCCGCTCGTCCTGGATGAAGTCGCCAAGGTGGCTGTCCTCTTCCTCGCCGATCGGCGTCTCCAGCGACACCGGCTCCTGCGAGACCTTCTGGATCTCGCGGATCCGCTCCGGCGAGAACTGGTGCGAGGAGTCCTGCTTCGAGCTCTCGACCATGCCGCGCGCGATCTCTTCGCTCGTCGGCTCGCGGCCGTACTCCTGCACGAGCCGGCGGCTCACGCGCACCAGCTTGTTGATCGTCTCCACCATGTGCACCGGGATGCGGATGGTCCGCGCCTGGTCCGCGATGGCTCGCGTGATCGCCTGGCGGATCCACCAGGTCGCGTAGGTCGAGAACTTGTACCCCTTGCGGTAGTCGAACTTCTCAACCGCGCGGATGAGGCCGATGTTCCCCTCCTGGATCAGGTCCAGGAGCGACATGCCCCGCCCGATGTACTTCTTCGCCACCGACACGACCAGGCGAAGGTTCGCCTCGGTCAGGCGCCGCTCGGCCTTGTCGCCGTTGTGCTTGATCGTGTCGAAGTGATAGCGCAGCCGGTCTTCGAGCGCCGTGATCTTCTCGATCAGGCCCTCCGCGGGCGGCAGCAGCTGGTCCTCGCCCCCGGCTTCCTCCGCCATCTGCGAGAACAGGTCCGGCGTGAGGATGTGGGTCACGATGGAGAGCGACACGATCGCGTGATGCACCGTCTCCTCGTCCTTGCGCAACCGCTTCATGCCGTACGTGCGGAAGGGGAGCTCCATCTCGCGATCGACGAGTCCGCGGAACTGGTCGTCGCCGATCACCTCCGCGTAACCGCTGCGCATCAGCTTGCGACCCTCGAGGTCGCGCCACTTCGGCTCCTTGGGGGGCCACTCGTCTTCGCTGCCCTCCGGCGGCGTCTGACCGGAGATGACCTTCTCGTAGCGATCGACGTAGTAGAGCGCGGCCTTGTAGACGGGCAGCAGCTCCGTGAACTGCTCGAGCAGCGTCACCGCCACGCGAGAGGCGGAGGGCGGGTGGCCGAACGCATCGACGTACGCCCGCTCGATGTCGCGCAGGTGGATGCCTTCCTCCATCTGGCGAGCCAGGTGCTTCTCGTCGTCGGCCGTGAGCAGGTAGACCTTCCCGATCTCGCGCAGGTACATCCGCACGGGATCGTCGATCCCCTCGGACTCCTCGGTCAGGAGCGCAACGGTCTCTTCTTCTTCCTCTTCGCTCTCGTCGGGATCCTTCTCGTCCTTTTCCTCTTCGTCCTGGGTCGCGGTCTGGTTCCCGGAGAGCTCGTTCTCCTCGTCGCGACGCTCGTCGAAGTCGCCGCTGGAGAGGCGGCTCAGCACGGAGCCGATCATCGCGTCGGCGCTGGTGGAAGAAGTCTGGTCGGTCAACGTCTCGTCGCTCATGCGGCTGACAGGTACCCCCGGTACATGGATTTGGGATGGCGCGTGGACACACAGCGCCTTCTCTATTCTAGCACAAATGAGCGCCGATCCGAAGCCTAGGCGCTTTGATGGCAGAGCGTGAGAGTGCGCTAGACTCCCCTGCTGGCGCTGTCTATGGCGGCCTTACCGGCCACGAGGGATCGCGGTGGGTTAGGGTGGTAGCGGGTGCGAGGGCGAGCATCGCGGAGGTAGTTCAGTGACGGAATTCATCGAGGCAGAGGCGGATTCTCTGCGGGCCAGACTGCAGCCCTTCCTTGCGCGAAATCCCGAAGCCAGTGTCAGTGTGTGGGAGGGCGCGCCTGCCGTATTCGGTGCCTGGGGGGAGGAAGGTCTGGTAATCGTCCTCGATCCTGGCGAGGAAGCCCTCTTGACTGCCCTCAATGAAGTCCGGCTGCCGCCTCGCTTTACGGCGCTGTGGCATGACGACACCGAGCAGCTCGAAGTGATCTATAGGGCTCTTGGTGTCGGTTCAGGGTTGAGGGACAGGCGGTTCACCTTTCGATTCAAGGGTGAGGACTATGCGTGCTACTTTGGGCTCTCCAGCGACAGACTTCTTGAAATCGCCCGCGCTGCTGATTCCCTAGGGCAGACGGCCCAGGGAAAACGCAATCTTCGGACATTCAAGCTCTACGCGAGAATCTCGCAGAACTTTCCGGAACGAGCACTGCGCGAGACAGACAGCCCAGTATCGTTCTGGATAGAAGGCTTTCGAGAATACAAGGAAGAAGACATAACTGACTTAGTTCGTAACCTGAACTTCTTCATGGAGTACTTTGACCGGGAAACTCCGAAGATTCGAATCCACGAAGAGCCGTCAGACTTCTCCCTTGAGAGGAGTCGACATCAACGGTATCCGAGTGGAGACTTCCCTCCATTAGTTTCTGGAAGGGACATAAATCAACATCTGTTGGGACTCTGGGAAAGCGCAAGGACTGGGGACTCATTCCTTAGGTTCATACAGTACTATCAAATTCTTGAGTACGCGGGATTCTACCATATTCGGAACAATATCATGCAAGATATTCAGAGGATAATTGTTGCTCCTGAGGCGGCAGCAAGACCCGGGCGAGCAGCCCGGGACCTTCTGGATCTTGTGGTTGACGAGCGACTTGAGGAAAACACCAAGATAAACGAAGTTATAAAGAAGTGTGTTAGTGCAGAAGAAATGTGGCACGCTCTTGGAGATGATCGAGAGCACTTCAGTAAGGAAATCGTGCTCGATGGTGGCTTCGTCCTGCCAGCTGTCGTAAGCATGTCGGAAGGGCTTGGCGACTTCAAGAAGTCGTGGCACCAACGTTTCCCGCCGGCTCTACACAGCATTCGCAATCGATTGGTGCATGGTCGGGAATCTAGGCAAGCCACGATGATTGTTCCGTCGAGGGCGAATCGGGACCGCCTGTTTCCTTGGCTCGGGCCCCTAGCGTTCACGGCCGCGCGGGTGATGGTCTATAGCGACCTTTAGGAGCGTGAGGTGGCTGGGCGGCCAGCGGCCGCAAGGGGCGTCCTATGGCCTTTGGCAGCTTGGATGGGTTTGCCTCGACAGGGAGGCCGTGCGGGAGAGCCGCTTCGCAAAGTAGTCGGCTGGATCGACTCGCCTAGTTCCCCGTCGGGAGCCCCGCCTCCGCCCATGCGTCCGTGCCGCCCTCGACGTTGTACAGCTCCAGCTCGTCCAGGCCGGCTGCCGTCGCGTACTCCGCTGCGAGCGCGCTGCGGCCGCCCATCTTGCAGATGAACAGCACTTCCTTCTTGTCGCCCGCGAACTCGCGGATCTGGCCGATCTCGTTCATCACCGTGTTCACCGGAATCAGGCGCACGCCCTTCGCGTGCACCTCGACGTACTCGTGCGGGTCCCGCACGTCGACCATCACGGCGTCGCCGTTGTCGAGCTTTTCCTTCGCCTCGTCGATCGAGATCCTCGTGAACGGTTCTCGCGGGTCCTTCGTAGCCACAGGAACTGCCTCTCGTGTGCGTTGTGACAGGAAGCCTAGCACGCAGGAGCCGTCTGGCGAGGCCCCACGCGATGTGCCACGCTGCCCCCCGTGACCGACCCCCTC
>VXPF01000046.1 GCA_009839725.1 Dehalococcoidia bacterium | reverse complement strand
GGCGGCGGCAACGCCGCGCCCGGCTCGGGCCTGCCCCGCAGCAGCGGCGAGTAGCCCCACGACACCACAACGCAACGACGGACGGAGGTGGGAGCGATGTGCCGGTAGGGAACGAGACAACAGCACCGAGAACCGAACGAACACGCGAAGGAGCGAAGAACAAGTGGACGACCTGACCCAGACCATTTCCAACCTGGTGGGCATCCTGCTCGGGGTCGTCGGCGCGATCGGCGTCGGCTACTTCATCTACGGGTCCTACCTCTACCTCACCGCCTCGGGCGCGCCCCACCAGATGGAGCGCGGCAAGAGCGCGATGATGACGGCGCTGGCCGGCATCGTGCTCGCGATGGTGGCCTACGGCATCGTCGACCTCGTCATCGGCGCCGTCGTCGACCCCACCGTCGACCCCGACGTCCCCGACCCCACGACCTGGCTGCCGTCGGCGGCCGGGTGGCTGCGGTCGGGCCAGGGGGCTTAGATGCGAGCACACGAAGTGCCGACCCACGTGCAGGCCGAGGACCGCGTCCTGCTGTGGCTGACCTTTCCCCAGATCGTGGCGATGGTGGCCGTCAGCGCCCTCGCCTACGGCATCTACCACTACGCCCCCGTCGGTCCCTCCGGGGTGCGCATCGCCGCCGCCGCGCTCTTCGCGCTCGGCGGCCTCGCCGTGATCGCGGGCAGGATCGGCGGCAGGCGGCTGCCGCTGGTGGCGGCCGACCTGCTCCGGTACGGGGTGGGGGCGCGGCGCTATGCCGGGCCTCCCGCCGAGCTCGTGCGGGGCGAGCCGCACGCGGCCGTCCAGCCGTCCGGGAGCGAGGACGACCCGCTGCGGCTGCTGGCGCGGCGCGTGCTGCGCCGGACGCGGCGCGCGAGCCAGCAGCGCAAGGAGGGCGAGCGCCGCACCGGACGCCTGCCCTTCCGCCCGCAGCGCCTCTTCGGCAGGCGCGGCGGCGGCGAGGAGCCGGATGCGCCGCCCGCGGCCCGCGAGGACCGCGAGCAGCGGCTCGGCTCGCGGCGGCGGGGAGGCCGCGGTTTCTGGAAGAGCTTCCTGATCGCAGCCGCCCTGGCGCTGGTCGTGCTCAGCGCGCTGCCCCTCGCGGCGGCGCTCGCCCAGGAGCCAGAGGAAGGCGGCTGGACCTCGGACGAGATCGAGTTCCAGCCGCCGCCGGTGGTGCCGGGCAGGCGGCTCTTCGTCGAGGGGCTCACCGTCAACGGTGGTCGCGCCGAGGTCGTCCTGCGGGCGGCCACGGACCTGCGGCTCACCGTGCGAGCCTACGGCGGCCCCGAGGGCCGCTCGCTGCGCGCCTGGGTCGCGGCCTCGCTGACGCAGGGCCAGCACTCGACGCACGACCTGCCCCTGCACGGGCCGAGCCCGTCGCTGGTCTTCTCCTGGCGGGACGGCATCGGGCAGGCGGGCGCGCTCAGCCTCGAAGGTGAGCAGCTCCCGTACCCGCTGCCCGCAGCGGCAGGGGAGCTGTGCACCGTCCGGGTCGCCTCGCTCGGCTGGACGCAGGGGGCTGTCGCGGGAACCGTCGCCTCGACGTGCGCGAGCGCGATCGGGGAGTCGGTCTCCCTCCAGGCGGTGTCCGGGCACGCCGACATCACCACGACCGCGCTGATCGCGGCCGAGGTGCTGGCCGTCAGCGGCACCGTCACGGTCTCGTCCGCGACGCGGGAGACGAGCGTCCCCCTCGTGGCCGGCGGCGAGACCCGCTTCCGGCTGCCCGTCGCGACCGGCGAGGGCATCCACGCCGTCGCCATCGCGGCGGAGCTGGAGGCGTCGCTGCGCATCGCGCTGCCGCCGCTCGTAGAACTGAGCCACGTTCCCGAGCGCACGGAGCGGCTCACGGAGACGGCGTCCGTTCATATCCCCGCCTTCGGCGATGTCGTGACCGAGTCGGTCACGATCCCCATGGAGGACGGGACGTTCACGGAGCAGTCGGTGACGGCGAGCTGCTACGTGTCTGCCTCGACCGTCTCCCGGGATGTCGTCTTCACCGTCGTGCACGAGGAGCGCGTCGAGGCAGCCGTGACCGAGCGGGCGCCGCTCGCCCGGACGCGGACCGAGACGCTCGCGCTCGCATCGAGCGTATGGGCGGACGGCTCCTACCGGGGACTCTCCGTCCCTGACCCCGAGCCCGAGCCCACGCCCGCCGCGCCCGTGCCCGCCGGTGCGGGCGAGCTGCGGGAGTGGTTCGCGGAGCAGGGCTGGGAGTGGCCCTGGTGAGGCGGCTCGGAACCGTCCTGCTGCTCGCCGGGGTCGCGCTGGTCACGACCGGCGCGGCCCCGGAGGAGGAGCGGGCCATGCTCGACGCCTTCGACGAGGCGCTCACGGCGATGGCCTATGCCGCCGCCGGCCTGACCGTCTTCTCCATCGTCTGGGCGGGCTTCCTGCTCATGGCCGACGGCGCGGAGGAGCGCGGCGGCGGGCGCGCCAGGAGCGCCGTCTTCCTCTCCGTGGCCGGCCTCGCGCTCGTGCTCTCGGCCAAGGGCGTCTCCGCCCTACTGCGCGCGGGCGTCCTTCCCTTCTTCACCCCCTGACGCGACAAAGGAGCGCACCCCCGATGAGACACCTGATCGAACTCGCGAAGCGCACGGTAGCAGTCCTGCCCGGCAGGGCCGCCGCCCCCGCAGGACCGGCGGACGGCGCGGAGCCCGCGCCTCAAGCCACGGAACCCGAGGCCCCTGCGCCGAAGCCGCCACCGGCCCTACCGCTCGCCTTCATGCTCTCCCACCTCGAGGACGACGGGCCGGTGCGCCTCGACGGCCAGAAGCTCGGCGTCTGCGAGGTGCTGGGGCTGGAGCTGGACGAGCCGAAGCTGGGGTCCTTCGCGGGCGCGCTCAACGCCTGCGACTTCCCCCTGCAACTGCTCGTGCGCCAGCACCCGCCCGGCCTCGGCAAGCTGCGCGACGACCTCGAGGCGGCGCAGCCGCCGGATCTCCCGCCCCGTACGCGGGCGGCGGCCGAGTCGCTCAGACGGCTCCTGGGCGAGCTGGAGGCGCGCGAGGGCATCCTCGACCGCCGCTTCTACGCGATCTGCGAGCACGAGCGAATGGACGAGCTGCGCTCGCTGCTCGTGCGCGCCGGGCTCTCCGCCCACCTCCTGCGGGGCCGCCAGCTCAGGATGCTCGTGCTCGCCGCCGCCCTCGGCGGCTCGCCCAGGGAGTTCGACGAGGAGACAGCCGTCGAGGTTGAGGTCGGCCGCCGCGAGGTGAAGATCGGCGGTCACCCGGCGCGCTCGCTGCACCTCGGCAACTGGCCGCGCTCGCTGTCGCCCGGCTTCCTGCAGGGGCTGATGGCCGCCGGCGCGCCGATGGACCTCTCCCTCCACCTCGGGCCGATCCCGGCCGCCGTCGCCGCGCGCACGCTGGAGTGGCAGAAGGTGCGCTTCGAGTCCGCACGCAGTCTCTCGATGCGGAAGGGGAAGAGCCTCTCCTCGGAGGCCGAGATCGCGCTCGAGGACGTGATGCGGCTGCGCGACGAGGTGCAGCGCGGACGCGAGCGCCTCTTCCACGCCTCCCTCTCCCTCACCCTCCACGCCCCCGACGAGGAGACCCTCGCCGAGGTCACCCAGACGGCGAAGGCGCACTTCGCGTCGACCCTCGGCAAGCTCGACGCGCTCCCCTTCCGCCAGCGCGAGGGCCTGCTCTCCACCCTGCCCCTCGGCCTCAACGCCGTCGCGACGTGGCGCACGCTCGACACGACCTCGCTGGCGTTCCTGTACCCCTTCTCGCCGCCCGACCTCGACACGCGCGGCGGGGACCTGCGCGGCATCGACCTCCGGGCGTCGTCGCCCGTCGTCTACGACCCCTGGGATGGCACCCACCTCAACGCCAACACCGCCGTGCTCGCGCGCTCCGGCTCCGGCAAGTCCTTCGCCACCAAGCTGGGTGTGCTGCGCGGCCTCTGCCGCGGCGTTGTCGCCTACGTGATCGACCCCGAGGGCGAGTACGCCGACATGGCGAGAGCGGCGGGCGGGCGCGTGCTCTCCCCGGGCGTGGCCGGCCAGGGCATGAACCCCTTCGTCATCGACCGCGCCGACCCCGAGGAGCTGCTGCAGCGCATCGG
>VXPF01000140.1 GCA_009839725.1 Dehalococcoidia bacterium | reverse complement strand
GGTGATGGGGGCGGGGGCGCTGCCGTTCCTGACGGGGGAGGACTTCGCGGCGGTGCAGACGGGGCTGTCCGGTGGCGACAACGTGGCCGTGACGAACAACTTCTACTCGGCCGACCTGACCGCGTGGTCCCCGGGGAGTCTCCTCGCGCAGCTGGGAGCGCTCGAACGGGACAACGTGCTCCCGCGGCGGCTGCGGGACGAGGCGGGGTGCGAGGTGACCGTGCTTCCACGGTCAGTGCGGACTGCCTTCGATCTCGACACGCCGGCGGACCTGGGCGTGCTCGCGGTGAGCGAGGCGACTCCGCTCGGGATCCGGGAGGCGTTGCCGCCGGACGAGGCCCTGCCACTGGTGCCCTACCGGGCGCTCATGCCCTTGCTGTGCGATCCGAACGCCGAGATCCTCGTGGCCGGGCGGCTCGGGAGTGCGACGTGGGCGCACCTCGAACGAGAGACGGCCTGCCGGGTGCGGGTGGTGAGCGAGGAGCGGGGGATGGCCAGCTCGCCGGAGGGGCATGCGCCCCGGTCGCTGGTGGGACGCCTGCTTGAGGAGCTGGGCATCGAGCGATTCGCGGACGAGCTGGCTTCGCTGGCGGACGGGGTGGTGCTGGATACGCGCGTGCTGCTGGCGCACGTGGGGTCGCAGGCCAGCCGCGAGGATCGCTTCCAGAGTGACCTGCTCGCGCCGGGAAACGTGTCGGACCCGTGGCTCCGCGATTTGACGGCAGCGATCGCGGCGGCGGAGGCGCCGGTGCTGGCGGGTGGCCACTCGCTCCTGAGCGGGGGGCTGATGGCGCTGGGTGACCAGGCGTGGCTGGAGAACGACCGGCGCCTGGGACTGGAGGCGCCGGAGGGCTAGGCGGGAGCGGACCAGCCCTGGGGCCGGGACATGAGGTGGGTGCGCACCTCCCAGCGGCCGTTGTGGAAGCGCAGGTGCTTCTCGATGGCCTTGCGCTGCTCGCGGGGGACGCGCCAGAGCTGCTCCGCGAGCGGGCGATCGTAGTGCCAGCGGGTCTCGGCGATCTTGAAGCCGAGGGAGTGGTAGGCGCGATGGGCGTGGTCGGCGAAGGTGTTCGTCGTCAGGACGAAGTCGGGTCCGGGGTACTCGGCCTCGAGCCACGCCAGGAGGGCGGCCATCATGCGGCGGCAGACGCCGCGGCCCTCGTGCTCGGGCGGGACGTGCACGGCCCAGAGGTAGAGGCCGGCGCGGTCGTGCAGGTTCACGGAGACGCGGCCGACGGCGGTGTCGCCCTCACAGGCGACGAAGTGGCGGTGAGGGCCGGCTTCCTTCGCGCGCGCCAGGTCGCTACGCGCTCGCACGGGATCGCGGAGGTGGCCGAGGTCGAAGGCGTGGTAGGGGAAGCCCCGCTCGCCCCACCGCGCCATCTGGGCGACAAGGTCCTCATCCCAGGGGCGGAGCTCGAGTCCTTCGCCGAGGATGGCGGTGGGGTAGGTGGCGGTGCTGGTCGCAGTCATGCTGGCCGCCAAGGGTACCCCCATTGGCAAAGGGTCAGCGAGTCCCGTGGATCGCGAAGGGCGGCCGCAGGGCCGCCCTTCGGTTGGTTGACGCCGGCGCGAACCTAGGCGTGAAGCGCCTCGGCCACCTCGGACAAGCCGAGGGATTCCAGCTTGGCCGCGGAGGGCTTGCAGGTGTCCGCATCCCAGTCGCAGGCGTTGAGGAAGTCGACCTCGAGTCGCTCGGTGTCGAGGTTGACCCCCTCGAGCGGCCCGGTGTGCGTGCCCTCGTTGGTCTCGCCGGTGACCCGGGTGGGGACGGGGCGCTGGCGGGGGTTGCCGCCCTCGCGGACCTCGTAGGCCATGCGCAGATTGGCGATGCGCTCGCCGACCTGCATGGCCTCTTCAATGTCCATGTCCCAGCCGGTGACGGCGTTGAACCAGTCGGGGATGTTCGCCGTGTTGGCGGTCATCATGATGAACTGGCACATACCGCCGGCGTTGACGACGTGCATGTACTCGCTCGCCGCCTTGTGGTGCTCGCCGCGGCCGTCGTAGTCGCGCGAGTCCTGGGGGGCGGCCGGGATGGTGCCGACGCGGCGGTTGCCCTCGTACTGGGTATGGCGACCCGGGGTCGGGTCGAGCTTGTAGGTGGTGTGGAACTCCGGCTGGAGCTTCGGGTCGTGCATCGGGAGCTCCTGGCCGCCGATGTGCATGCCGAAGGCATCGGAGCCAGCCCCGATCTTCTCGGCGGCGACCTTGACGCCGTCGGCGAGGACATCGCCGATGCCGCGGCGCTCGCCCATCATCTTGGTGAGCTCGACGATGGCTTCGGCGTTGCCCCAGTTGAGCTCGAGGCCGTCGGTGTCCTCCTTGGTGAGGATGCCAGCTTCGTAACACTCGATGGCGAAGGAGGCGGTGACGCCCGCGCTGATCACGTCGAACCCGTACTCGTTGCAGAGGTGGTTCAGGTAGATGAGGGCGTCGGGGTCGTTCATCAGGTTCATCGTCCCGTAGGAGGCCATGGCCTCGTACTCGGGGCGGTGGGTGTGGTGGGGGTAGGGGTACTTCTCGTTGGTCGACTCGACGGACTCGGCGCCGCAGGCGATGGGGCAGTGCCAGCAGCCGTACTTCTTCTCCATCTTCGGGTTGATCATGGAGCCGCCGTCGATCTGGCTGGAGACCTCCTGGGGGAAGTCGACCACGCCGACGCCGCCCCAGTTCTTGACCGGGGAGTCGCCGTTGAGGGCGCTGCCGGCGGTGATGCCGGTGGTGCCGAAGTTCGAGAAGAAGTCCTTGAGCGGCTTGACCATGTCGTCCAGGTTGGCGCGGAGCATCTTGATGGTCTCCGGCGTCTGGGAAATGATCTTGCGCTCGGCGACGGCGACGACGGCCTTGAGGTTCTTGGAACCCATGACGGCGCCGACGCCCGAGCGGGCGGCGAGGCGGCCGTGGTCGTTGCAGACGCCGCTGATGAGGGAGAGCGTCTCGCCGGCCTGGCCGATGTTGGCGACGCTGGCGCGCTTGCCGTGGCGGCCCTTGAGCTCCATCTCGCTCTCGATGGCGCCGGTGCCCCAGAGGTCACTGGCATCGCGCAGCTCGACGTTGTCGTCCTCGATCAGGAGGTAGGTGGGGCGGTCGGCCTTGCCGAAGAAGACGACGCCGTCCCAGCCGGCGAGCTTGAGCACGCCGCCGAAGTCGCCGCCGCAGTTGGCATCGCCCCAGCCGCCCGTGAGGGGGCTCTTGCAGACCACCTGCCAGCGCTGCCCGAAGAGGGGCGTGCCGGTGAGGAGGCCGGGAAGCATACCGAGCATGTTCTCGGGCGCGAGCGGATCGACGCCGGCGGGAACGCGGTCCCAGAGCATGCGAGCGCCGATGCCGTAGCCGCCGAGGTACTCGCGATAGAGCGACTCGTCGGGGTTCTCGACGGTGATCTCGCCAGTCGTCAGGTCGACGACCAGCATCTTGCCGTTGTAACCGGTTTCGACGGCTCCGTTGCCGTTGGAATCAGCCATAAGTGGGTACCCCTTCTCCGCGTACGTGAGCGGGTCGATTGTGTGGGTGCGATGTTACGGGATGAGGAACGCGGCGCAATATGCTCACACGGGCATAACGCTCGCTACAGCTGGCCGGCGAGGAAGGCCTGGAGCGCCTCGTTCGTGACCTCGGGAGCCTCCTCCGGGAAGAAGTGGCCGGCGTTCACGCGGCGGACGCGCAGATCGGGGAAGTAGCGGCTGAACTGGTCGACGAAGGGGTTGCCCCGCGGGATGGCCTGCTCCCGCTCGCCTCCCTCGGTGCCGATGCGGCCGGCCATGTACTGACCGAACATCCAGAGGACTGGGGCTTCGAACTGCTTGTGGCGGTCCTCGGGGCCATAGTCGTGGGAGTCGCCGAACCGGGGGTGCTGTTCGAGCCCTTCGGGGTGGAGCCACATGGCGGCGACGTCCTGCTCGCTCAGGGACTCGTAGCGCTCCCCGTGGGGGGCTGAGGCGTCCTCGATGACGCGGTGGAAGGGGAGCCCGTAGCGGTAGTAGGAGATGGCGTGGAAGTGGCTGAGGGGGTCGGCGAAGGCGCGCGCGTACTCGTCGACGTCCTCGCGGGTGGCCCAGGTGGGGCGGCTGGGGTCGGGGATCTCGGTCTGCGGGGCGGGGACGAGCTCCGT
>VXPF01000139.1 GCA_009839725.1 Dehalococcoidia bacterium | reverse complement strand
TTTTTTTTCAACCCCAACCCCCCAAACCCACATCCCTATACGTCTCGTGGGCTCGGATATTTTTATAAGACACAGGTCGTGGGGGCGGGAGGCGGGTTCCTGCTCGTGCCCATCCTGCTGGTGGCCTACCCCGAACGCGATGCAGCGACGGTCACGGCCATCTCCCTCTCGGTGGTGTTCGCCAATGCGACCTCCGGGGCCGTGGCCTACGCCTGGCAGCAGCGCATCGACTACCGCAGCGGACTGTGGTGGGCGCTGGCGGCCATCCCGGGGGCCATCGGCGGAGCGCTGCTGGTTGGGGTCACCCCGCGGGCGGTGTTCGCGGTCGTGTTCGCGATCGCGCTGGCAGCGGTGGCGACGCACCTGATCCTGCGACTGCCGTTCCGGGGCTACCGCGAACCAATCAGCGGGCGGGGAGCCATCTCACGACGGATCCGGGACCGTCGCGGCCAGAACTTCATCTACACCTTCCGGCTCTGGCACGGCCTGACGATTGCAGGCGCGATGGGGTTCGTCTCGGGGCTGCTGGGGGCGGGCGGCGGGGTTCTGCAGGTGCCGCTCATGACCGTGATCCTGCGATTTCCGGTGCACATCGCAACCGCCACGAGCCAGTTCGCCTACGCGCTGATCGCGCTGGAGGCGGCGACCGTTCACCTCGTGACGGGGGGGCTGCAGCTGGAAGAGGACCTGACCCGGGCGGGGTTGATCGCGGCCGGCGCCGTCGTGGGCGCGCAGGTTGGAGCGCGGCTGGCGTTGCGAGTGCGGGGCGCCGTCATCCTCCGCACCCTCTCGACGGTGCTTCTGCTGGCAGCGATCTGGCTGCTCGTGGACACGTTCGCGCGGTAGGCAAGAGGACGGGCGCAGAGGGGACAGACCCTCAGAGGGTAGGCCCGCCGACAAAGCACCGGTGCCGTGCGTGCTATGGTCCGAGCGGTGCGCGGGAGTCGCGCACCGGCTGGTGGTCGGGCACGAGCCCGCCGGGGAGCAGCGGATGGCACGAGAAGACGCAGGGGCGGTTCCGACCAGCGAACCCGTGGCGATCATCGGCATGGCCTGCCGCTTCCCGGGGGCGAACGACATCGACGCGTTCTGGCGGCTGCTGGAGGCCGGCGAGAGCGCCGTCATCGAGGGCGTGCCGGGGTCGGGAGTCGGGCGCATTGGCGAACTCTTCCCCGACGCGGACGTGCAGAGTGAGGCCTGCAGGTTCGGGGCGTACCTCGACGAGATCGACCAGTTCGATGCCTCCTTCTTCCGCATCTCGCCGATCGAAGCGCAGATGCTGGACCCGCAGCAGCGGATGATGCTGGAGACGAGCTGGCAGGCGCTGGAGGATGCGGGGATCGACCCGGACGGGCTGGCCGGCAGCCGCACGGGGGTCTACGCGGGCATCAGCAACAACGAGTACCGCAACCTGATTCTGGACACGAGCGCGACGGCGGAGCCGGCCGCCAGCCTCTACTCGGTCACGGGCACGTCCTTCAACACGGCGATCGGCCGGGTGGCGTTCGCGCTGGGCCTCCAGGGACCGGCCCTGGCGGTGGACACCGCCTGCTCGTCGTCGCTGGTCGCGGTTCACCAGGCGGTGGTGGGGCTGCAGCGGCAGGAGGCGGACCTGGCGCTGGCGGGGGGCGTGCACGCGATCCTGTCGGGGCGGCTTCTGGAAATGCGGGCGAACGCGGGGATGCTCGCGCCGGACGGGCGCTGCAAGACGTTCGACGCGGCCGCCAACGGCTACGTGCGTGGCGAAGGCTGCGGGATCCTGGTGCTGAAGCGGCTGAGCGATGCGGAGGCGGACGGCGACCGCATCTGGGCGGTGGTGCGGGGAGCGGCGCTGAACCAGGACGGCGCGAGTCCGGGCCTGACGGTGCCGAGCGGGCCGGCGCAGCAGCAGGTCATCGTCGATGCGCTGGCGCGGGCGGACATCGAGGCGGGCGCGGTCGATTACGTCGAGGCGCACGGAACGGGAACGCCGGTAGGCGACCCGATCGAGGCCGAGGCGACGGGCACGGCCTACGGCCAGGGGCGCGACCGACCGCTGCTGATCGGGTCGGTGAAGACGAACCTCGGACACCTGGAGGCAGCGGCCGGTTCTGCGGCGCTGATCAAGGTGGCGCTGGCGATGAAGCACGGGGTGATCCCGAGGCACCTGAACTACCGGGAGCCGAACCCGGCGATTCCCTGGGAGCGGCTGCCCCTGCAGGTGACGGCAGAGCCCACCGAGTGGCCTATCGCTGGCGGGCGCGCGCCGCTGGCGGGCATCAGCGGCTTCGGGTGGTCGGGCACGAACGCACACGTCGTGCTGGAGGGATACGGAGCGCCGGAGGGAACTCCGGGCGCGGCCGGGTCGGCGCCCGGCGCCGCGCGGCCGGTGGAGCTCTTGCTTCCGCCGCCGCCGGAGGGCAAGGAAGAAGCGGCGAGTCCCGCGCGGGTGACGCGGCTACTGCCGCTTTCCGGCAAGTCGGACGAGGCGGTGCGCGACCTCGCGGGCCAGTACCTCGAGTGGCTCGACAACCGCTCCGGGGAGCTGGACGTTCCGGGGACGGAAGCCGACGCGATCCTCGCGGACATGGCGTGGACGGCGAGCGTGGGCCGGAGCCAGCTCGGGAACCGCGCCGGCGTCACCTTCCGCGACGCGTCATCGCTGCGGGAGGTGCTCACGACGGTCGTGGAAGGGGAACACGAACCGGGGACGGGGACGGCCACGAAGGTGGCGTTCGCGTACACGGGCCAGGCGAGCCAGTGGGTCGGGATGGGGGAGGCACTGTACGAGCGCGAGCCGGTGGCGCGAGCGGTGCTCGATCGCTGCGACGCCGTGCTCCGGGAGGAGCGGGGCAAGTCGCTCCTGGACGTGATGTTCGGGCGGGACGAGTCGGCGGGGGACCTGGACGACCCGGCCTGGACGCAGCCGGCGATCTACGCGCTGGAGTGCGCGTTGACGGCGCTCTGGGAGAGCGTCGGGGTGCGGCCGCAGGTGGTGGTGGGGCACAGCCTGGGCGAGATTGCGGCGGCGCAGGCGGCGGGGGTCTACAGCCTGGAGGACGGCCTCCTGTTCGCGGCGCGGCGCGGCGCGCTGATGGGGGCGCTGCCGGGGGAGGGGGCGATGGCGGCGGTGTTCGCGCCGGCTGATCGCGTGACGTCGGCGGTGGAGGCGCAGAACGCGTCGTCCGAAGGGCCGGACGTGAGCATCGCCGCGGACAACGGGGCCCAGCAGGTCATCAGCGGTCCCGCGGACGAGGTGCAGGCGCTGGTTGATCACTTCGACTCCGAGGGGTTGTGGGCGAGGCGGCTGCGGAAGAGCCCGGCCTATCACAGCGCCCTCGTGGAGCCAGCGCTGGACGACCTCGAGGCGGTGCTCGGGGAGCTGGACATCGAAGCGCCCTCGATTGACCTGATCAGCAGCATGACGGGCCGGCTGGTCGAGCCGGGGACACTGCTCGACGGGGCGTACTGGCGGCGGCAGGCGCGCGAGCCGGTGGCCTTCCGCGAGTGCATCGCGACGCTTGCGGATGAGGGGATCGAGATCGTCGTGGAACTGGGACCGCAGGCGGTGCTGGGGACGATGGTGACGATGGGCTGGCCGGGCAGGGACGAGCCCGCCTCGATCTCGAGCCTGCGAGGTCCCGCGGAGGCGGAGGAGACGGGCGACAGCGGCTTTGTGGAGGCGGTCGGCGGGGCGTGGGAGGCGGGGCTTGCGGTGTCGCTCGAAGGGCTGTTCGGGGGTGAGGAGCGGCGGCGCATCTCGCTCCCGACGTACCCGTTCCAGCGCGACCGGCACTGGGTGGAAGCGCCGAGGCGGCGGCGACTGGCGGCGGGCCACCCGCTACTCGGCGTTCGGCACGAGTCTCCGCGGGGGGAGGTGCTGTTCGAGACGGAGATGTCGGAGGACGACCCGGCCTGGCTGGACGACCACCGCGTCTTCGGGCGGGTGATCGCACCGGGGGCGCTCTACGGGGCGATGGCGGCGGCGGCGGTCTCGCCGGACGGGGCCGGGCCGGTCGTGATCGAGGACCTGCAGCTTCGGAGCGCGCTCGTGCTGCCGGAAGGGGACGAGGAGGACGGGAGCGCGCCGGGGAGCCGCAAGGTCCAGGTCGTGGTGGAGGAGGCCGGAACGGGAGGGGCGCAGCGGGTCGAGATCTACAGCAAGGGGGAGGAGGACGGGGG
>VXPF01000084.1 GCA_009839725.1 Dehalococcoidia bacterium | reverse complement strand
CGAAATTCCTTGTCGGGTAAGTTCCGACCCGCACGAATGGCGTAACGATCTGGGCGCTGTCTCAACGAAGGACTCGGCGAAATTGAACTGGCCGTGAAGATGCGGCCTACCCGCAGCCGGACAAAAAGACCCCGTGGAGCTTTACTGTAGCTTGGCGCTGGAGGCCGGGCACGGATGCGTAGGATAGGTGGGAGGCTTTGAAGCGTTCCTTTCGGGGGGCGTGGAGCCAACAGTGAAATACCACTCTTCCTTGTTTGTCCTCCTAACCTGCGAGCAAGCGTGGGGACAGCGCCTGGTGGGCAGTTTGACTGGGGCGGTCGCCTCCCAAAAGGTAACGGAGGCGCGCAATGGTCCCCTCAGGGTGGATGGCAATCACCCGTCGCGTGCATTGGCAGAAGGGGGCTTGACTGCGAGACGGACATGTCGAGCAGGGACGAAAGTCGGCCAAAGTGATCCTACGGTCCCGTGTGGAAGGGCCGTGGCTTATCGGATAAAAGCTACCCCGGGGATAACAGGCTGATCCTGCCCAAGAGTTCACATCGACGGCAGGGTTTGGCACCTCGATGTCGGCTCGTCGCATCCTGGGGCTGAATCAGGTCCCAAGGGTTGGGCTGTTCGCCCATTAAAGCGGTACGCGAGCTGGGTTCAGAACGTCGTGAGACAGTTCGGTCTCTATCCGCTGTGGGCGCAGGAGGCTTGAGGAGTGCTGCCCCTAGTACGAGAGGACCGGGGTGGACGGACCTCTGGTGTGCCGGTTGTCCTGCCAAGGGCATCGCCGGGTAGCCAAGTCCGGAACGGATAAGCGCTGAAAGCATCTAAGCGCGAAGCCATCTTCGAGATGAGGCCTCCCACCGGGTTAACCGGGTAAGACCGCGGGAAGACTACCCGCTTGATAGGCCACAGGTGGAAGCGCAGCAATGCGCGCAGCTGAGTGGTACTAATGGTCGAGGGCTTGACCCTTCATCAGGCGCCTCCGTGATCCACTCGCCAACGTACTTCAATCCCGTAGCCCCAACGCTCGTACGCTCTTCCGTGTGCAGGTCCTGCCGCCGCCCCCGGTCCGGGGGCGGCTCGTGCTATACTGGATGCCACGACGCGGGATGGAGCAGCGGTAGCTCATCGGGCTCATAACCCGAAGGTCGGGGGTTCGAATCCCTCTCCCGCTACCAACCAATGACCGGGCGGAGCACCTGCTCCGCCCGTTTTGCGTCCAGCCTGCCTCATTCCCGCCAGCGCCGAACTCCAGCCAGCGCTGAGCCGCGCACAGCGCGCAGCCGGTGCGACCGGGTACCTCGAGGATTGCGGTGCGCAGCCGTCGCGGGGCCTGTGGCGGCTGCCTGCGCCACGTGGGCTTGCGGCTCGCATGCGGACGCTCGATAGTAGGTAGTCCTGGTGGTTAGAGCGCGGTGGAACCACCCGTTCTCATCCCGAACACGGAAGTGAAACGCCGCAGCGCCGACGATACTCCCCGGGCAACCGGGCGCGGAAAATAGGCCATCGCCAGGACTTAACACAGACCGGCCTTCACGGGCCGGTCTGCGTGATCAAGGCGCCAGGAACTAACTCAGACCGGCCTTCACGGGCCGGTCTGCGTGATCAGGGGCGCCGCCATCCCGAGCCGCGTCACCCCCGCCGGCTCCCGGATCCCCCACAAGACCTTCCGCGCGTGCGTGGTATGATCCGCAGGCTGCCTCGCCCCCGGCGGGCCGGGCGGCGGAAACCGAGCACAGGAGGCCCAACGAGTCTTGACTACTTCGCCCACGTCCGAGCAGACCGAACCGCCAACCGACGCCGCGCCCGGCGCTCCCGAGACACCACCCACCGAGGCCCCGCCCCCCGCTCCCGCGCCGGCCGCAACGGCCGTTGCCGAGCCCGAGCCTGAGATCGTCGACATGGCGGAACTCCTCGCCTCCGGCGAGGCGCCCGAGCCCCGGCAGCTGCGCCGCGGCGAGGTCGTCGAGGGTCTGGTGATGGGCGTCGAGCGCGAGGGTGTGCTCGTCGACCTCGTCGACATCGGCTCCAAGTCCGAGGGCGTGGTGCCCACGCACGAGATGCACTCGATGGGCTCCGACCCGCTGTCGCGCATCCACGTGGGCGACAAGCTGCTCGTGTACGTGCTGCAGCCTGAGACCGAGGAAGGCCAGGTCCTGCTCTCGATCGACCGTGCGCGCGGCGAGCAGGGCTGGCGCGTGCTGCAAGAGCGCTTCGAGAGCGGCGAGATCTTCGACGCGGAGATCACGGGCTTCAACAAGGGTGGCCTGCTGGCCAACGTCGAGGGCGTGAACGCCTTCATCCCGATGTCGCAGGTGGTGGGCGCCAAGCCCGGCACCGAGGGCGCGAACCCGCTGTCGGAGATGGTGGGCCGCAGCCTCCGCATGAAGGTGATCGAGATCAACCGACGCCGTAACCGCGCCATCCTCTCCGAGCGCGCGGCCATGCAGGAGTGGCGCGCCGCCCAGAAGGAGCGCCTGCTCGAAGAGCTGGCCGAGGGCGAGATCCGCACCGGCAAGATCACCTCGATCCGCAACTTCGGTGTCTTCGTCGACCTCGGCGGGGCCGACGGCCTCGCCCACCTCTCTGAGCTCTCCTGGGACCGCAACAGCGACCCGGAGGACCTCTTCAAGGTCGGCCAGGAGATCGACGTCTTCGTGATGCGCGTGGACCGCGAGAATAAGAAGATCGCGCTCTCCATCCGGCGCGCCGCACCCGAGCAGTGGCAGGACCTCATCGCGAACTACCACGTGGGCGACGTAGTGCCCGGCGTGGTCACCAAGCTGGTGGCGTTCGGCGCCTTCACGCGGCTGCCCGGTCCCGTCGAGGGCCTGGCGCACGTCTCCGAGATCGTCGACCGGCGCATCAACCACCCGGAGGAAGTGCTCGCCGAGGGCGACGTGCTGCCGCTCAAGATCGTGCGCATTGAGCAGGACCGGCACCGCCTGGGCCTCTCGCTGCGCGAGGCGCGGTCGCAGGCCGAGATCCACGGCTGGCAGTTCGACGACGGAGGCCGCGTCGTGCAGCTGCCCGACGAGGCGCGCGAGGCCTTCCCGGAGGAGTCCGAGGCGGCTGAGGTGCGCTATGCGCAGCGCCGCGAGGAGCTGGACGCGCGCCGCAAGGCCCGCGAGGCCTCGCGCGGCAGCGGCGGAGGCCGCCAGCAGAGCTCGCACCGCGACGACGCGCCGCCGCTCACGGCCATGGCCGCTGCGATGCAGCAGGCGCAGGCCGAGCTCGCCGACCAGCAAGTGGCAGCTGAGCCGACTGAATCGGCAGAGCCGACCGAGCCGACCGAGTCGGCAGAGCCCGCCGACTCCGCCGAGTCGGAGTAGGCCCCTTCGGGGCCTATCACCGGGTCAACGCACGCTCCGGGACGCGCCACGGCGCGTCCCGGTTTGGCGTCCGGCACTCGGTTCGTGCAGAGTGCTGATCGTGCTCAAAATCCGGCCGTGGTAGCCTAGACCGCAGCACGGACGGGAGTCCGCGATGGCTGATCGCTTCGACAAGTTTACAGAGCGGGCCCGCCGGGTCCTGACGCTCGCGCAGGAAGAAGCGCAACGCTTCAACCACAACTACATCGGCACCGAGCACCTGCTGCTCGGGCTGGTGCGGGAGGGCGATGGCGTCGCCGCCAAGGTGCTCTCCAACCTGGGCGTGGAGCTCAACAAGGTCCGCTCCGCCGTCGAGTTCATCATCGGCCGTGGCGAGCGCACCACCAGCGGCGAGATCGGCCTCACCCCGCGCGCCAAGCGCGTCATCGAGCTTGCCGTGGACGAGGCGCGCCGCCTCAACCACTCCTACATCGGCACCGAGCACCTGCTGCTCGGCCTCGTCCGCGAGGGCGAGGGCATCGCGGCAGGCGTGCTGGAGAGCCTCGGCGTGAACCTGGAGCGTGTGCGTGGCGAGACCACGCGCATCCTCGCGCAGACCCAGCCACAGGCAGCAGCCTCCGGCGCCGGCGGACGCCAGACCGCCCGCACCCCCACGCTCGACCAGCTCGGCGTGGACCTCACCGCCGCCGCGCGCAGCGGCCAGCTCGACCCCGTCATCGGCCGCGAGACCGAGATCGAGCGCGTCGTCCAGATCCTGTCGCGACGCACCAAGAACAACCCCGTGCTCATCGGCGAGCCGGGCGTCGGCAAGACCTCGATCGCCGAGGGCCTCGCGCACCGCATCGTGCA
>VXPF01000131.1:22484-34120 GCA_009839725.1 Dehalococcoidia bacterium | reverse complement strand
GCCCCCGCCAGCTCCCCCGCTCCCGCCGCCGACTCGAACCCGACCTCCCCCGCTCGCTCCAGGTTGCGCAGCTTGCGGCGCAGCTCGTGGCGGTGCTTCTTCGGGAGCATCGCCACGTAGGCGTCCCAGCTCTCCGGTAGCTCAACCGCCGGGGTGACTGCCTCCTGCGCCTCTGTCGCCGTCCAGCCGTAGCGCCCGGCGGCGGCGACGAGGGCGGCTCGAAGCGGGCCGGACGCGGGCAGGCCCCACGCCTCGAAACCGGCCGCGAGGTCCTCCATGAGCCATTCGATGAGGGCAGCGGCCGCTCCGCCCTCCTGCCCCGGCGCCATGAGCGCGCCGGAGTGGTCGCTCAGGTCGGGGTCGCCCAGGAAGCGCGGCTGGGTTCCTCCCGCATCGAGGGGGATGACCCCCAGGAGGGGCGCCTCGCCCTCCTCGTCGGCGGGAGGGCGGAGGGCGAGGAACACGGGGAAGACGGCGGCGCCACAGTGTCGGAGCCAGGTGTCGTGCCAGAGCGGGTGCGAGAAGGGCAGGGCGCCGGCCGTCTCGCCGTGGAGCGCCGCCCATTCCGGGGCGAGCGCCTCGAAGGGCTCGGAGGTGATGAGCGGCAGGGGCCCGTCCTCGAAGACGGGTTCGCCGTCGGGTGCGCCGGACATGGCCGCCTAGGAGGAGCCGTGGACGAGGGCGAGGAACTCGGAGCGAGTCACGCTCGATCGCTTGAACTGCCCGCGCATCGCGCTCGTGACCATGCGGCTGCCGGGCTTGCGCACGCCGCGCATGGTCATGCACAGGTGCTCGGCTTCCACGACGACCGCAACCCCGTCCGCCTCGAGCGCTTCGACGACGGTTTCCGCCACCTGGCTCGTGAGGCGTTCCTGTATCTGGGGTCGCCGGGCGAAGGACTCCACCACGCGCGCGAGCTTGCTGATGCCGACGACCCGGCCGTCGGGGAGGTAGCCCACATGGGCCTCACCGTGGAAGGGGAGCAGGTGGTGCTCGCACACGCTGTAGAAGGGGATGTTGCGCAGGATGACCATCTCATCGTGCGCGACCTCGAAGCCGACTTTGAGATACGCGGCAGGGTCCTCGTCGAGGCCCTGGAATATCTCGGCGTACATCTCGGCGATGCGCCGGGGTGTATCGAGGAGCCCCTCGCGGGAGGGATCCTCCCCGATCGCCTCCAGCATCTCGACGACAGCCGCACGGATGCGGGCCTGGTCGATTCCGGTGTCAGAAAAGATGGCCATGGCGATGGATCGTAGCAGCGGGACGGGAAGAGCGCTCGCTCCGCTCGCCCTCCTAGGACTCCAGCCAGAGCACGTCGCCGTGGAGATCGGGAGCGTGGTCGCGGGAGGCGAAGACCTCGTACTCGGCCTTGCTCGCGCCGATGGTCGTGTTGCCGCCGTGGCCGGGCCAGACCGTGGTGTCGTCGGCGAGGGCGTAGAGGCGCGTGGTGATGGACGTGATCTCCTGCTGGAAGAGCTCGTTGGAGCGGGAGTGGCCGGGGCCGCCGGGGAAGAGCGTGTCGCCGACGAAGGCGTGCGATCCGTGGATGAACGCCGTGCTGGCGGGCGTATGGCCGGGGATGGAGACCACGTCGAAGGTGAGGCCGCCTACCTTGACGGTGTCACCGTCCGTGATGGCCTCGTCGAGCGTGCCCTCCGGGATCCAGGGCTCCTCCGGGTCGGCGATGAGGCGGCAGCCGTAGCGCTCTTTGAGCGCGATGATGCTGGCGGTGTGGTCCTGGTGGGAGTGCGTCAGGAGGATGGTGGAGGGCTCGACGCCGGCGAACTCGACGGCGGCGATGCTCTTCTCGACCTCGTCGGGGGCATCGATGAAGGCGGCCTCGCCGGAGGCCTCGTCGATCACGATGTAGATGTTGTTGCCGAATCCCGCGGGACCCGCACGCACGATGCCGAGGTCTCCGTCAACGAGCTTCTCCATGGCGTCCCTCCCCTGCGTGTTCGCTGTCGTGCCAAGGGTACCGGGGGAAAGGGGTCAGCGGGGCGACGAGGAGCGATGCGCCGTAGCTGCGCCGGCGCCACGGGCCAGCAGGGTGACGGCAAGTTGATTGAGGCTGACGCCCTGGCGCTCAGCCTCAGCGACCAGCTCACCGTGGAGGTAGGGCGGCATCCTGACGAGCACCTTGCCGCTGTAGGAAGCATCCTCCCGGGGTTCGGGAATCGGGTCGCCAGCGTCAAGCGCATCCTCAATCCATGCCTCCATTGCCCGATCGATGTTCTCCAGGAGCTCCTGACGGCTGCGGCCCTGGGCGATGCAGCCCCGCAATTCCTTCACCTCCGCGACCCATCCTGCATCTCCGTCTTCGCTCTCGCTCCAGACGATCTCGATGTGGTACGGCCGCTTGAGGTAGCTCTCGATAGTCAGCGCGGTCACTCCAGTGCCTCCTCTATTGCCCGAATGGCCTTTGATACATATGCGGGGAGCAGCGGCGTGCGTGGGTCAACGACCAACCGCCGGCCCGACCAGTGGGGATGTCGGTAGACCCAGTGATCGCCTCTTCCGAACCTCCTCGTGAACCCGGCCTGAAGGAGAAGCCGGTGAAGATCCTGCGGCCGCACGTTGCGGCGGCGTGTCTTCAGCCGCTCGACATCTTCGGCAAGGCCCACAGAGAGGATGATAGCGTATGAGCTATCATCCTCTCCAGTCTCTAGCCTGCCGGCGCCGCGGGTTTCTCCGTCGCGCCGCTGGTGAGGCGGCCGGCGGCGAGGCCGATGAAGACGCCCAGGATCGTTTCGAGGACGTGGGTGAGCGTGCTGCGCACGCCCGCGTCACCATCGACGGCGCCGAGGGCGATGAGGCCCAGAAGCGAGACGACGAGCACGAGGGCGAGCACGGAGATGACGTTGACGATGTTGCGTCCGACCGCGATCTGGGCGCTGGTCATGCCCGCGCCACCCGTCCGGTCGTGCGCTCGATGGCGCAGTCGCTACGCGGCCTCAGCAGTCCATGCAGGGCGAGTCCGGCGCCGGCGCGCAGGAGCAAGCCGAGCGTGGCGGCGTAGGTCAAGAGAAACGTTCGCATTGCATCCTCCTCGGAAGTTGTGCCGGGGAGGATGGGGGCGGGAGGAGCGAGGGCGGAGGGGCGGATGTCGCTCCCGGCGGCGGATCTGGCCCGTGTGCTACGGTCGCAGGACGATCCGGCCCATGCCGGCAAAGAGGTACACGTGCAGAACCTGACAATCGGAGCCCACATCCTCGCGTCCGATGCGAGCGGAATCATCGATGGCATCGTGGCGGCGGATCGCGCCGGGCTGAACACCGCCTGGCTCACCAGCGGCGGGCCGGCGCCGGATCCCCTGGCGGTCTTCGCCGCAGCGGCGGGCGAGACGGAGCAGATCGGGTTCGGCACGTCGATCATCCCCACCTTCCCCCGCCATCCGCTGGCGGTGGTGCAGGGCGCGGTGGTCGTCGACCAGCTCGCCCCGGGCCGGCTGAAGCTCGGCGTGGGCCCGAGCCACAAGCCCGCCGTCGAATCCACCTACCGCTTCGAGTTCACACGGCCCCTGCAGCACCTGCGGGAGTACCTCACGATCCTGAACGCCATC
This sequence comes from Dehalococcoidia bacterium, assembly GCA_009839725.1. GTDB lineage: Bacteria > Chloroflexota > Dehalococcoidia > Tepidiformales > Tepidiformaceae > UBA2991. The sequence continues at coordinate 30,555 of VXPF01000131.1, read as the reverse complement.
CTCAAGGAGGGGTCGGTCGAGTTTCACGGCGAGCGGCTACACTGCGAGGCGCAGTTGCAGGCGCCCACGCAGGTGCAGGTGATGGCCTCGGCCCTGCGGCCGAACGCCTACCGGCTCTGCGGGGAACTCGCCGACGGGGCGATCTCGTGGGTGAGCCCGCTCGCGCACCAGCAACGCGTGGCCATTCCGGCCATGGAGGAAGGCGCCCGGGCAGCCGGGCGGCAGCGTCCCTCCCTCGTCTCCCACACGCCCGTGGTCGTCTCAGAGGACGCCGACGCCGTCTGGGAGGCGGCACAGGCGCAGCTCGGCTTCTACCCGCGGCTCCCGTACTACTCCGCCATGTGGCAGGACGCGGGCTTCCCCGAGGCCGAGGATGGCACCTTCTCGCGTGCCATGTCGGACTCGCTCGTGATCCAGGGGTCCGAGGAAGCGGTAGCCGAGCGGATCCGCGCGCTGCCCTCGTTCGGGGTGGACGAGATGCTCGCGGGCATCCTCCGGCTGGAGGGCGACCGCGCCGCCGCCGACCGCACGATCGAGCTGTTGGGAGCGCTGGCGCGGGAGTCGTAGCCAGCTTCCTCCGGCGCGCTGCGAAAGGGGCTGCTACGGTCGAAGGGGCGGCCCGGAGCGGCACGCCGGAGGCACTGCTTGAAAGACCTGACAATCGGCACCCACGTCCTCGCGTTCGACGCGGCCGGTCTCATCGATGGGATCGTGGCGGCGGATCGGGCCGGGCTGAACACGGCCTGGCTCGTAAGCGGGGGCACGTCCCCCGAACCCCTGGCCATCTTCGCGGCAGCGGCAGGCCAGACCGAGCAGATCGGCTTCGGGACCTCGATCATCCCGACCTGGCCCCGCCATCCGCTGGCCGTCGTCCAGGGCGCCGTGGTCGTCGACCAGCTCGCCCCGGGGAGGCTGAAGCTGGGGGTCGGGCCGAGCCACAAGCCCGGCATCGAAGGCATGTACGGCTTCGAGTTCGTCCGCCCCCTCCAGCACCTGCGGGAGTACCTCACCATCCTGAAGGCCGCCCTCCAGGAGGGGACGGTGTCGTTTCGCGGCGAGCGGCTGCAAGCCGAGGCGTCGCTCCAGCCACCGCCGATGGCTCCGGGGCAGCCAGACCAGAAGATCGTCACCCAGGTGAAGGTGATGGCCTCCGCGCTGCGGCCGAACGCCTACCGTCTCTGCGGCGAGGTCGCGGACGGCGCCATCTCCTGGGTGAGCCCCTTGCACCACCTCGAGCGCCTGGCCGTGCCCGCGATGGCCGAGGGCGCGCAGGCGGCGGGCCGGGAGCGCCCGGCGCTCGTGAGCCACGTGCCGGTCGTTGTCTCCGAGGACGCCGAGGCGGTCTGGCAGGCCTCCCACGCGCAACTCGGTTTCTACCCCAACGCGCCGTACTACTCCGCCATGTGGCAGGACGCGGGCTTCCCCGAGGCCGCTGACGGCACGTACTCGCGGGCCATGTCCGACGCCCTCGTGATCCAGGGCTCGGAGGAAGAAGTGGCGGAGCGCATCCGAGCGCTGCCCTCGTCCGGCGTGAACGAGATGCTCGCCGGGGTCCTCCAGCTGGAGGGCGACCCCGCCGCGGCCGACCGCACGATCGAGCTGCTGGGGGCGCTGGCGCAGGAGTCCTAGCGAGGACACCCGCGGAAGACGATCCGAGCTATCTGCCGGGTGGTGAGCAGGCAACTGCTTGCCGCTCCAGGGCGTGTCGTATAGTCGCCACCCGTAAAGGAATGCCGCGCCCAGGAGGAGGGCCCCGGGTACCCCGGGCGCCCTTGCCTGGAAATAGAAGGTTCGCCAGCGAGGGGGTTGGTTCTGAACGAGCCCTTGCAGGTCGGCCAATTCGCGATCGTCGGCCACGAGCCGCAGGAACGTGGCGCAACCATCGGCATAGCCGAGGGGAACGGGACCGGCTCGGACCAGTGCGAGCTGTTCGCGCTGGCGGAGGGGACCACCCCCGCCGCTCATGAGTTCGCCGGGCACCTGATCTCGCAGGCGGAACGCACCTGGAAGACGCTCAACCTCAGCCTCACGGGAGCGCTCATCGCCATCTACGGCGAGGCGCAGCGCTCGCTGATGGAGTGGAACACGCGGAGCATCTCGCAGCACCGCGTCGGACTGGGCCTCGGCTGCCTGGCACGCCAGGGAAACCGCATCGTGCTCGCGACCCGCGGGCCCGCGAGCATCCTCCACGCCTCCGGCCTCGAGGTGACGCTGTACGAGCCGGACGAGGAGCACTCGGAACCGATGAACGGGCTGGAGCCCGCTCAACCGCAGCTGACGTCGCTCTCGCTCGACCCCGGCGATCGCATCCTGCTGGTCTCGACGAACATCGCCGAGTCCCTGAGCGAGGACGTCCTGGCCGATGTGCTGTGCCGGTCCCTGCCGGAGATCCTGCCCGGCCTGTACCGGCGCATCACCCATCTGCGCGACGCCGCCGTGCTGCTCGTCGGCGTTCCCGATGGCGACGAACAGGCGCTGCAGCCTCCCGAACCCCTGCCGCCGGACGAGCCGGCGCACGGCGAACCTGTCATCGGCGGGGAAGCCCCGGTCGGCGGCGCTCCTCCAGAGTTCCAGTCCAGCCTCTTCATCCAGAGCAGCACCGAGGCGACCGCACTCGAGACCGCCCGCAAGCGGCTGGAGGAGGTCGACGCGCGATCGCGCATGGACCGGGAGCTTCCCGAGGTGACACCGCTGGAGATGCCGCAGGAGCTTCCACCCCTGCGCAGGGCGGTGGGCGACGGGGGCCAGCCGCCGGCGCTCCCCACGACGGGCAATCGCGCATCGTCGGGCGGGAGCTTCTTCCGGCAGGTTGCGCATGTGCGCCAGGCGCCCGCCCCCTCGCTGGCCTCGCACCACACGAGCGCCGCCCCGGTGAGCAAACTGGCGGAAGACCGCCGTATGGAGCTCGCCTCCACCACGAGCGTGCCCACATCCGGACGGCTGGCGGCGGTCGGGCCCGCCGCCAGCGCCCTGGTGCGGGCACGAAGCAGCATCGGTGGCGGGCGGCGCAGCGGCAGCCGCACCACCTCGGCCTCGGGCGGCTTCTCGCCGCCCTCCTGGCTGATCGTGCTGGTGGCGGCCGTGCTGCTCGTCGGGGTGGTGGGGTGGGCCACGATCCCCGCGTTCTTCGACAGCGACGACGCCACCCGCCTCGCCCAGCTGATCGATGAGGCGGAACGCGATCTCGCGACCGCCGACGCCGCCAGCCAGCCCGATCTGCGCCGCGAGACGCTCACCCGGGCGCGAGGCATCCTGCTGGAGGCGATGGCGATGGAAGAGGGAGCCGCCCTCGCCCAGCCCCTCCTCCAGCTGGCCGACCGCGAGCTTGCGTCGCTCGACGCGATCGTGCCTCCAGCCGCCATCCGACTCCTGGCCGACCTCCGCGGCTTCGGCGAGGCCCCCATCGCCGCCCGCCAGCTCGTCGTGAGCGACTCCCACGCCTACGTGCTCGACTCCGCGGGCGGGCAGGTCATCTCCATCAACCTCTCGACGGGGAAGAAGCTGATCGTCTTCGCCGTGGGCGAGGAGACCCCGCTGGCGCCCGTGGCCATCACCTATGCGGATGTCTCGCGGCCCGGCGGCTCCGCCCTTCTCGTCGCCGACGAGGAGGGGTCGCTCTGGGCATGGAGCTCCGCGGGATGGGTCGCGCGGATCGAGCTCGCGCGGCCGGCGGGGCTGACCATGACGGACATGTACTTCCACGACGGCTCGCTCTACGTGCTCGACGCCCCCGGCGCCACCATCTTCCGCTTCGCGGCCACGCCCTCGGGCTTCAGCTCCGGGCCTGTTGTCGTCCACGAGGCTCCCGAGCTGGCCAGCGCCCGTCGCCTGATGGTCGACGCCGGCAGCCTCCTCACCGCCCACGAGGACGGGTCCGTCCGGCGCGTGAGCGGGGGCTTCGCCCTCACGCTCTCGCAGGCGGGCATCGACCGGCCGCTGGCGACGGCAGCCACGCCCCACACGAGCGGCCTGGCAGAAGAGATCGCCATCCTCGATGCGAGCGCCGATCGAATCGTCATCCTCGGTGAGGACGGGTCGTTCGCGCGCCAGTACCGGCACGAGGATCTCGAGAACCTGACGGCGTTCACCATGCGCGACGGGTTCGGCTACGTGATCAGCGGGGAGCAGCTGCGCCGGATCACGTTCTAGCCGGGCCAGCGCGCGCGCCAGAGGTAGGCGAGCGCGCCGCAGGCGACGCCCACGTTGAGCGACTCCACCCGCCCATCCATGGGCAGGGCCACGCGGAAGTCGCTCGCTTCGTTCAGCAGGCGGCTGACGCCCCGTTCCTCCCCGCCCAGGACGAGGGCCGTGCAATCGGGCCAGTCGAAGGCGGTCGCATCCTCGGCGCCCTCGCCGGGCGAGGCGGCCACCACCCAGTAGCCGGCCTCCTTGAGCTGCGACAGGGCGCGGGCGAGGTTCTGGGGAGCGGCCACGGGGGCGAGGAAGCTGAGGCCCGCGCTGGCGCGGTGGACCCCCGGCGTCAGGGCCACCCCCCGTCGAGGGGGCAGCACAACCGCCTCCGCGCCGGTCGCGACGGCCACGCGCAAGACGGCGCCTGTGTTCTGGGGATCGGTAACGCCATCGAGCACGATCGCGAGCGAGGGGCCCGTCACCTTGCGGGGGAGGGGCGTGGCAGGGAGGCGGCGCAGCCGCACGAGCACCCCCTGGTGGACACCTCCGCCCGTCAGCTCCGCGAGGCGCTCCCCCTCGACCGCCTCCACGGGCAGCCCCTGCGCGGTCGCCTCGTCGACGAGGGCGGCGACTCGCCGGTTGGAGGCGCCCTCGGCGTGCAGCAGGCGCTTCGCCAGCCCTTCGCCCAGGGCCCGCTCGCAGGCGTGGATGCCGAAGGCGAGATCGTCGGGGGTGGCCTTCGGCTTGGCCCGCAGACGCGCCATTGCATTCCCCTCCGCTCCCGGCCAGGGAGCCCGCGAGCATGACCTTTACCGCCCGCGGTGGGACGCAAACGGCAAGGCTGCCCTACACTCAGGCTCAACCTTGCCACCGCCAGCGCGCCCTGTCTCGCACCGCGAGTCGTGAACGAGGGCGGGAACGGGCGGCTGGCTCGGGAAGATGCAGCATCGGGGCGCACGCCCCTCGACAGGAGCCTCACGCCAATGCCCATCGCCGGGACCGGGACGTAGGCGAGCGCCTCGTGGCGAAACAGGCAATCCGCATCCTGGCAGCCCTGGCCCTGCTGGTCGCGATCCTGGCAGCCCGTCCCGGAGGCGACCCGGGCGAGCCCGTGGCCGAGGACTGGGTGCGCCTGCAACTGGCCGGCGGCCAGGAGGCGCCCGCGTCACTGGAGACGCAGGGCTTCCGCCAGCTCCCCGTTCCCGAGGGCACGACGCCGGAGGCGTACAGCGCCTGGCTCGAGAGCCAGCCCGGCGTTCTCAACGCCTCCCCGGACCCCATCGTGACAGCGGCCGCGGGTCCCAACGACTTCTACTACCGGGTGCAGCGGGCGTACCTCGAACCGCTTGGCGCCGCGGCCGCCTGGGACATCACGACCGATGCCCAGGAGATCGTTGTCGCGGTGCTCGATACGGGAATCGACTTCCGCCACCGGGACCTCGTGCGAAATCTCTGGCAGAACCCCAACGACGCCGACAACGATGGAGTCGACGACGACAACAACGGCTGCATCGACGACCGCTACGGGTGTCGCTTTCTGACGGCGACGCCCACGCGCATCGAGGGGTGCGGCTACACCTCGAGCACGCCCACCGGCCATGTGCGCGACGACCACGGCACCGCGGAGCGGCTGGGCTCGCATGGCACATCGGTGGCAGGGATCATCGGGGCCCGGGGCAACAACCAGATCGGCATCACGGGGGTCGCCTGGCGTGTCCGCCTGATGACGCTGAAGGTGCTCGATTGCGGGGTCGGCGGGAAACTGCCGTCGGGAGAGATGTCCAACGTCGCACGGGCGATCGATTACGCGCGGCGGATGGGCGCCGACATCATCAACATCAGCTTCGCCAGCGGCCCGGGCGACCCCAACAACGACACTCCCGAGCTGCGCGCCGCGATCGAGAGCGCCCTCGCCGACGGGCTCATCATCGTCGCGGCCGCGGGCAACCACGGGGCCCGCGGCGTGGGCTTCCCCGCCGCCTATGCCCAGTACCCGAACGTGATCGGCGTGGGCGCGAGCGACCCCACCAACGGCAACGCCTGGGCCCCCTACAGCTCGTACGGGGGCGGGGTCGACATCGCGGCCCCCGGCGGCGTGGACCCCCGGGGCTCCGGCAGGCAGATCGTGAGTACGCTCCGTTCCGACCTGGTCTCGCCGCCCTACGGGTATCTGCCCCAGGGAACCAGCTCCGCCGCCCCGATCGTGACGGGCGCGTTCGCCCTGGCGATGGCCCGCAACCCGGGCCTGACCATGGAGGAGTACATCGCCATCGTGCAGGAGTCGGCCACGCCCCCGGTGGAAGCCGACCACGGGGGCAACTGGGCGGGAGCGGGGGTCGTCGACATCAGGGGGGTGCTCGAGCGGGTACCCATGACGCTCAGCGGGCGCGTCCTCCGGGACTGGGTGCGCCCCGCACCCGGTACGGCTGTCCAGGCGCTCATCGACGGGGTGGAATGCGGCTCGTCGGAGACCGTGACCGTGAACGGCACAGCCCAGTACTCGCTCCGCATCGCGGGCGAGAACGAGATCGAGGGCTGCGGGGCGCCGGGCCGGGACATCGAGATCCGGGTCGGCGGTCTCCCAATGGCGGACCCGCTGCCGTGGAGCGCCCCGAACGAGGTGCTGACCCTGGAGGACTTCACGGTGAACGGCATCGAAGCGCCGCCCGGGGCAGTGGTCGTCCAGGAGCTGGGGGAGGGATGGAGCCTCTCCGCCTACCTCGGCCCCACCACCTCCCTCCCCGAGGCCACCGCCGCCTTCCCCGACGGGTGGGCGGCAATCGCCGTGTGGGATGCCGACGCCGAAGGCGGCGGCGCCTTCCGCCTCTACTACCCGGGCGCGCCCGACTCAGCGCAGACGCTGACCGAGCTCAGCGAGTACGAAGCGTTCTGGATCTTCAGCGAAGGCGGAATCATGGCCGACCTCACGCCCGAGCCGGTCCCGGGCCGCCAGGTCGCGCTCGCCGAGGGGTGGAACGCGGTCGTCTACACGGGTGAGGCCCGCGCCGTCGCCAACGCCCTCGCGAGCATCAATGGGCTGTACGACCAGGTGCTCAGCTACGACAACGTGACGCGCCTCTGGAGCTCGCACCTGCCCGGCTCGGCCGCCCAGCTCAATGACTTCGGCGGCCTCTACCCCTTCCGCGTCTACTGGATCCGCATGACCGCCCCCGGCACGCTCGTGATGCAATAGCGCGACAGGCGCGGGTTCGGGTTGAAGGCCCCGCCTCGCAAGCTGAGGACATATCCGGACCTCGCTGCGGCGCGCCTACCCGGGGCGGCGCCGCCTGCCGTTTCCCCGCCGACCGCTGCCCGCACGAGTCGCACGCCCGGGTTCGCGACGAGCGCCCCGCTCCGAAGGCGGCATCCTCCCCCGCGGGCGCGATCCGCGAGCGCGACCTGCGTGCGCTCGGCTGGTGGCTGATCGAGGAGATCCTGGCGGGCCGCATCACCCCGCCCGCGGCCTCGGCCGTGAACCGCATGATGCACACCCTCCTCCAGCTTGGCCCCACCCCCGAAGCGGATGACCTCGCCCTCCAGGAAGTGGCCCTGCGCGGCTTGCTGATGCACGGCGTGCCGCCCCGCACCGAAGCCGAGTGGCGCCGAGCCGCCGAGGTGTTCGACGACGAGGCGCTGGCCGAGTTCCGGCGCTGGGCGCGGGCCGAACCGGAGAGCCCGGACGGAAGGGACGAGGGCGCTGCCGGCGATCTCGCCGGCAGCGGGGGTGCGCCCTCCTAGGGGCCGCTGCCTCCACCGTTCCCCGCCGGCGTGGGGGTGGGCGTGGGGGTTGCCGTTGCATCCGGATCGAGCGGCTCCGGATCGCCCCCGTCGCCTGCCGAGATAGTCGGCTCGGCGGTCGGCGTTTCGATCGGCGAGGGGTCGCCGTCGCCCGTCGTCACCGTTGGCTCGGGCGTCGCCACCGGATCAGGCGTGGGCGTCG
>VXPF01000131.1:0-22384 GCA_009839725.1 Dehalococcoidia bacterium | reverse complement strand
GTGGGCGTCGCGGTCGGCTCAGGCGTGGCAGTAGGCGTCGGCGCCAGCTCGGGCTTGTCCACCGGGGTGACGCCGTCGCCACCCACCGCAGCCGCCACCTCGCGCGCCTGGACGACCGCCTCGGCGGCGGCGGGCGCGAGCTCCTCCTCGGTCTCGCCAACGTCGGCGAGCACGACTTCGGCCGTCTCGCTCAGATTCCGCACCTTGGTCTGCTGCACCCGGTCGAACGACTCCTCCTCGGCCAGCTCGAGGATGTCCTCGAGCTCGTCGGTGAAGCTGTCGATGTGCCCCGAGCTGATGCTGTCGCGGGCGACGAGCGCCTGGATCTCGTCGAGGCGCTCCTCGGCCTGGCGGATATGCACGTTGATGCGCTCATCGCCCGAGGCGAAGCGCACCTGCGCCTGCTCGGTGGCACGCTTGAAGCCGTAGTTCCACTCGCCCGGCACCGAGTCGCCCGCGGTGACGAAGCCGAACGTGATGACGCCCAGCATGGCAGCCACGGCCAGCACGGCAACCGAAGCGACGGTGGCGCCGAGCTGCCCGAAGCGCGGCGGCTCGGGCAGCGGATCCGCGGCCGTCCCGCCGATAACGGGCGTGGCGGCGGCAGCCAGCACCTTCGCCTTCAGCGAGCCTTCGAAATAGTAGCTCGCCTCCTCGGCCTGGAAGGCGCCCCCGATGATCTGCCCCGTGGAGAGCAGTGGCCTGAGCCAGGCCTGCTCCTCTTCGGGATAGCGCTCGAGGATGGCGGCGATCTCGATGCCCTGCTCGTAGAGGGCGAGCGCCTCCGCGAAGGTTTCGGCCTGCGGGTCAGGCGGACGGCGGAAGAAGTTCAGGAACCGCATCATTCCTCAGCGACCATCCCTTGCAGCCTGGCGATGGCCTTGTGCTGAAGCACCTTCACGTTGTTCTCGGTCTTGCCCAGGGCGAAGGCCGTCTCGGCCACGGTGAGCCCCGCGCCGAAGCGCAGCGAGATCACGTCGCGCTGGGCGGGCGGCAGCTTGGCCGTGGCCTCGCGCACCACCTGGATGGTGGCCTGCAGCTCGTAGGCGGCCACGTGGTCCTGGCGTTCGTCGGGCATGGTCTCGGGGAGCTGGACGGGCACGCCCCGACGGCGCTGCCGGCGCGCATGCGAGATCACCTCGTTGCGGGCAATGCGGAACAGCCATGCCCCGAAGGGCAGGCCCCGCCACTCGTAGCGCTTCAGGTTGGCGACCATCCGCAGGAAGACCTCTTCGGTCACGTCCTCGGCGTCCTGCGTTGAGCGCACGCGCCCCGCCACGTAGCGATAGACGCGGGGGAAATAGAAGGTGTAGAGCGTGCTCAGCGCCTCGTGATCGCCGGACTTGGCCTGCTCGACGACCGTCCGCTCGTCGAAGTCCGGAGCAAGGTCGCTTGGCGCCATCGTTTCCACACGCACTCCCGATGCGCGCCGTGCCCACGGCACGCCCCCACCACTCCACGCGAGCATAGGCAGCCGCCCCGGCAGAGCGCAACATACCCCTGATAACGCCCGCGACGTATAAAGGTTACTCGTGGGGCCGTACGGTTCGTTGACTGCCCTCCGGCCGCGCTCGTAGCATTCAGAGAGCACGCTTCCGCAGGAGTGGCATGGCCAAGTTCATTTTCGTGACCGGCGGCGTGGTCAGCGGCGTCGGTAAAGGCATTACAACCGCCAGTATCGGGCGCCTGCTCAAGTCCCGCGGAATCTCCGTCACCGTTCAAAAGCTCGACCCTTACCTCAACGTCGACCCCGGCACCATGTCGCCCTACCAGCACGGTGAGGTGTTCGTGACGGCCGACGGGGCGGAGACCGACCTCGACCTGGGCCACTACGAGCGGTTCCTCGACCAGGACCTCTCCGCCGCCTCCTCCGTGACCAGCGGGCAGGTGTACCGCGCCGTGCTCGACCGTGAGCGCCACGGCGACTACCTGGGCGGCACCATCCAGGCCGTTCCCCACCTCACGAACGAGATCAAGTCGCGCATCTACGCCGCCGCCGAGGCGAGCAACGCCGATGTCATCATCTGCGAGGTGGGCGGCACCGTGGGCGACATCGAGGGCCAGACCTTCATCGAGGCGATGCGCCAGATCCGCCACGACATCCCCAACGACGACTTCCTCAACGTGCACGTCACCTTCCTCCCCTTCATCGGCGCCACTGGCGAGTTGAAGACGAAGCCGACGCAGCACTCCGTGAGCGAGCTGCGCTCCATGGGCATCCAGCCCGACGCCATCCTCGCCCGCAGCGACCACGCCGTGCCGGGCGACATCTGCAACAAGATCGCCGACTTCTGCGACGTCGACCCCCGCGCCGTCATCCCCCTGGAGACGGTCGACACGATCTACGCGGTGCCCCTCATCCTCGAGAGCAGGGGACTCACCGACTTCGTGCTCGAACGGCTCGGCCTGAAGGCGAAGGTGCACGACCTGACCGCCTGGGAGGCGATGGTCGAGCGCCAGCGCCACCCCAAGCGCGTGGCGGAGGTCGCCATCGTCGGGAAGTACGTCGAGCTGCAGGACGCCTACCTCTCCGTGAAGGAAGCGCTCGTCCATGCGGGCGTCGCCCACGACGCCGAGGTCAGCATCCGCTGGGTGCACGCCGAGGACCTGGAGACGCGCCCCGCCGAGGCCGTGCTCGCCGACGTCGACGGCATCGTCGTGCCGGGTGGCTTCGGGGAGCGGGGCTGGGAGGGGAAGATCGCCGCCGCCCGCCACGCCCGCGAGAACGGCATCCCCTACCTCGGCCTCTGCCTGGGCCTGCAAGTGATGGTCACCGAGTTCGCGCGCAACGTCTGCGATTGGGAAGGCGCCAACTCGACCGAGTTCGACCCGGAGTCGCCCTGGCCCGTCATCAGCCTGCTCGAGGAGCAGGAGGGCGTCGTGGCCAAGGGGGGCACGATGCGGCTGGGCTGGTACCCCTGCCGCCTGCGCCCCGGGAGCCTCGCCGCCGAGACGTACGACGAGGACCTGATCAACGAGCGCCACCGCCACCGCTGGGAGCTGAACAACCGCTTCCGCGACGAGATGGAGGAGGCCGGCCTCAAGGTCGCCGGCACCTCGCCCGACGGGACGCTGGCGGAGATCGCGGAGGTTGCGGACCACCCCTTCATGCTGGGCACGCAGTTCCACCCCGAGCTGCAGAGCCGCCCCAACCGACCTCATCCCCTCTTCCACGCCTTCGTGAGCGCCGGCCTCGCCCGCCACGCCCCGACCAGCGAGGCCGTCACCTCCGCCGTTCCCGCCAGCTAGTGGACGCCTGGCGCATCGTTCACATCCTCGCCCTGCTCTGGATGGGCGCCGGGCTGGGCGCCACCTACCCCCTGATCGTGCGGGCCTGGCTCTCGAACGACGTCCAGTTCCAGATGTACGCCCTCGTCGAGGCCGCCCAGAACGAGACGCGCGTCCTCCTGCCCGGGGCCATGCTCTCGGGCGCGACCGGGTTCTTCTGGGGCGTGGCCGAGTACGACTTCATCCGCGACGGCTGGCTGGCGGCGCTGACGGGGCTCTTCGTGCTGTTCTGGCTCGTCTGCCTGCCGCTCATGGGCTTCGGGCTGCGACGGGCGCGCACCGCCGCCCTCATCGCCGCAAAGCAGGGCGAGGTCACCGACGAGCTCCAGGAGATCCTCGACGACCGCGTCCCGCTGGTGTTCGGCACAGCCCTCGTGCTGAGCGTCCCGCTGATGGCCTGGCTCGCGATCTTCAAGCCCTTCTAGTTGGTGCCTGGTGGTTGGTGGCTGGTGGCTGGTCCCCACCCCCGCCCCCACGCAGCGGCGCGACAGCGCCTCGCTTCCTACTCTCGCGGGAGCGCGGCGCGCTCCTCCTGGACGCGCGACCACTCGGCCTCGGGGTCCTCGGACCCGAGGCGTTCGGCGGCGGTGCGGCGTGAGCGGATGCCGGCCTCGACGAGCGAGCGCTCGTCGGCGACCTGGCGGGAGCGGTCGGCGGGGAGGACGGGGCCCCACAGCGCCTCCGCCTGCAGGCCCTCGATGGCCAGGCCCTCGTAGCGCGACAGCAGGCGCAGGGCGAGCATCGCGCGGCGCTCGTAGACGGGCGTGCGGATGAGCCGCTTGCGCGCCACCTTCCGCGCCACCGGGTCCAGCTCGACGTTGAGGGCGACACCGCTCAGGCCGGCGGGGTTCTGGCCGAAGGCCGTGCGGGGCGATTCCCCGAGGTCGTGCAGGGTGCGGTAGACGAGGTCGATGTAGTCGCGGTGGAGGGCGGCCCCGCCGCCCTGCAGCAGGTCGAGCAGGTAGGCACGGGCGCGCTCGGGCACCTCCCAGACGGCGCCCGGCTCGACGGCGATGTCCTCCGAACCCGCCACCCCTTCGAGCACCGCGATCGGGTTCCCGGAGAGCTCAAGTATCTGGCTGAGCTGGCTGAAGGCCCGGTTCAGCTCGCGGTTGGGTTCGGCCAGCGGACCCACGTCGCTTGACCCCCACGGCTGCTTCGGCTCGCTCACGTTCGGGAAGACGACGAAGGGGATGAACCCGTACGGGTTCGCCTCGCGGCGCTCCAGCTCGGGTCCGCGCCACAGCTCGAACGTCTCGCTCGTCCAGCGCTCCGTCACGAGGTTTTCGACGGCCGAGGGGGAGAGGGGCAGGGAGGAGGTGGCGGAGGGCGCGTCGCCCGCCGCGTACTGCGAGGCGACCGCCTCGATGCGCGAAGCGTCGTCGGGCGCGCGCCAGACATGGATGCCCTGCACGTCCGGCGCGGAGATGCGCACGCGCCCCTCCTCCACGTCCCAGGTGACCTTGTAGGCGGCGTCGCCGAGCACGGCGCAATCGAGCTCGGTCTCGAAGTCGAGGCGCTCGAGGCCGTTGGCGGCCTCCACGGCGCGCCACGCCTGCTCCGCAACCCGCGCACGCTCGACGGCCGCGCGATCGAGGGGGTCGAGGGGACGCACCTGGAGGGCGTGCCCCTCGAACAGGTAGCTCGTGATCTTGTCGACGAACGCCTTCGCGTAGTTGAGCACAAGGCGGCGCTCGCCGCGACGGGCGCGTCCCGGCCACTGTTCGCCTTCGTAGAAGGCGAGGTGCTCGCGGTAGCGGCGCAGGCGGTCCTGGTCGAGGGCGCGGAGCTGGAGGGGGAAGGGGGTGGCCGTCACGGGCGAACTCCGGGGCAAGGATTCGCCGAACCGTGGGGCGTCCGCGCGCGATCTCGAAGCCTCGCATGGCAGCAGGGCCGCCTTAGGGGACGATAGACTTCACCCTACATACTCACTCCAAGCGCGCATGGAGAATGTGAATTGCCTGCTCCCCCTGCCAGCCCTGAACCTCCGCTCTACCCTGATCTGCTCTCCTTCCCTGCCTCTGAGAACGTATTCCATGTGTCGCAATCGGACTCGCTTGAGGAAGCTGTCGACATTGCCCCCTCACTCCACGATGGCGGCATGTTGCGGAACATCAATGAGAGCGGTGAGTTAGAGCTCGCTGTGTTTATGAGATCGGGAACCCGAGACAATTGGAAGAGACGCTCGCTTTTGGAGTACATGCGCCTCCTAGTCGAAGATGCTGATCGGCACTGGTCTCGCGTTGAAGACTATGGGCATGGCCACGACCCTCTCGGGCGCTCCCTCATAGCATCATCCAATCTTGCACTTGCGTTAGAGATCGGCTTGAAAATGCTGATCGATCCCCCAGTCCCTCCCCGACACAACCTTGAGGAGCTAGCACGCCTAACTCCGATGCAGTCCCGTGGTCCTGGCAGTAGTGATTTCCAGAAACACTGGAATCGCGCCATGAAGGATGGCAAGGACGTCTACCGGGATTCACGGTACTACCTCAGCGATATGCGAGCCATTAGTGTCCCCATCAGAAGTATGCGATTGTGTGCCGGTATTCTCCTTGGGTACCACGAACAGCAGGATTTGCTTGACTGAGTGAATCCTAGGGAGCGGGAGTTAGCTCCTAAAACACCCAACTCCATAGTTCCCGCCGCCTTGCCGCTCGCCGCCGCCCCTCGCTACAGTGCCAGCGTGACCACCCCCAACCTCCCCGAGGTCGTCGACCAGCCCGAGGTCGATGAGGAGCTCGAGCAGCCCTGCCACCTCATCCTGCTGGACGACGACAGCCACACCTACCAGTACGTCATCCGCATGCTCGGGGACCTCTTCGGCTATTCGCGCGAGAAGGCATTCGGCATCGCCTCCGTCGTCGACAGCCAGGGCCAAGCGATCCTGATGACGGGCGCGAAGGACGAGTGCCTGTTGAAACAGGAACAGATCCACGCCTACGGTCCCGACCCGCTGATGGAGATCAGCGTGGGCAGCATGTCCGCCATCGTTGAGCCGGCGGCCTAACCTGTAACCCGCCGGTAACACGGAGCGGCATGCCCGGGTGCATCCCGTGCCTATACTGGGGCCTGTGAACGCCGTCCTGATCGTCAGCGGCCAGCCGGATCTGCTCGCCCTCGCGCCCGAGCTGGAGGGAGCGGGGTTGAACGCAACCGTGCTCGAACCGGCGCGGCTGGGTGAGATCGAGCGCGACTTCGCGGGCGTGCTCCTGCTGGACCTGCGCGACCTCTCCAGCACCGCCATCGACCGGCTGGCGGCCGCCTCCGGCGAACACGACCTCGTGCTCCTGCACGTCCTCGGACCCGAACAGCTCGACCGCATGCCCTTCGATTCCCCCGCCGACGACTTCATCGTGCTGCCCGCCGCCCCTGGCGAGCTGCGCCGCCGGGTGGAGCGCGCTCTCTACCGCCGTCACGGCATCGACACCGAGAACTTCGTGCGCTCCGGGGCCCTCACGATCGACCTCGCCAACTACCGCGTGACCGTTGCGGGGGAGCCGGTCGTGCTCACCTTCAAGGAGTACGAGTTGCTCCGCTACCTGGCCATGAACGCCGGGCGGGTCTCCACCCGCGAGCAGCTGCTGAACCGCGTGTGGGGCTACGACTACTTCGGCGGCGCGCGTACGGTCGACGTTCACATCCGGCGCATCCGCTCGAAGATCGAGATCCACGGCCACACCTTCATCGAGACCGTTCGCAACGTGGGCTACCGGCTCGTCGCCTCGGGCTAGCCTCCGAACCGCGCGGTGACAGGCGAGCCTTCGCGCTCCGGGCGGCGTTGCCCACCGTGTCGCCCATGACAACCCTTTCCGACATCCGCGACCGCGTCCGCACCAACCTGCGCGACCTCGACGAGAAGGCCGCCCGCTGGAGCGACGCCGAGCTCGACCGCCATGTCTCCCGCGCCCTCGCCGATGCGAGCCTGGCGGCGCCCCTGGAGGCGACCACCACGGTCGCCACGACGCCCGGCAGCCGCGAGCTGAGCACGACCGCGCTGCCGGACTTCCTCGAGCTTCGCGCGGTGGAGCTGCCGGCCGACGCGTTCCCCCACCGGTCCGTGCCCTTCACCGTGTGGGCAGGAACGATCACGCTGGATCTGCTCTCGCCGCCCCGTGGGGAGAAGGCCCGCCTCCGCTACCTCGCCCGCCACACGCTCGATGAGGAAGGCTCCACCCTGCCGGACGCCCTCGAGGACATCCTCGCCACCGGCGCAGCCGGCTACGCCGCCATCGCCTGGGCGGCCTTCGCGATCGACCGCCTGAACGCGGGCGAGGATGTCGCGGAGCGCCTTCGCGGGTGGGGGGAAGCCCGGCTGCGGACCTTCCATGAGCAGCTTCGCGCCCACGGGCGGCCACGCCCGCTGGCAACCCGGAGGCTGGCGCCCGCCGACTGACGGCTCGCAGGCACGTGGGCGGCGGGGGGTGGTACGCTCGCATTCGTGAGCACCGATCCGGGACTCCACGGCCAGCCGGACCCGCCCGAGCGCGCCACCCCCTCAGCATGGGCCTACCGCGGCTCGATCGCGGCGCTGGTGGTGGGCTCGTTCCTGGCGCTATTCCTCGTGCTCCGTCCCCCGGAGAGCAAGAGCCAGGCCGAGCTGGTCCGGCCCGCGGCCCCGACCGCCGAGCCGACCGCCACCCCCGAGCCAACGGCCACAGCCCAGCCCTCAACGCCAACACCGGCGCCGCCCGCCACGCCCGACCCCACCCCCACTCCGGCGGCAGCTACACCCACACCGCCGCCCACGCCGGCGGCAACGCCCACCCCCACGCCGGCGCCCGCCGCCTTCGACTACGAGATCGTGTCAGGCGATACGCTGTCCGACATCGCGGAGAGCTTCGGCACGAGCGTCGATGCCATCCTCGATCTGAACCCCGGCCTCGATCCGAACACGCTTCAGATCGGCCAGATCATCCTGGTGCCGCGGTAATGGCCGGCGCGCGCGAGGACAAGCTGCGGAGGGCCCACCGGGGGCTGCTGCGCGCCGCCATCATATGGACGCCGCCGTTCCTCGCGAGCGCGGGCGGCGGCGTGTACTTCCTTGTCCGCCAGGTCGCCACAGACGACGGCGCGGGCTGGGTGGCGCCGATCGTCCTGCTCATCTTCGCCGCGCTGCTCGGCTTCCAGAGCATCCAGCCCCTCCGCGATCTGCGGGGCCGCACCGTCATGCTCGAGGGGTTCGTCACCCGCCGCTGGGCGAAGTTCGACCTGATCGCTCGCAGCAACTACCTGCGCATCGACCACGACAAGATCCTCCGCACCGACCGCGTGCAGTACCTGATGGTCGAGAAGGACGACTACGTCGAAATCGAGTACTTCCCGGCCTCGATGATCGCGGCCGTCGTCGAGAAGAAAGAACCGCCCGAGGGCCTGGACATCGCACCGGAGGGGCCCGAGGAAGCGGGCCTTCCCGAACCGGATCCGCTCCTGATCGAGCGAGACTGAGCCCGGGCGTTCCTTCCCATGAGCGACGGCGCCACGGGCGGCTACCGCACCATCCACGACCTGGCGGGGGACGAGCGCCCCCGGGAGAAGCTTCTTCGGCACGGCCCCGGCGTGCTCAGCGACGCCGAGCTGATCGCCATCATCGCCGGCTCGGGTACGCACGGAGAAAACGTGATCGACCTCGCCCGCGGGCTGCTCGAGCAGCACGGAGGCCTCGGCGGCCTGCTGCGTGCGGACGCGAAGGCGCTCCAGCGAACGCGAGGGCTTGGACCGGCAAAGGCGGCGCAGCTGGCGGCGGCCATCGAGCTGGGGCGGCGGATGCCCCGCGTCGACGGTGACGCCCGCCCGCTCCTCACCTCCCCCGAGGCCGTGTTCGGCTACCTGCGGGGGCACTTCCAGGGCCGGTCCCGCGAGGAGTTGCACGTGCTCTGCGCCGACTCCGGGGGTCGCCTGCTCGGAACGCCCACGATATTTCCCGGCAGCGTCCACTCGGTTCCCTTCCGCATCGCCGAGATCTTCAAGGACGCCATCATGCTGGACGCGTCGTCGGTCGTCCTCGCGCACAACCACCCCTCGGGCCGCGCCACCCCGAGCCCGCGCGACATCGACCTGACGCGGGACATCGCCGCCGGGGCCGCATCGCTCGACCTTCGCCTCCACGACCACATCGTGATCGCAGGCGAGCAGTTCGTGAGCATGCAGCGCGAGGGCCTGCTTGGCGCCTGAGCAGCGGCAGCGCGCGCGGGCCGGAGCCCTCCTGTTCGCGGCGGTCATTGGCACGGCGACACTGGCCGTCGGGTGCGTCGCCGCGGGCGCGCCCGCTCCCCCGCCCGCGACCCCAGCCCCCACGCCCACCGCCGCTCCTCCCACCGCTGCACCGAGCCCCACCGCGCCCGCCACCCCGACTCCCACGCCCTCCCCGAGCACTGTGCCTACACCCGACCCCACACCTACGCCACCCCCTGCCCGCGTGCTGCTCGCCGCCGTCGGGGACGTCATGCTGGGGCGAAGCGTGGGCGCACGACTGGAGGCAGAGGGGCCGGAGGTCGCGTTCGCGGCCGTGGCCAGCATCCTTGTAGGGGTCGACATCGCCGTCGCCAACCTCGAGAGCGCCGTCGGCATCACCGGGACGCCCGCGCCCAAGGCCTACACCTTCCGCGCACCACCCATCGCCGTGGAGGCGCTCGCACTGGCGGGGATCGACCTCGTCTCGCTCGCGAACAATCACTCCCTCGACTACGGGACTGAGTCCCTTGCCGAGACGCAGACGCTGCTCGCCAGGGGGGGCATCCGTAGCGTGGGCGCGGGACCGAACCGGACTGTGGCGCACGCCCCCACCCGGTTCGAGTTCGATGGCCTGACGATCGCCTTCCTCGCCTACGTCACGGTTCCGGTGGAGGGCAGCGGCTTCGACCCGCGCGTCTGGGACGCGACGGATGAGACGCCCGGCGTCGCCTGGCTCGACACACCCACGATGACCGCGGACATCGAGGCGGCGCGGGACGGCGCCGACCTCGTCGTCGTGCTCCTCCACTTCGGCATCGAGTGGGATCTGGAGCCGAGCGAGGCCCAGCGCGAGCAGGCGCGCGCCGCCATCGACGCGGGCGCGACACTCGTCATCGGGTCCCACCCGCACGTCCTGCAACCGATCGAGGAGTACGGCGGCGGGCTCATCGCCTACAGCCTCGGCAACTTCGTCTTCGACGGCTTCTGGGACCCGGCGAACGACTCCGTCATCCTCCTCGTCGAGCTCACCGCCGAGGGCGTGGCCCGCTACGAGACGGTCCCGGTGACCATCATCGAGGGCATCCCCGCGCTCGCGGAGCCCGCCCAGGGTTCGCACTGAGGCTTCCCGTATCGTGACCTCCGTGCGCTACCGTCTCGCCGCCTTCGACATCGACGGGACCCTCGTGGGTCCGAGCGGGAAGCTCTCGCCGGCCACGATCGCGGCGGTCGAGGGGCTGGCGGCGAGGGGCGTCGTGATCGCGGCCGCCACGGCTCGTCCCTACGAGCTCGCACACCCCACCCTGCAGCCCCTCCGGGGCGCGGTCTCGGCCGTGATCGCGGCCGCCGGGGCCGACATCCGCCACGCGAACGGCGAGCCCATCGCCCAGGTGGTCCTGCCGCCGGAAGCCGCCCGCGCCATCGCCCAACTGTGCGACGAGCACGACTGGCGCGCGGTCGGCGGAACGGAGGAGGGCGCGTTCCGGCGCCTCCCGACGCCGGAGGCGCGGGGTCCCGCGGCCACCGTCGCCAGCCTCACCGACGTCGCCCTCGGGCGGACGTACGTGATCGCGCCGTTCACGGGCCCAGACGACCCCGGCTTTGCGGCCCTGGAGTCGGCGGTGCAGGCCGCCGGTCTTCGCGCCGAGCGGGCCCTGACGAGTTCCGGACGCGAGATCATGGCCGTTACGCACGCAAACGCCGGCAAGGGACCGGCGCTGCTTCGCCTCTGCGAGGCGTTCGCCATCCCGCCCGGCGAGGCCGTCGCCTTCGGCGACACGGAAGTGGACCTCCCGATGATCGAGCTCGCGGGAATGGGCGTGGCCATGGGCGACGCGCCCCGGGCCCTGAAGGACGCGGCCGACTTCGTGACGGGCACGGCCAGCGAGGACGGCGTCGCCACCGCCATCCAGCGAGTCTGGGGCGAGGGGTAGGTGTCGCTCAGGTTTCCGGAGAGGGGTTGAGAACTCCCTTGTCGTTTTGTATGTTGTTCGCAAGCAGGAGAACCGTTCCGCGCGAGTTCGCGGGCACACGCCGGAGGGCCGCAACTGGAACGGGAGCAGGACCGGGAGTCGATATGGAGCGTCAGCAGGCAGGCGAGAGACATCTACTTCGTGGTCTTCGTCGCGCTGTTCTTCGCGGGCATGGCGCTCGCGTCCCTGCGCGCGTTTCAGGGCGGCGATTCGCTGCTCGACTCGACCCTTGCGGTATGGTCGGAGAGCGCGCCGCTCGCCATCACGGCGGCCGCGGCCGCCCTCGTGCTCACTGAGGTCGGGAGGAGCATCGTGGTCATCGCGAGAAGGTTGGAAGAGGGCCTGGAACGAGTCCGGCGGCAACGCCGCGAGGAGGGCCGGAAGGAAGGCCTGGCCGAGGGCGAGGTGGTGGGACGGTCCAAGGCCCACGAGGCGTGGCGTTCCTGGCTTGAGCGTCGCATGGAGGCCGAGGAGCGGGGCGAACCTTTCACGGAGTCTCCCCCGGACGACGCCGATACGGAACCGGCCACAGGGGACACCATCTAGCGCGCTACTACCCGTCCGCGCGCCACTCCCCGCTCTTGCCCCCGCGCTTCTCCAGCAGGCGCACCCCCTCGATGCGCATTCCGCGGTCCACGGCCTTGCACATGTCGTAAACCGTGAGCGCCGCTACGCCCACCGCCGTGAGCGCTTCCATCTCGACGCCCGTGCGTCCCTCCGTACGCACCGTCGCCTCCACGCGCAGGCGCGAGTCGTCCGCGGGATCGAGGGCGATGGCGACGGCGGCGATGGGGAGGGGGTGACACATCGGGATGAGCTCGCTTGTGCGCTTGGCCGCCTGGATGCCCGCGACGCGCGCGACGGCGAGCACGTCGCCCTTGGGCAGTCCCCCCTCCTGGATGAGGGCCAGGGTCTCGGGACGCATGGCGACGAACCCCTCCGCCACCGCCTCTCGCGCGGTAACCGCCTTGCCGGAAACGTCCACCATGCGCGCGCCGCCACGTTCGTCCAGGTGGGAGAGGCGTGCTTCCTCGGCCATGAGGGCAGTATAGGGCGTCGCGTGGCGCCCGCCCCCGCCGCCGTTGGGCGGTACGACCGGCGCGCCCCATAATCGCGATCATGCCGAACGCTGCATCCCTCGACGCCCTCCCCTACCGCCACGTCCTGCCCCACACGACCACGCTCTCCCCCGCCGAGCGCCTGAGCGTCGGCGGGTGCGACCTCCGCGAGCTGGCCGAGACGTACGGCTCGCCCCTCTACGTGTTCGACGAGCAGGACTTCCGCGAGACCGCCCGCGAGTACCGCCACGAGTTCGAGTCCCGCTGGCCCGAGGTCTCGGTGCTCTACGCGGCCAAGGCGTACCTGAGCCTGCCCCTCGCGAACATCGTAGCGGAGGAAGGGCTGGGGATGGACGTAGTCAGCGGCGGGGAGCTGGCGATCGCGCGGGCGGCGGGCTTCCCCTCCTCGCACCTCTACTTCCACGGCAACAACAAGAGCGCCGAGGAGCTCGATGCGGCCGTCAGCGACGACGCCGTCGGCCGCATCGTCGTCGACAATTTCCACGAGCTCGGCGAGCTCGACCGCATCGCGGGCGAAGCGGGCGCGCGGCAGCCGATCCTCCTGCGCGTCTCACCCAACGTGGACCCCCACACGCACGCCAAGACGACCACGGGCGTGCTCGACTCCAAGTTCGGCTTCGCCATCGCCAACGGCGACGCCGAGCGCGCGGTTGGCGCCGCCATGGCCGCCCCCAACATCGACTTGCGCGGCCTGCACGTGCACCTGGGTTCGCCCATTTTCGAGATCGAGCCGTACGAGCAGGCGAGCGACGTGATGTGCGCCTTCGCCGCGCAGATGGGAGACACGCACGGCTTCAGCTTTGACGAGTACAGCCCCGGGGGCGGCTTCGCCCTCGCCTACACCCGCGAGCAGCACGCCCCCGCCATCGCCGAGTACGCCGAGCGCGTCGCCCGCTCGATGGAGAGCGCCCTCGCCGAACACCGTCTGGAGCAGCCGTCCCTGCACATCGAGCCGGGACGCTCGCTCATCGGGCGGGCGATGGTGGCCGTCTACACCGTCGGCGCACGCAAGGAGATCCCGGGCGTGCGCACCTACGTCTCCGTCGACGGGGGCATGGCCGACAACATCCGCCCGGCGATGTACGGCTCCGGCTACGAGGCCGTGCCCGTCGACCGCCCCCTCGACGAGCCCGTGGAGACCGTCACGGTCGCGGGGAAGTACTGCGAGAGCGGCGATATCCTCGTGCGCGACGCCGAGCTCCCGCGGCTCGAGGCGGGTGAGCTCGTCGCCCTGCCGGCGAGCGGTGGCTACAACCTCGCGATGTCGAGCAACTACAACATGGCCCTGCGCCCGCCCGTCGTCGCCGTCCGCGACGGCGAGTCGCGCCTGCTCCAGCGCCGCGAAACGGTCGAGGACCTGGTCGCCCGGGACGTGCGCTAAGGGCTAGCGCGGGGCCGGGCCGAACCGCTCCCCGAGGACCTCGCGGCGGTACTCGAAGATGGACCGCACGCGAGGGCGGACCGCCAGCTGCACGACGACATCGCCCAGCGGGCCGAAGGGGATGGCGTAGTGGACCGTGTCGCGCACCTCGGTGCCGCCCTCCACCTCGCGGAAGTCGTGCTCGTGGTGCCAGAGGCTGTAGGGACCGATGCGCTGGTCGTCGACGAAGCGCACGCGGTCCTCGACGTGCGTGATCTCCGTCGCCCAGGGGAGGGGGACCCCCAGGAAGGGCCGCACGTTGTAGGTGATGATGAGGCCCGGATACATCTCCTCGGGCGGGTCGGAGGTGACCTCGATCGCGAGCCAGGGGGGCGTGATCACGGGCAGGTTGCGCGGATTCGAGAAGAACGCCCAGGCCTCGTCGAGCGAGACGGGCACCACCTGCCTCGCGGCCATGCGGTGGATCGCCATCGCGCCTAGCTCCGGAGGAGCGAGCGCAGCGCCCCCTCTATCTCCGGCTGCGAGAACTCAAAGCCGTCGGCCGCCAGCCGCTCCGGGGCGACGCGGTTGCTGGCGAAGAGCAGGGCGTCGGCAAGCTCGCCCAGGGCGAGCCGCATGGCGAAGCGGGGCACCATCATGAACGCCGGGCGGCGCATCACGCGCCCGAGCGCTCGCGTCAGGTCGGCGTTGGTCGTGGCCACGGGCGCGACCACGTTCACGGGACCAGTCAGCTCGCCGTCGAGCAGGTGGATGGTGGCGGCCACGGCATCGTCGAGCGTGATCCAGGGCATGTACTGGCGCCCGCTCCCCAGCCGGCCACCGGCCCCGAAGCGGAAGGGCAACGTGAGCCGCTTGAAGGCGGGCGCATCGTTGGCGAAGACGACCCCGTAGCGGGCCATCGCCGTGGGGATACCGGCGGCGTTGGCCTTCTCCGACTCCGTCTCCCAGTCCACGGTCATATCCGCCAGGAAGCCCTCGCCCCGTGGCGACTCCTCCGTGAGGAGCTCGTCGCCGCGGTCGCCGTAGAACCCGACCGCGGAGGCGACCACGAGCCGTCCGGGCTTCTGGTCGAACGACGCAAGGTGCTCGACGAGCACGCGCGTCGTCTCGATGCGGCTGGAGCGCAGCTCCGCCTTGCGGGCCTCGGTCCAGCGGCCTTCCCCGACGGAAGCGCCGCTCAGGTGGAGGACGGCGTCACAGCCATCGAAGGCGCCCTCGCGCACCCAGCCCTCGGCCGGAGCCCAGTCGACGCCTTCGGCGCCCGCGCCTCCCCGCGCGATGCGTACAACCTCGTCGCCACGCCCTTCGAGGGCGCTGGCGACCGCACCCCCCAGCAGCCCCGTACTTCCCGTGATAGCGACCTTCATCGGCGAACCTCCTGCCTCGGTTTCCTCCCTTGAATCCACCTTACCCCGCCCCGGTGCAAGGAGCGCAAGCTCACGAAGGATCCCGCGAAAGCGCCCTTGCCGGGAGCGCGAGGCGGCCACGGTCTGGTGCTAACGGGACGGGTCGAGGCAGGCTCGCGGCTGGACCTGGGCGTTGATCTCCTCGCCGGCTTCCAGCTCGGCGACGCGCAACTCGTAGGTCTGCTGGAGATACACCCAGAACTCGGGTGTCGTGCCGAAGTACCGCGCCAGGCGCAGGGCCGTGTCGGCGTTGATACGGCTGCGGCCCTTCAGGATCGCGGAGACCCTGCTCACGGGGACGGCCAGTTCGCCGGCAAAGGCCTTGATGGTCAGGTCAAGGTCATCCAACCGGCGGGCGAGGATTTCTCCGGGGTGTACGGGACGGGTTCTATTCTGCACATCCATCTCTCTCCGCCTTCCTCCTGTCTATCCGCCCTCCCTGGCGACCTCGAACAGGAACTCAACCTCTACGGGAGCGCCGAGGGGCAGCGAGGCCATGCCAACGGCCGCACGGGCATGGCGCCCGGCCTCGCCGAACACCTCGACGAGCAGGTCCGACGCGCCGTTGATGACCGCCGGGTGCTGGGTGAAGCCGGCGGGCGCGGCGACGTAGCCGCCGACGCGCACGACACCCGCAACCCGGTCCAGAGACCCCAGCGCGGCACGGGCGGCAGCGAGGCCGTTGAGGGCGCACTGGCGGGCGAGGGCATAGCCCTCCTCCACCGTGACGTCCTCGCCGCAGCGGCCGGTGCGGAGGGGCTCGCCGGGCGTGAGCGGCAGCTGTCCGGAGACCGCGAGCAGGTCGCCATGGAGACGGGCGGGCACGTAGGACCCGGCCGGTGTGGCCGGCTCCGGCAGCTCGATGCCCAGCTCTCGCAGGCGCTCCTCCGCGCCCATCACGCGCCTCCCGGGACCAGCGTTACCTCAGGCCGTCTCGCACGCTGCTCCACGCGATCACCTTACCGCCCGCCCACGTAACGCAAGTAAAGGCCGGGTTCGAGCCTCGCCTAGAGCGACAACAGCCGGTTGGTGACGGCCTCGAGCTCCTCGTCGCTGTAGGTATCGACAACGATGCGGGCGCCTCCCGCACGGTGCGCCGAGACGGTCACGCGCGTGCCGAGGGCGCGCCGCAGGTTCGTCTCGAGGTCGCGCATGGGGGTTCCCGGCGGGGAGGAGGAGGGCGCCGTGGGTGGACGCGCCGCCCTCGGCGAGAGCGCGCGGCGCACGGCCGCCTCGGTCTCGCGCACGCTGAGGCCGCGGCGCACGGCCTCTCGCCAGACCTCGAGACGTCCGGGGCCCTCGGGCATGCCCAGCAGGGCGCGGGCGTGGCCCTCGCGGATCTCGCCGGCCACCAGGCTGCGGCGGATCTCCGACTCCAGCTGGAGCAGGCGGGTGGCGTTCGCGACGGCGGCGCGGCTGCGCCCCACCCGCTTCGCCACTTCCTCCTGCGTGAGCCCGTACTCGCTGAGCAGGCGGCGGTAGGCCAGCGCCTCCTCGATCGGGTTCAGGTCGGCGCGCTGGATATTCTCGACCAGGGCCAGCTCCAGCAGCTCCGAACCATCCACCTCGCGCACGACGACGGGCACGGTCGGCAGGTCGGCCAGGCGGGCGGCCTGCAGGCGGCGTTCGCCGGCGATGAGCCGGTAGCCACCCTCCTCCTCCAGGCTCACCACGAGCGGCTGGAGGACGCCGTGCTCGCGGATCGACTCCGCCAGCTCCCGCAGCTGCTCGGGCGGGAAGTTGGTGCGCGGCTGCTCCGGGTTGGGCGCTATCAGGTCGATATCGATTTCCTGCAGCGTCCGGCCGGGAGGGGTCGCCTCCTCGGCGCCGCCGGGCAGGAGGGCGTCGAGCCCCCGTCCGAGTCCTCGTCGTGGCTGCGTCATGCGCTCACCCCCACGCGCTCCGTGAGCTCGTTCGCCAGGCGCCGGTAGGCGGTGGCGGCACGGCTTCCCGGGCTGTACCGAAAGATCGACTGGCCGTAACTCGGCGCCTCGGCAATGCTCACGGCGCGCGGAATCACGGTGTTGAAGGTCTGGTTGGGGAAGTGGGTCATCACGTCGGCCGCCACTTCGCGGGCCAGGCGCGTGCGCCGGTCGAGCATCGTGAGGACGAGCCCGAGCGTGCGCAGGCGGGGATTGAGGTTGCTCCGCACGAGGGCGAGCGTCTCCATCAGCCGCGCGAGGCCCTCCATGGGGAGGTACTCGCACTGCACGGGGATGACCACGCTCGTCGCGGCCGTGAGGGCGTTGACCGTGAGAATGCCGAGGGAGGGCGGGCAGTCGATGAAGATCCAGTCGTAGTCGTCGGCCAGGGGGTCGCAGATGTTCTTGAGACGCTGCTCGCGGGCCATGGCCGGCGCCAGCTCCACCTCCGCGCCCGAAAGCTCGCGGGTCGCGGGCAGCAGATCGAACTCCTCCCCTTCCACCTGCACGATGCAGTCGCGCGGCTGGGCCTCCATCATCAGGGCCTCGTAGATGGAAGGCCCCGAGACCCCTTCGAGACCGGCCGCGCTGGTGGCGTTGGCCTGTGCATCGAGGTCGATCAGGAGGACGCGTTCGTCCCGTCGCCCCAGGGCGGCCGCCAGCGAGAGGGCGGTGGTGGTCTTGCCCACGCCGCCTTTCTGGTTCACGAAGGCGATGATCTCAGACATCCGCTGGC
This sequence comes from Dehalococcoidia bacterium, assembly GCA_009839725.1. Classification (GTDB taxonomy): domain Bacteria; phylum Chloroflexota; class Dehalococcoidia; order Tepidiformales; family Tepidiformaceae; genus UBA2991. Next base: position 4,428 of record VXPF01000131.1, on the reverse strand, counting down.
CCCCGCCGCACGCGCGCGTCGACATCCTCGCGTGACGGCATCTCCTCCAGGCCACTCCGCTCCACCATCAGCGACCCCATTGCATTCGCGAATGTACACGATTCGAACAAGTCCCCCGTCTCCACCAGCCGCACGGCGAGCGCCGCCACGAAGCCATCGCCGGCGCCCGTGACGTCCGTGACGTTGGTCGCGAAGCCCGGCAGCACGCTGCGCGCTCCCTTGCGGTAGAGCCAGGCGCCGCGGGCCCCGCGTGTCACGACGACGGGGCCTCGCCGGGAGAGGCCTCCCGCCAGACCGGGCGGATCGTCGGCGTCCTCGTCGCTGAAGACCGCGATGGCGTCCCGGGGCTGCACCGCCTGCGCCCGCGAAGGCGCGTATGGCGCGCGCTTGATGGCCCGCCCCGGCATGCCCCAGCGAAGCGCGCCCTGCAGCGCGACGATGCGGATAGGGGCCTCGACCGGCGGGAATTCGGCCAGCTCGTCGAGCACGGGGGCGGCGATGACGGCGTCGGCCGTCAGGCCGGCGGGCAGGTCGCCACTCCCGATCGGCTCGCCCGCCTGGTGCAGCGCCTGAAGGCGGATGCTGCCGGTCGGGTAGGTGTTCTCGAAGCGTGGAGCACCCGCGGCGGGAAGCTCCTCCAGGGTCAGTCCTTCGAAGGGAGTGCGGTCGTAGTCCGCGGGCACGCGGGTCACGAGGGTCACGTCCGCCCCCAGGGCGGCGGCGGCGCGAGCGCCGTAGAGCGCGGGTCCGCCGGGCGTCCACGCGCCCTCGGGCGTGAGGTCCTCGGTCACGTTCCCCACGATCACGACTCTCGGCGCGGACGTCCGGCTCATGTTCCGCTCAATCCTCCAACAGGCTGATCACGACCTTGCGGCTATCCCCCTCGCCGACACTGTTGGTCTCGACGTCCGGGTCGTCGACAAGGGCGAGGTGGACAAGACGGCGCTCGGCGGCCGACATCGGCTCGAGCGTGATGGAGTCGCCGATGTCGCGCACGCGCTCGGCCATGCGCTCGGCCAGCGACACGACCTGGTCCTCGCGGCGCCGGCGGTACTCCTCGACGTCGATCGTGACCGAGCCGCGGCCCGGGTAGCGCCGCGTCATGATGAGGTTCACGACGTACTGGAAGGCCATCAGGCTCTCGCCCCGCCGTCCGATGAGCATGCCCAGGTCGTCCCCGGAGATGTCGATGACGGCGCGGGCGCTCCCCAGCCCGTCACCGGCCGTGACGGGCTCGCGGATGTTGATGTCGGCGTCGATCTCGAGGATCTGGAGGATGGAGTCGACTACCTCGGCGGCGAGATCGACCTCCTCGGCGTTGATGTCGGGCTCGATGTTCTCCTCGCGCCGGCGCCTGCGCGAGCGGTCGCGGCGCGACGGGCCATCGCCCGAGGAGCTCCGGGGCTGGCCGTTGCCGCCTCCGGAACCGCGGCGCTGCGGTGCGCTGCGGGCGGGGGGCGTTTCGCCCTCGCCGAAGAAGTCCTGTTCGGTCAGCTCGGGCGCGCGCTCGGCGCGAGGGCCGCGCCGGCCCCCACCGGAGCCGCCACGCGGTCCGCCGCTGCCGCCTCGCCGGCGACCCCCACGGCCACGGCCCGGGCCGCCGCTTCCGCCACGGCCGGCGCCACCACTCCCGCCGCGGGCCCCACGGCCCCGGGGAATGCTGGTATCGGGCGGTTCGGGCGCGCTCTCGCGCGGGCCCCCGGCGCGGCGTTCGACCCGGACGACGGCATCGCGCGCGCCGCGACCGAACAGGCGCCCCCCGCGCTGGCCCTCGTCCAGGACGGTGATGTCGACTTCGTCAACGGTGGCGTTGAGCTTGGCAAGCGCCGCCTTAAGCGCGTCGTCGACGGTTTTTCCGTTTGCTTCGGCGTGATCCATGAGCAGATGTCCTCAATTCGCGGCTGGGCCGGCGCCTTGGTGCGTCCGTGCCCTCCGAAGATTCCACTATCGCCGCCTCGACCGGTGGTGTCGGCGTTGGCGGCCCGATGAGCGGTGGGATGTTGAGCGCGGGGAAGCCGTAGGTGACGACGTTGAAGCCCACGCTCACGAAGGAGGTGACCACCCAGTAGAGGCTCACTCCACTGGGGAAGCTGAGACCGAAGAACATGAACATGATGGGCAGCATCCACTGCATCATCTGTTGCTGCGTGCGCGCCCGTTCGTCGGTCGCAACCATGACCGTCGTCTTCGACTGGGCCCACGTTGAGAAGCCCACGAGCACGACGACGAGCAGGTTCAGGTTGAGCACGTTGATGGACGCGCCCTCGGCCAGGTTGATGCCGATGAAGCTCTCCTCGAGCGGGATGGCGCTCTGGATGTAGCTCCACGAGTAGAGATGGCCGGAGAGGTTGTCGAGCGCCTCCGGCGAGATCGCGAGGGTCTGGCGGATCGCATAGAAGAGCGCGATCAGGACGGGGAACTGCAGCACGAGCGGCCCCAGGCAGCCCAGCGGATTGACGCCCGCCTCGCGGTACGCCTTCATCATCTCTTCCTGGCGCCGCTTGGGGTCCGTGAACTTCTTCTGGATCTCCTGCACGCGCGGCTGCAGCGCCTGCATGGCGCGCGTCTGCTGGAGCTGGCGCAGCGTGAGCGGGAAGGTCACGAAGCGCACGAGGATGGTGAAGGCGATGACCGCCAGCCCGAAGCTGCCCCAGAGCGCGTGGTTGAGAATGACGAGCAGGTTGATCATCGGGTCCAGCAACCCGACCGTGAACGTTGTCGTGAAGCCGAACGTGGCGATGACGAAGATGAGGGCAACGCCCGCGATCAGCGCGATGCCGATGCCGGTCCGCTGGGGTACGCGGCGAATCACGGCAGGCCCCGCACTTCGCGCTCAAAGACCTGCAGGGTCTCCGGGTCGGCGCGGTAGAGCCTGCCCTCGGTGCCGAGGATCCAGGCGAAACCTTCCTTTTCCACCAAACCTGCGCGAATCTTTCCTGCCCCGTCGAGCTTGACGGCGTTTCGCCGGAGGCCGGTCGCCACGTCCACGAAGTGCACCGTGCCGCCCTCATCCCCAACGATAAGCGTTTCACCGATTATGACGCCCTGCGCCTTCACCTTGTTCCCGGCCTCGTAGGTCCACAGCGTCCGCCCCGTCTCCATATCCCAGGCGTAGACCAGGTCCTCGAAGTCGCCGAAATACGCGACGCCGTCACGGATAGCCGGACGCGTCCACACCCAGCCCTCGGCCTCGAACGGATCGCCCAGAGCGGCGCCGGTTGCCGCGTCGACCAGCCAGACCCGGCCCCGCAGCGTCGGCACGAACAGCACGCCGTCGCCGATGTGGGCCAGGTCGGCGATGGCGCCGTCCGCGTCGAACGGCCGGTCCCAGAGCTCCTCCCCGGTCTCGAGGTCGAAGGCGTACAGCTTGCCGGCCATGGTGCCGACGTAGAGAACGTTGCCAACGACAACTGGTTGCGACCAGACTTCACCATCGAGGACGAGCCCATCGGTCGGCCAGGGCCCCACCCCCGCGCCATCGATCACGCCGCGCACGTAGAGCCGCTGGTCGGTCGTGCCAAAGGCGAACCGATCCCCGGCCAGCGTCGCCCCACCAACGATGGAGCCCTCGACGTCGCTCCGGTGCCAGCTGCCCCGACCCAGGACGTACCGCCCCTCCAGGTCCAGGGCAACCATCTCCCCGGAGAAGCCGGCCAGGATGATGTGGTCCCCGGCGAACAGGGGCGGTCCGTACACCGCCTCGAGATCGATCTCCGTCTCCGTTTCGTCGCCCTTGAAGACCCACAGGGCCTGGCCCCCGAACTCGTCGAGCGTTACGGCCGCGAACTCGTCGCGGTCGACGAAGACGTAGACGGTATTGCCATCGAACACGGGCTCCGCCCAGCCGCGCGGCTCGGAAAACCCGACGCAGGCGCTGGAAAGCAGGGCGACAGCCAGGATCACGGGGAGGAGGACTCTGGTTCGGAGCACAACGTTCCCCATCGTACCAGCAACCCTCCTGACGTTCACCGGACATAGAACTCTGTTTCACGTGAAACAGGAGCCGAGCGGCCCCAAGCGGCCGATGGCGTGCGCCCGCCGCTCCTACAAACTGTTGATCCCCCCAAGCGCCTTATCTATTCCACGAGAGTGATGTTTCACGTGAAACACCCCTCGTGTCGCCGCCTAGCTGAGGGACGTGCCCCCTCCCTCGGGCCGACTCTTTCCCTGCGAGCCATTGCAGCGTGCCGCGATCGGCCAGCCGATCCGCTTCCGCGCCGGCCTTCTCCCGGCCAGACGCAGCGGTCCACCTCCGACACCAACCGCGCCCCACCCCTGGTGTCGCCGCAATCACCCTCCGGCGCGCATGCCACAGCACGGCGGACCTTCTCCACGTCGGAACCTGCCGACGCCTGCCTCCTGGAACCGCTCAACCCCCTGGGGAAGCCCTCCCGGCCACCCCTCCAACCCTCTCTCTTTTTCACATCT
>VXPF01000013.1 GCA_009839725.1 Dehalococcoidia bacterium | reverse complement strand
GAGCACGAAGACGAGCACGAGCACGAAGACGAGCACGAAGGCGAAGACGAGCACGAAGACGAGCACGAAGACGAACACGAACACGAACACGAAGACGAGCACGAAGGCGAAGACGAGCACGGACACCATGGGCACGCCCACGGCGAGTTCGACCCGCACTTCTGGATGGACATCGACTTCGCGGTCGAGGCCGTCGAGGCAATCCGCGACGAGCTGTCACGTCTCGATCCGGACGGGGCGGACCACTACCGCGACCGGGCGGAGGCCTACATCGCGGAACTGCGGGAGCTCGACGACGAGATCCGCGAGCAGCTTGCCGGGCTTCCGCCGGAGCGACGCTACCTCGTCACCTTCCACGACGCCTACGGCTACTTCGCGGAACGCTACGGGCTGACGATCCTGGGCTTCGTGGTGGAGGGTCCGGAGGAGGAGCCGAGCGCGGCCACAATCACGGAGCTGGTGGAGAACATCACCGCGCTGGGAATACCTTTCATCTTCAGCGAACCGCAGTTCAGCGCACGGGTCATCGAGCAGATCGCCCGCGATACCGGCACGACCGTTCGCACGATTCCGTCCGGGGCGCTGGCTGAGGAGTATCCAACGTACGTGGAGTTCCTCCGCGCCATCGCCAACGGCATCGCCGAGTGAGGATGCCGCGCTGGCAACCGAGGGAAGCCTGACGAGGGGCCAGCGCGGCCACACGGCTCTCCTGGGGCGTGTCGTCGCGGTGGCGCAGGGGTCGCGCTTCCGGCGCCAACCGGAGCCTCACCATGAAGGCTCTCGACTCTGCCGGGGCCGGTGGGCCAGCAAGAGGCACGGGCCCGGGAGATCGAAACACGCGGACTTGAAGGTCGACAGGAGGAGTCTGCATGACGGGCACCAATAGCAGTGAAGTCGTCTACGACGTGGCCGTCGTAGGAGCCGGCGCCGCAGGCGTGGGTGTCTCGGTGGCGCTCCGGCATGCCGGCATCGAGAACTTCGTCATCTGCGAGCGTCACACGGTCGGGGCGTCGTTCGCCGCATGGCCAGCCGAGACTCGCTTCATCACACCCTCGTACGCCACCAATTCGATTGGCATGCTCGACTTGAACTCGATCGCGATTGGAACGTCACCCGCGTTCAGTCTGGGGATCGAGCATCCGACTGGCGAGGCGTACGCGGCGCACCTGCGGACGGTCGCACGATTCTTTGAGTTGCCGGTACGCCCGGATACCGACGTCATGCAGGTGGCGAAGGTTGGCGACCACTTTCTCATCAAGACGGCCCGCGAAACCCTGCAAGCCAGGAACGTTATCTGGGCCGCCGGCGAGTTCCAGTACCCACGTCTGACCGGATTTGCCGGTAGCCAGCTGTGTCGCCACACCGCGACCATCCCCAGCTATCAAGAACTCGACGGTGACGACTTCATCGTCGTTGGTGGCTACGAGAGTGGTGTCGACGCGGCCTTCCACCTGGCCTGTTGCGACAAGCGGGTGCGTTTGTTCGACAAGGACTGCCCGTGGGAGGAAGAGAGCTCCGATCCCAGCGTCTCGCTCTCCCCGTTCACGCTCGAACGGATGCGTGACGACCGGTTCATGAGGCAGGTGGAGCTGTTTCCGAACACACCTGTCGAGTCGGTCACCCACATTGACTCCACCTATGAAGTCACGGTTGAGGACGGGGGCCGGTTTCAAACCTGCGTGCCGCCACTCCTGGCGGGCGGATTCGAGGGGAGTCACAAGCTGGTCGCGGACCTGTTTGAACGGCGCGACGATGGCTCCCTGCTTCTGAGCGAAGACGATGAATCGACAATCGTGCCGGGGATATTTCTCTGCGGCCCGGCAGTGCGCCATAACGACCACGTCTTCTGCTTCATCTTCAAGTATCGACAACGGTTCGCCGTAGTCGCCAAGGCAGTGGCGACCTCGCTGGGGCTGCCGGCGGAACAGCTGGAAGCGTACCGCCAGTGGGGCATGTACCTCGATGACCTCTCCTGCTGTGGGGTGCAGTGCGCATGCTGAGGGGAAACGTCGCAAGGGCCGTCGGGGCCGGCGTGGGGCGAAGGCGGCTGGCCAAGGTGTGGAGCCTCCCATGGCTCGGCCAAACCGTTGCCAGCGTTTGCTGGATTAGCAGCATGCTGGCCTCCGGGATCGGCTCTCCCGGGGACTGGTTGCAGGTGTGCGCCGCATCGGCGTGGCTGGTGGCCAACGTCGCGGCGCTCGTCGCGACCGAGGGTGATTGACAGGGCGCCAACGCTTCAGGCGTTCGGCACAGCCGCGCTCGGTGAGGATGTAACCGGGGGCTGCCGGCCTCGTGCCTTAGCCTGGTCGGAGCCAGCCGGCCGGCACACCTCAAGCCTCACCACTGTCCCTGATGCAGCAGAGGGCGTTCCTGACGTCCTTGCTCCGCGTCGCCAGGGCCAGGCGCAGGGCGTCCTGCCGCGTCGCGAACGGGCCGTGCCAGCGCCCGTTCTCGTCACCAGGGGGTTCGCGAGACTTGCCCCGCCCATCGTTGCAGTTCCCGCACCAACCGGCGTGGATGCGGGCTGAGCCGAGCACGTAGTTCTCGTAGAAGAAGTAGGCCGCGGAAGCAGGTACTCGCTGCTGCATGGCTCCGCGCCTCCGAACTGATTGACCCGCCCGCCCGCCGCTCCCAGCTCAGCGCCGCCGCGCTGCCCCAGGTCGCAGCGGCGGGCGCCGTCGTCGCCATCCCCGGTGGAGGCCAGAGCCCCTCGAGGCACGCCTAGAGCCTCCCACTCACGGGCAGTGTCAAGAATTATACGAACGCATGTGTCACTGTTGAGTGACTATTTCGGCGTCTTTTGTAATGTTTTGTAACTGGGTGGACGGCTCAGGGAGCGGCGGGCGGCTCCCCATCGGATGCCCTGCCTCTGGGCATGCGGAAGCCGACGCGGGGCTCGGTGAAGATGTAGCGGGGATTGTCCGCGTCCTCGCCGAGCTTGCGGCGAAGCTTGCTGACCATGGTGCGCATGGGGCGCACATCACCGTCGCCTTTCTCTCCCCAGACCCGTTCCAGCAGGTGTTGATGGGTCACCACCCGCCCCCCGCTGGACGAGAGCTCGGCAAGGATGCCGTACTCCGTCGCGGTGAGGTGCACCCGGTGGCCGGCCACAGTGACCCTGCGTTCGGCGTAGTCGATGGCCAGGTCGCCGAGCACGTAGGGCTGGGCGGGCTCGGCCGCCACGCGCCGGCGCAGGGCCGCCTTGATCCTCGCCGCCAGCTCCGTCGGGGAGAAGGGCTTGGCCACGTAGTCGACGGCGCCCATCTCCAGGGCCTGGGCGACCAGCTCGTCGCCGCCGTACGCCGACAGGAAGATGACCGGCAGGTCCGCTCGCTTCAGGATGTCCCGCATCAGCTCGATGCCGTTCGTGCCAGGCAGCATCAGGTCCAGAAGGGCCAGGTCCGGCCGTTCCGCCTCCACCAGATTGAGCGCCTCCGCCGGATCCCCCGTCACCACCGGCGCGTAGCCCGCCTGGGTGAGGGCGTCGCGGACGTAGCGGAGGTCGGTGGGGTCATCGTCGACGGCGAGGACGCGGACCGGTTCCTCCGCATCACGCTGTCCGCGCCGAGCGGAGGACGGGAGGGGGACGGCCGGGAGCCCGCCGGGAGCGGCGCTCCCCGCCTCCTCCACCGAGGGAAGGGTGAAGGTGAAGCGAGCTCCCAGTCCCGGTCCGTCACTCTCCGCCCAGATGCGGCCCCCGTGGGCCTCCACGATCCCCTTGCAGATGGCCAGGCCCAGGCCCGTGTCGCCTTCCTGCTCCTCCGCCTGCGTCCTCGAGAACTTGCGGAACAAGTCGGGCAGGCTGTCCGCCGGGATGCCCCGCCCCTCGTCGGCAACCGACACCGCCACGTGAACGCCATCGCGCACGGCGCTCACGCGAATCACCGAAGACTCCGGGGAGTGCCGGGCGGCGTTGGAGAGCAGGTTGCCGAGCACCTGCACGATGCGCCGCCGGTCCGCCGTCACCAGGGGCAGGTCCGGCGCGATGTTGATGGAGAGGCCATTCTCGCGTCCCGAACCCAGGAAGGCGCTCCGCGCCCGGTCCACCAGCACGGCGACTTCGGCCGGTTCGGGACTGATCGCCAGCTCGCCTGTCTCGATGCGGGCTACGTCCAGGAGGTCGGAGACCAGGTCGTGCATGTGATCGGCCTGGTCCCCGATGATGCGGAAGAACTGGCGGACGACGGCGGGATCGACCTCGGAGGGCGAATCCAGCACGGTAGCGGCGGAGCCCTTGATCGAAGTGAGGGGCCCCCGCAGCTCGTGGCTGACCATCGCCAGGAACTCGGCCCGCAGGCGCTCCAGCTTCTCGATGTCGGCCATGTCCTGCAGCGTCACGACCACCGACTCGATCCTGCCCTCGTCCGAGCGGATGGGCGTCGCGTTGAGCAGCACCGTGACGCTCCTCCCTTCGGGGACGCCGAGGACGATCTCCTCGGCCCGCACGGTCTCCCCAGTACTCAGAAGCTCCGCCATGGGGAACTCCCCGAGGGAGACCTCGCGCCCGTCGGCGCGCCGGAAGGTCAGCGCCTCGAGAAGGTCCTCCGGCGTCTGGTCGGGATCACGCAGGCTGTCAACGATCCTGCGGGCCTCCCGGTTGAGGGACTTGGGCACGCCCGTGGTGGCATCGAGGACCGCCACGCCCACGGGAGAGGTGTCGATCAGCGTCTCGAGGTCGGCCCTCGTCTGCTGCTCCTGCCGGTGGCGGCGGGCGTTCGCGATGACCATGGCCGCCTGGGAGGCAAACATCACCAGCGTTTCCTCGTCCTCCCGGGTGTAGTGGCGGTCGTCGCGGTCATGAGCGAGGTAGATGGTCCCGACCCCGACCCCCTGGTGACGAATTGGCGCCACCAGCAGGGACGTCGCGCGCACGGGAGGCAGGAAACTGGGCATATTCAATGCACTCATGTGGCTGTCGACATCGGCAACCCGCAGCGGCTCTCCGAGCCCGCTCAGGTACTCGAAGAACGCCGGCCCCTGAGGCATGTCCAACAATCCCTGGCGCTCTTCACTGGACAATCCGGAGACGATCAGGTCGGACAGCCGCCCGGTCTCGCGCCGGATGGTGATCGCCCCGTAGCGTGAGGCGGTCAGCGCGCGGGCGCTGTCCACCACCTCCTGCAAGACGGTGTCGAAGTCCAGGCTCTCGCTGATCCGCAGGCTGGCCTCTCCCAGCCGGGAGAGGCGCTCTTCCAGCTCCCTGATGCGTCGGTCACGCTCGTCCGGAGCGCTCAACCTGTCACCCCGCTTCGATGAGTGGGTGCGGCCACGCCTTGCGCGAGCGGGCCGCGGGATCGACATCGTCGGGGCATCATGCCGCAGATGGCGACACGTTACAAATCATTACGAATTATCCGCAAGAGGTCACGGAACCGTAATGGAAAGAGTGGCATACTCTCCGCGCTCGCGGATGGCGCATTCGTCCCGTAGGTCATTAAGGCGTCCTATTCCTTCAACGAGGCCTTCCGTGATCTCTTCCCACACGGCCTTCCGCCCGAGACGCCCCTCGTCACCGTGGACGGCAGCAGTAGTCGAGCGGCCTGCGGCGATCCTGAAACACGAGCAGTTGAGGTGAGCGACGGAGTGCCAGACCTGAAACTCGACTGGGAACGCTGCGAGGGCGAATGGAGTCTGCTCACAACCTGCGACCCGCCGCCGTACGCCACGGGCGTCTACGTCATCTGGGAGCCGCTCCTGTTCGTCAGGGGGCGGCGAGCCGTATGCGTCGGTCAGGGTCCCATTCGCGCCCGCCTCGCCGAACACCGCAGGGACGAGCGCATCGGGCACCACGGCACGGGCTCCCTGCTGGTGACCTGGGCCCCGTGCCGCCCGGACGCGAGGGCGGGCGTGGTCCGGTTCCTGGCCGCCCGCTACCGGCCCTACGAAAACCAGTCGGATCCTCGTGCGGACCCCGTCTCCGTGAACCTGCCGCTGTAAGGGGAGAGTGGGCTGATGAGCAGGCGGCCTGGCGGGCGCGGGCCGCGCGCTCGCGGAGCAGCGGGACGTGATGGACGACCTGGAGACGATCACGACCTCGATGCCCGTGTCTGGCCCGCTCGCGACGCCGGATGGTTCCGAGCCGGTCTCCTAGAATGTTCCCACAGGCTCTTGCACCCCGTACGAACGTAGTCCAGAATATCGTCTCGCCTATTGAACAGACTTAGGCGACACTAATTTCTCGGAGATGCGACTGTGTCGACAACCCGATCCTCGCGGCAGCCCGCACCCATCAGGCGGACCTGGATTGCCCTCACCCTCCTGCTCGCCCTCGTCGTTGGCGCCCTCGCGGCCATGGGCTGCTCCGATGACGATGAAACGATCACGGTCTACTCGGGACGAAGCCAGAGCCTCATCGGCCCCCTCCTCGAGCGGTTCGCCGAGGACACCGGGGTCGACGTTCAGGTGCGCTACGGCGGCTCCACCGACCTCGCCCTGCTCCTCCAGGAGGAGGGCGACCGGACGCCCGCCGACGTGTTCATCTCCCGGAGCCCCGGGCCCATCGGCTTCCTCGCCGAGCGAGGCCTGCTGGCCGAGCTGGACGATGACGTGCTCGGGCTCGCCCCCTCCAGCCCATCCGGCTACTGGGTCGCGCTGACCGGGCGCCAGCGTGTGCTCGTCTACAACAAGGAGCTGTTCGACCCGGCCGACCTCCCCACCTCCATCCACGAGCTCACCGATGAGAAGTGGCTCGGGCGTGTTGCCTTCGCCCCCACGAATGGCTCGTTCCAGGACTTCTTCACTCTCTTCCGCCTCTCCGACGGCGACGACGTTGCCCTCGCCTGGCTCAAGGCCCTCCACGACGGCGGGGCGCCCGTCTACCCGAACAACGTCTCCATCGTCCAGGCCGTCGCCCGCGGCGAAGTCGAGCTAGGGCTCGTGAACCACTACTACAACCTCCGCATCCAGGTGGAGGACCCCTCCACCCCCAGCGAGAACCACCGTTTCCGGGACGGCGACCCCGGCGGCGTGACCATCGCCACAGCCATCGGCGCCACCGCCTCCGGCGACAGGGCTGTCGCCCAGAGGCTCATCCGCTTCCTCACCAGCAAGGTCGCCCAGGAGTACTTCGGCAAGGCGAACTTCGAGTACCCGCTCGCGACGGGCGTCGAGCTTGAAGGCATCAACGCCGAGCCGCCCGGTCCGATCCACCTCGGCGAGTTCGACCGTCTTGGCACCAGCCTCGAGCGCACCATCGAGCTGATCCGCGAGGCCGGCTTCGAGCCATAGGACGGGGGGAGCGGAGGTCGCCCTCGGCAGTTCGGTACTGCCCCTAGCCGTGGGCTCGATGGCGAGGGGGCCACCGTCCTCGACTTCGACGTACTGGCTGCGGCCGTCGAGGAGCCGCATACCGGCCGGCCACCCAACTTCACTCTGATACACATGAGCGGTACCGTGAGGAGCCCCCAGTACGGAGGCCCGACAGCATGCGTTACAAGATTCTTGGCCGAAGCGGACTGCGCGTGTCCGAAGTCGCTCTCGGAACGATGATGATGGGCCCCGAGGGGCCAGGCCGCGCCGGACCGCTCGAGAGTCGTCGGATCATGGAAGCGTACGCCGAGCAGGGCGGCAACTTCTTTGACTCGGCGCCGGTCTATAACGACGGAGAGAGCGAGAAGGTGCTGGGCGAGTTCGTCAACACCGATCGCGAGCGCTATGTCGTCACCACCAAGTACACCAACGCCATGCACAGCGGCCTTGACCCTCGAATCTCCAACGATCCCAATCGCGGAGGCAACCACAAGAAGAGCATGGTCCAGTCGGTTGAGGGCAGTCTGCGCCGAATGAGCCTCGACTACATCGACCTGCTCTGGATTCACCTGTGGGACTTCTCGGTCGACATCGAGGACGTCATGCGCGCGGTCAACGACCTGGTGCAGCAGGGCAAGGTGCTGCACTTCGGTCTCTGCAACACGCCGGGCTGGGTCGTGGCGCGAGGGCAGACGGCAGCGACGATACGCGGCTGGGAACCGATTTCGGCACTGCAGTATCAATACAACCTCGTCTCACGTGACCTGGAACTCGAGGTCATCCCCTGCGCCAATGCCCTGGGCATCTCCGTGACGGCCTTCTCACCGTTGAGCGGCGGTTTTCTCACCGGGAAGTACACCAGAGGTGTCGAACGAGAAGGCAGCCGCCTGGACGGCGGCTGGTTCAGTTCGTTGGAGGACTACAGCGAACGCGACTTCGTCGCTGCCCGAAAGGTAGACGAGATTGCCGACAAGCTGGGTACCAGTTCGGCGGCAGTCGCTATTTCCTGGGTGCAGCAGCGTGGAGTGCTGCCGCTGGTGGGCGCGCGAACGACGGACCAGATTGTGGACAGCCTGGCCTGCCTGTCAGTGGAGCTCAGCGACGAGGACATGAATGAGCTCAACCAGATCAGCGCCGCAGGAATGCCCTGGTTGTACAGCCTCATGCAGGGAGAGGGGAGTGGCGTCATCCGCCAGATGGCCGCCGGAGGCATGCTGGAGCACATCGACAACCCTGGTTTCCCGGGCCAGGTCTCTCACAGCAACTGAAGCGCGTCCCGACTCAGTGGCGACGTAGACGGCACTCGCCGATGGAAGCGGAGAGTTGTCAATTGCGTGGGATATGGTGGGCCTAACTTGACGGTAGTCAGTACCACCTTCGAGGTGCTGTTCAGCCTGTAGCCGTGGGGTCGATGACGACGCGCACATCGTTCTCGACTTCGACGCACAGGCTGTGGCCTTCGAGCGGCATCGTGCCGGCGGCATCCGCCTCCACATATCTCGTCCGACCATCCCGAAGGGGAGTCACGCCATAGTAAGGGAGTGTCGTCTCACTGCCATCGGCACGCGTCGCGCGGCAGTACCCGCAAGCGGTAGTCCCGGCTCCACTGCCAGCGCTGGGGTCACCGTCAGGAATCCCGTGAAGCCGGTGTCGACCACGGCTGGCGATGTTGCGTGTCTCCCGGCTGCCCCTTCGAAAGCGGGGCTGAGCACCGCCTCGTGGGCGGCATTCACCACGCCTCCCATCACTTGGGGTTACTCAGTGGGCGACCACCGAAGTGATCCAGTGCCCGATGCCCCACCCGGAGCAGCCACACGTCGATCGCGTTCGGACGCTTCGTACGCAGGCGATCCCGCGCAACGATCACGGTGTCGCCGATGGCCCAGGTCTCGCTTTCCACGTCGACGGCGACGACCTCTCCGTGATGCTCGGCCTCGACTTGGCGCCGGATGTCGCGCTCGTAGATCTCGTCACCGAGGCGAGCGACCTCCTCAGAGGGACGGCGCGGCACCATCTCGGTCTCCTCCGGTCCGGGTCACGTAGAAGATAGCTCTGGCCGCAATCCGATCCAACCCGCGTACCGCAGGTGTTGGCTGCGCGGCCATCTCTCTAGAGAGAACCAACTAGACGCCGAAGGTTCTCATCCAACACCGCCTGGGCCTCCTCGGTGTCGCTACACCACATCTCAGAGAGGGCGCTCACCGCTATGCCCACTTGCCAAGGCAGGAGGGGCTCGCGACCGATCCGGCCGAACGGCCCATCCGACTCCGTGAGGATCCTGTCCTGCGGGATCAGCCGTGCTCGTTCCCTTCCTCGTTCCCCATTCAACATCGCTGGTCCGACGCTAAACCAACACCCGATGTCAATTGCGCGCTTGAGTTCGCGCATTCCGCCCGAGAACCAGTGGAGCACGACTGGTCCGGCGCCCGGGCAAGCCTCGATTCTGTCGAGCACAGGACCAGCGGCATGGCGACTGTGGACGGACATGATCCGCCCGCCGACGTGTTTGCAGGCACGGAGTATGTGGTCGAACACGGCAAGCTGGTCCCCGTGGTGATCCCGAAAGCCTAGTCCACCGTCTAGGCCAATCTCGCCCACAAAGCGCGTACCGGGCAGGAGTTCGTCGAAGAGCGCGAGTTCTTCGCTGCGCTCGTGTGCCAGTTGGGGATGCAGGCCCAAAGCAGTCCAACTCCCAATCCCCGTCAACGTCCTCGTCCCGCGCCATGCACTAGGAGTGGTGGTTACGGACAGCACCCGAACGTTGTTGCGGGCACATCCCCGAGCGACCTCCTCCGGATCTGGGTAGAGGTCCAAATGACAGTGAAAGTCGATCACGCTACGCCCGCTACCCCTAGAAACTCACCCAGCTCGCGGATCCCCTGCTCCAGGACATCCGCGTAGGTCGCCGGAGCGTCCAATGCGCTGTGACTCACCGCCCGCCGTGCCCACTCGGCCGTCCCCCGTGCGTCCGCCTCAGCTACAGCCATCGCCGCGGAGCGTACGTCATCGTGGCGGGCGTGCGACTCGTCATCTCGCCAAAGGTCGGCATACACGTACTGAGTAACGTCAGTTAGCCCGGATCCATGGAATGCTGCTCGTCTAATCAGGCATGGGACGCAGCGCCCACAGTGCCGGTAACCGTGCCGCGCATAGCGACCACAGCTTGTACTGAGCGGAGCTGTCTCGCGCAGAAGTCCTTGATCCTTGCATCTCCGGAGCATTTCCCCCTTCGTAGCGAATTGGTATGGGGTCTCTAGGCGCACGCGCAGTTCCGCTGCTTCGAGAAGCTCCTGAAAGAGCCGGAGAAAGACCGGGTGGGTCGTCCGGGTACTGAGGCTCCCAAGACGCGAGCCAGTCAGCGGGGGATTCAGGGATATGAACCCGTTCTCGCAGACATAGAGGGGGACCTCCCCGCCCTCCAAGTGATGTGCTAAGGCGGTGGCTGCAAGGACCCCGTAGGCGAGGAACACTAGCGACCTCGCACGCTGCGACCGTTCAGCCGGCCCTAGGTAGTTTGTATTGTGGTTGAGCTGCAAGTGCTTGAGGCCGCCCCCAATCCTCGAGGCGAACAATTGCTGCGTCTGCTTGTCTCCCTGAGAGACCTGACTCACTGCGTAGGGACTATCTTCGTCGGCGCTGACGATGTCGATCGCACCGATTAGGCTGTCGAGTCCACCCGAGAGCAGAACAACGGAGTCCTGCTTGGGGTAGGTCAACTGCGTCCCTGACGGGGAGGGGGCAGCCCCGTCGAAGAACGTCAGATTCCACACGTCAGTAGTCAGAAAGCACAGCTGCTGTCGGAGAGCTGGGACTTGCGAGGTCCAGAAGTCAGGTTCGCCTACCGCGATACGGAGATCGATTTGGCGAGTCCACCCGTCTGGGCTGAGATCCCGTCGAACGTTCAAGTCTGCCGCGACCACTGAGAGTGCGATCGACAACAAATCCCAGGCACGGGGCACGGGTGCCAGGTGCTGGTTCTGGATCACGCGGAGGATCTGACCTCCGGCTGAGATCTGCTTCGGTGTCGTTGCAGGCCCATACAAGACTAGGTCTAAGTCACGCGCCCCGGCACGCGTCAGAGCGCTAGCGGGTGCACATGCTACTTTCACGTTACATACGCCTCGAAGACCTCGAAGGTCTCTTGCAGAGCACGGGTCGCCAGCTCGGCAACCCGTCGTCCCGTCAGCTGTTCGCGCGCGCCCCTCAGTGCTCGGAATCGCGAGGAAACGGACTCCACGAGATAGTCTTTGACCTCCCTAAGTCGCGAAAGCGCTTCCGTCGCGTTCAACGCCTTGTCGTGGATGGTCTTCCCGACGTCGAGGCGGAACAGGTTGTAGACGTCGAACGCAATGTAGCGTTCGACAGCGAAGACGCGCTGGCCTTCCGACAGGCTAAGGAGGTCTGCATCCGGGAAGCGACCAAGGAGTTCAGAGAGGGCGTCTCGTACGGCCTCTCGCCCAGCTTCCGCGTCGAGCGTCCCATCAGTGGGCCGCACTGCCTCTGCCACTGCATCCATTATCTCGTCAGCCGACCGTCCATCGAGATCGGAGAGGTCCCAGCCGCTGCCAGGTTCGGCTTCGTCGGCTGCTCTTGATGAGGACAGAGCGTCGTAGAGTGCGCCAGCCGCACGAACGGTGCCGCCCATCCGCTGGGTTGCGGTGCGAGATCCCCCGTATCCTCGTCGAACGTAGTGACCGAGCCCCCTCCGCATGTCCGGCGTCGCACCCTGTCGCGCGAAGCTGCCCAGACTACGGCGTGCCGGGCCGAATCGCCCTGCTGGCGCCGGACGGAGTCGCCCATCATCTCCTGGTTGCGGGTCGGGCTCGGCCGGTGAGCTGGGAAGATCGGGGACCCAAGGGGGTACCAGAGGCACGCCCGAGCCCGGACCCGACCCTGACTTAGAGGTGCCCACGGTTCTTTCGCTCTCGTGTGATAGCCGCTTTCACTGGGCTGGCAACTGAAGAGTCATACCAGGCATCAAGCACTGGGCCTGCCCAAGGCTGGTCACCAATCTTCGGGACGATGTTCGGTCTGATTTGTACAACCGGGCGCTCGCCGAGGAACGCAGCGAGTCGCTGACCCTGGATGGGATCGGCGGTCGCGATCGCGAGTGCCCCATCCAGAATCGGAGGCGTGCCCCATTCCTGAAACTGCCAGGCTCGCTCGAGGATCCTGTCCATAATGATCGTCGTCTCAGGCCTTGGCAGTGCTGTGAGTCGTTCATGCAACTCGCCCGCCATGTCAGGGTGCTCGAGGACGGCGTTCAGGAGTTCCGCTCCCTCCGACGACAATCGATCCTCCGCCGTAATGAGCGGCGCATGTTCCCGACTGACGTAGAGGACGCCCCGAAGATCAGTGTCCGCAAGCGGGGGAGACACTGTTAGCCACTCACGGATGAAGGGGTCGTCCCAGGGCTCGCCTAGCTCCACCTCCCGGCCTGCAAGGGCGCCCTCTTCCCAAGAGCCCAGGAGGCGCGGCTTGCCCTCCGCGTCGTCGTTGACCTGTTTCGTCAACGCATCGTATGCCGGGGCAGCGGCGCAACGTTCGAACAGTAGTATCTTTGCCAGAACCGCCTCATCCACCCCCACACCGTGTGCTCTTGAGATGGCCATACGGACCGCCAGCGCATTCAAGAACCTCTTGATCAGACGTGGGTTGCCGCCGATCTGTGAAGTCGTAGTCATCAATGGGGCAAGGCGATCGGCAGTATCGAGCCGACCTCGAAGCTCATTCGGCAGGTCGTCGTGTAGCGTTTCCATGAACGCACGGTCAACCCTATGCCCGCGCCAAGTCCGAGACAGCTGCTCGCAGACGCTCGCCCGAATTCCCTCCTTCTCGGCGACTGAGAGGCTACTGTCCTCCACGAACAGCAACATCATGTATGCCCTGACTTCTTGCGTTCCCAACGGCGGAACCCGGATAGGGACCTGGATTAGCTTGTCGAAATAGTTCGTCGCGAGCGCCTCGCCGACGTCATCTAAGTGGCGACGTACAGCGTGCTTGATCATCGTATCGTCGGCGGCGACGACGAATGCAGTGTTCTGCAAAAAGAGGAACAGCCGTATCGCCTCGAGTGTTGAGATCGTAGTAGGCGGTAAACACCGATCGAGGTCGTCAATTAGCACGACCAGGGTTACGTTCATTTCCGATAGGGTGCATTCGAGCGACTCGCGGATCGCATGGATTTGCTTCGGGGGAGAGGACTCATCGGGAGACCGCGTTATCGATCCGGATGCGTCGTTGCCCTCTGGACTCTCGCCCTTCCCTGCGATTAGCTTCCTACCGACTTCGATGGCTTCACCAGCCAGGCCAACCGGCGGAACGCCGAATGCCGCACCGACGGAACTAGCCGCCATAGCACCGACCCGAAGCCAGTTCACCTTGCTCAACAGCTCCTTGGCCCGGTCAACTCCGCTCTTCCGCTTCTCCGCCTCTTCGACGAGGCTGCTGGCGATCACCTCGAGCAGAGCCGCTCGTGCATCGTCGTAGCCTTGATAGAGCCACGCGTTGAACTCGACGAACACGAACCCTTGGCTCTGGGGATCGTCTCGCTGCGCCAGTGCAGCGCGGATCAGCTTGATCATTGACGATTTTCCGACGCCCCACGCGCCGGATACGCCAATCGAAATAGGCCTTCCGTCAGCTTGGACAACGATCTCAGCGACTGTGTCAGCGATGCCCGAGAAGTTCAGAAAGTCGGTTGCGGTCTCGTTATCTGGCCACACTGATCCGTGGGTTCACCTTCTGTGGGTGGGGGAGCCCAACGATGTTAGCACGCCGACTGCGCGACCCAGCGACCTCGTCGCCGCCCACGTGCTCCCGACAGACTGAACCGGGTCAGCCGGAAACGGCGAGGAGGTGGTGCTCCGGCTCTAGCCGGCCCCGCCCCGAAGATCCGGTCGACGAAACAGATTCGATCTGGTCTGGGAAGAATCCTCTGAATCGCGAATTCTCCACCGAAAGGAGCAGCCCGGCGTAGCGCCCTCGCCTGCGGGCTGTACGCAGCGCCCCGCATAGGCGTGAAGCGCGATAGCTACTCCACCACGACCCAGTACGCAGCACCCTTGCTGAGCGAGGCGAGCGTGTTCAGACCTGGAACATTTCCAGCACTAGGGAAGTAGCTGTCCCATGCCTCACCGTTCCACCAGGAGATGGCGACCACACCCGCGGTGACTCCATCGGAAGGTGCCGCATCATCCGCACCATTCCAGACCAGATTCCAGGTGCCGGGCGTCAGCGGTTCACTCCATGAGGTTTGTCGAGCGGGCGGCTCATCTCGACGCGAGGGCAGTGCTGGAGCCGGCGCGTCACCGATTAGGACGGTTATGGTCTCTTGGATCTGCTGACCCTTCGCTGCGTCCCCGGCGCGGACTAGAAACACTGCCTTGCCAGTGTCGTTTGGAGCGTAGAAGGTGAACGATGCCCGCCCGTCGAAGGTCATCTCGCCCGGTGCATCGACCAAGCCGCCGCCCTCGATTTTCTCAATGCTGATAGGCACACCACCGACAAGCACGCCCTCGTCGTCCGTCACTGTGACGGTGATGCGGCTCTCACTCAGCATCTCAACCCACTCCGGAGCATCACTCGATACGATGGATACGTTCGAAGCAATAGCCACCTCGGCAAACGCACGGAGCGCGCCGGCTCGAATCTCGATGACGGCGAGACCCGCCGTCGAGGGTGCCAAGTAGGCCAAAGTTGCCTGTCCTCGCTCGTCGGTCGCCACCTTGCCAATGTCCGCGAACCGACCATCGCCCTGAACTATGTCGGCGCTCACCGCGATGCCTGCTACGAGCCATCCAGCATCGTCAGTAACGGTGCACACAATGCCTGCGACACCCGCCGGCTGTACCGCCGACTGGGACACCATGCACGACAGATTCTTAGCCGCCATCGTGCGAATGTTCCCGAGAAGCCGACTGAGGCTTGGTTCAGCAACTGCGAATCCCACCCCCTCTGACGAGATGAACTTCCAGGTCACGACTCCTGCCACCTGGCCGTTCAAGTCAAAGAGCGGGCCACCGCTGTTCCCGGGGTTCACCGCAGCATCTGTTTGAACGTACGTGATGTTCCCCTCTCTATGGTGGCGTGAGAGCACACCCCGGGTCACGGCCGCCGGATTCCGAAGATCGGCTTCGTTGAAGCCTGATGGATACCCCGCCACCCCAACTTCTTGCCCCGCGTCTAACACTCCCGCCAACTTCAGGGGTGCGAGCGGTGAGTGAGCCTTGCTTCGGGGCTGGGGTACATGCGTCACGGCGATGATGGCGAGGTCGCCACCTTCCTCGGAGAGCCACCCCACCACACGCGCGACCGCCGAGTAGTCGTGTACGGCGTTCGTCAAGAGCACATGCGTCTCGCCAGCGACGACATGACCCGCCGTCACGAACTGGCCTTCTCCAATGTAGAAGGCCGTTCCGAGTCCCTCCCCAATCTCCCGCCAGACCTTCACCGTACTGGCTTGCACACGCGCGGCAGCCTCCTGAAATGGCTCCACAGATGCCCCCTCTAGAATCGAAGCCTGCAACGTGCCGCGGGCAGTTCGCAACCCTCCCTCCGAGGGTCTGGGGCCCGGCGCGGCGCACCCACGCGGCTTAGACGCTCATCCACCACCGCAGTCCTCTCGACCTCGATTGCATGGGTACCGAAGGGAATCTGGTGGACTGTGGCGGCTCACACCTGCGAGCAATCGGGCTGCCCATGGGGACGCTAAACTGACCCTTCCGGGTCTCGGGGATGGATGGCAGGCTGTCGAGGGACATCGAAGCCACTGTCGGTCGGGTACAGCCGCCGCCGGCACAACGCTGCCCGCCCGCCTTCTGCGCGAGCTGGGATTCGAGCCCGCGGGCCAGCACCGGTTTCGGCTAGCCTCTCTGGCGGCGGGTCGCTCAGTGGCAACTCAGGATCCCCTGGAGGTGAGCGGGCATGTCAGCCAAGACTCCCGGTCGACGAGTCTTCTTCAGCTTCCACTACGACTGCGACAACTGGCGCACGTCACAGGTGCGTAACATCGGCGCGATCCACAGAAGCAAGCCGGTCAGCGCCAACGCCTGGAGGAGGTCAAGCGTCGCGGCAAGGCCGCTATCGGGGGGTGGATAGACGCGCGGATCGCGCGCGGATCGTGCGTCGCGTGGAGTCTCTTCAATCGCTTGGGCGGAGCAGGGCGGTAAAGCCAGCCTGCTCGAAGTCGCGGTCGTGGGCGAGGGCATCGGTGATGCCGCGCTCCTCCATGATGATGAAGCTGGCGCAATCCGTGAGACTCCACGTCTGGTCCGGCCGCTCGGTGTAGCGCTCCAAGGCTGCGCGGAACTGCGCGTCCGTCTGCGGCACGATCTCGACATCGAGACTGCGCTCCGCTCGCTCAACAACCTCGCCGGCCAGGCGCCGCTGCTGTTCTCCTCGGCTCCCAAACATGTTGAGAACCTCGGCCAGCACCATCTGGGTAGTCACGACGCGGCGAGATTCAAGCCCACGCGTCAGAGCGAGTGCCCTCTCATGCAGCCTGTCCCGACTGTCCTGCAGCGCGGCCCAGTACCCGGTGTCGGCGAAGACCTCGCTCACGGAGCGTCGTCCTTCGGGTGCCCATACAGGTAGTGCTTGTAGTGCTCGGCGAGGTCAGCGGGCCGGTCGTCAGGCTCACCGACGAGCGCCGAAGTGTGCAGCTCCTCGATCAGGTCCAGGAGGGAGGCTCCGCCTTCCTCCCCCCTCCCCGACGACTCACGCGGCGTGCCGTCCATCGAGACCATGACCTCCGCGCCCTCCTCGAGGTCGACGGGCTCCTGGGGCGTGAACACGCCGTTGGCGTACGTGGCCTTCACAGTTGTGGTCATGGCTGATCCTCCCGGCGCGCCGCTCCTATCGTACCGCCTCGACAGCGGCCGGGGCCGCCTCGCCTCCGCCTTGCGGCAGCCAACGCGGTACTTCAAGAGGATGCAGTGGGCGCGGCGGGCGGCGCCGCCCCGCCTGCGGGAGAGCCGCATGAGGTGGGTGCGCAGCACCTGCAGATTCGCGGCTCGCCTGTACTCCACACGTGCCAGCCCGCGCGTAGGGCGTGCCACCTACCCTGCCCGGGCCCTTCTCTTCCTGCGTGCCGCGTGTTGCCTCGCCACCCCGGTGACGTTTAGGCGGTACCGCGCCATGGTTTCGCTGACACCGTGGCGCTTCGCGATATCGCTCGCCGTCGCCCCTCGGCGGACCTCCGCTAGGAGTAGCGGCCGAGGAAGGATGAGACACCCGGACAACCACGCGGCCTCCTCCTCCTGAATCGGATCACAGGAGAGGAAGGTGATGTCGCCGAGCGTCTCGATTCGGCTCAAGTCGTGGTCGAGCAGGATGTGAGCGAATTCGTGCGCGAGGTCGCTCGTCCGGCGCGAGGGCGCAGATAAGGGGTTGAACACGATCACCACGCGATCGGGTGAAGGACGGAAGGTGCAGGCTGAGAAGGCATCCGGCTGAAGCTCGTCGAGAGCGACAAATCGACTACGCGGAATCAGGTCATCTCCTGATCGGATCTCGACACCCAGGAGTTCCGCCAAGTTGTCGGGCGTGACCGGCTGCGCCGGCCCCACCCCGAGATCCGCTCTCAGGCTCGCTGCAATCCTCTCCGCCTCCGACTTGAAGCCCCTACGAAGGGCCATCTCGCGACTCTCTCAAGAGCGCTTGGTGCAGATCGTCGACTAGTTCTCCGAGGGCGTGGGCCGCGTCGGGCCTGAACGTTGTCGCTGCCCTTAGGTGCACCGCGGATACCCTCTCGGGGCGAGCCAGCGCTTCGTAGAGCTCGTTCACGATGGCCGCAATGCGATCAGCCGCTTCGGGCGAGAGGCTGCGATCCGAGTGAAGATGCTCCGCAATCACGTCGGTCGTGACCGTGGCCTTCTCGTGAGGCTCGAAGAACTGACCGATGTCGGCTCCGCACCACTCGACGAGTCGCTTGAACTTCGGTAGGTCCGGAACGTGGCCCTTCTCAACTCGGGCAAGGGTGTTGAATGGAATCCCGACGTCATCGGAGGCCTCGCGAAGGCTCATTCCGCGGCGACTCCGCTCCGCCGCGAAGAGCCGACCCAATTCGCTGAGATCGAGGCTGCCGTCAGCCACGCACGCTCCCTGTGCGTAAAACGGTACGCCGCACCACCCCAGTTTGACACAAGCGGAAGCCGTGCGCTAGCGTGTTGCTGTACCGGAGACGGTACACATCTCAATGTATGGTTCAGAGGAGGGCCCCGTGCCTGACGACAAGGACAAGCTCGGCGACAAGGACAGGTCCGACGACAAGGACAGAATAGCCATCATCGTGAACGGCCGCGAGCGGATCGTCACGTCCGAGGAGATCTCCTTCAAGGAGGTGCTCGAGCTCGCCTTCAACCCGGTGCCCTCGGGTTCGAACTGGGAGTTCACCGTCACCTACCGCAACGGCGCCGGCCGCCCGCCCGATGGCAGCCTCCGCCCCGGCGGCGAAGTGAAGGTCAAGGACGGCACCGTCTTCAATGCCACCGCAACTGATAAGTCGTAGCCCCGATCTCCAGCGGCTCGCGGACGAGGGCTATGAGATCGAGGTGCGCGGGGGCTACCTCCTACTGAAGCACGTCCCATACGTCACCGAGGATCGCGTCGTCGCGCGCGCCTCGCTGGTCTCCAAACTTGACCTCGCAGGGGATGTCGCCGCCCGCCCGAGCAATCATGTCGTGATGTTCACCGGGCGCGCACCGTGCAACAGCGAGGGGACGCCTCTCAGCAACATCATCAACTCTGCCGGTTCGTGGGACCTGGGCGACGGCCTGATCGCTCAGCACAAGTTCTCGAGCAAGCCGGAGGGTGGCTACGCGGACTACTACGAGAAGATGTCGACGTACGCGGAGATCCTGTCCGGCTATGCGCAGGCGATCGACCCCGCAGCCACAGCTCGGACGTTCCTGGTAGCCCCGGAGGAGAACACAAGCTCGGTGTTCGAGTACGTTGATACAGCCTCGAGCAGGGCCGAGATCGGCGCGATCACGGAGAAGCTCCGGCTCAGCGCAGTGGCAATCGTTGGGCTCGGCGGCACCGGCTCGTACATCCTCGATCTCGTAGCGAAGACGCCGGTCGATGCGATCCACCTGTTCGACGGCGACACCTTCGGCCAGCACAACGCCTTCCGGGCTCCCGGCGCGCCGTCGGTTGACGACCTCAGAGCACGACCCAGGAAGTCCGACTACTTCCGCGGCATCTATTCCAACATGCATCGCAACATCGTCAGCCATGACCACCTCGATCACGGCGCGGCTGACATCCTGTCCTCGGTGGACTTCGCCTTCGTCGCCGTGGATGACGCCGCTGCCAGGCGACTGGCCGTCGAGACGCTGCTCGACGCCGGCGTGCCGTTCGTCGATGTAGGGATGGGTGTCAACGAGGTTGACGGGGCGTTGCTGGGGCAGTTGCGAGTAACGTCTGCGACGCCTGGCGACCGCGATCACGTTCACTCGACGATCCCGCTCGCAGAGCGACCCACGGATGACGACTATTCCCAGAACATCCAGATCGCAGACCTCAACGCGCTGAACGCCGCCCTCGCCGTCGTCAAGTGGAAGAAGCTCATGGGGTTCTACCTCGATCTGGGCCGGGAGCACTCGAGCTGCTACCAGATCGACGGCAACCACCTGGTCAACGAGCGCCAGCCATGAGCCGTAGGACGGCGCTCGATCACGAGTTCGTCCATCACATCCCGGAACACCTTGCCGATGGGGTGCTGTACGTCTCCGTCGCCTTCGCGACGGCCTTGCACAGCTGTTGCTGCGGATGCGGCCGCGAGGTCGTCACGCCGCTCAACCCAAACGACTGGAGCATGACCTTTGACGGTGAGTCAATCTCCCTCTGCCCATCCGTCGGCAACAGGAGTTTCGAGTGCCAGTCGCACTACTACGTCCGGCGCAACAAGGTGATCTGGTTGCCTTCCTTCGCGGAGGCCAAGCCTGCGCGGCGCTTGCCTCTTTGGCGGCGGGTCGCTCAGTGGCGACTCAGCATCCCCTGGAGATAGAGGAGCATGCCAGCCAAGAGTCCCAGGCGACGAGTCTTCTTCAGTTTCCACTACGACGGCGACAGTTGGCGCACGTCACAGGTGCGCAACATCGGTGTGATCCAAAGAAGCAGGCCGGTTGACTCCAATGCCTGGGAGGAGGTCAAGCGTCGAGGCAAGTCCGCCATTAGGGAATGGATAGACGCGCGGATCGCGCGCAGTTCGTGCGTCGTCGTGTTGGTCGGCAGCGAGACGGCTGATCGCGAGTGGGTCAGATACGAGATCGAGAAGGCCTGGGTCGAGGGGAAGGGCTTGATCGGCATCTACATCCACAACCTGCAGGACCAGCACGGGAAGCAGTCCCGCAAGGGGAGGAATCCGTTCGACATCGAGGTGGAAGGTGTACGACTCTCTGACCATGTGAAGGTCCACGATCCCCGAACGAAGGACAGCCAGCGCGCCTACCATCGCATTGCCGACGACATCGAAGACTGGGTCGAGCTAGCCGTCAGGAACGCTGAAGAGCGCCGGAGGGTCCGTCGCGAGCATGCTGGCAGGAGCTGGCTCTCGCGGCTCCTGGGCTAGGTGCACCCCCGCGTCCTAGGGCTCTAGACCAGCGTGACGAGCGCTGACACCCCGACCAGCACGAGAAGAGAGACGTAGAACAGGGACAGGCTCGCGCTTGAAGCAGCTCTCAGGAGGCTGTGGCGGTGCCCTGCTGAGGGAACACCCATCGTGAAGTAGTCACTGTGCCCGTGCTCCAAGGGAGCGCCCCGTCGCACGCTGTCGTAGAGCCGGCGAAAGCCACGCTCGCGATCGAGGAAGAGGGCATCGAGCACCCACAGGGGAAGTACTGTGACGCCAGCAAGAGCCGCCACGGGTGCCTCGGTGCCGGCCGTGAATGCCACCAACGCCGCCGTCGCTGCCGTCGCCACTGACTTGACGGCGAAGGAGTTCCGGCTCAGCCGGTCCACGACTCCCTGAATCAGCTTGAGGTGCTCAATGCGCGCCGCTTCCGAGTTCATAGCTCGTCCAGCCAGTCCTCGATGCGCTCCCACTTCCATGGAATCGGGTCGTCGAGCCAATGCAGGCCGGGGTAGCTTCGCTTCTGCGGCCTTACCTGGAGAATTGGCTTCCCGAGGCTCTGGGCGATGTCCACTTCCGTCCTGACCCCGGGAGCATTGTGCGTGTCCTCGCCGATGAGGACGACCACGGCATCACACCGGCGAATGGCGGCCTTCGCCTTCGCCTTCCATTCCCGGGCCTTGTAAGCCTCGCTCAGCGAGTAGTCCCCTATGCGATGCCGCGTGTGGCGCTTCGCCTGCGCGTAGAAGCTCCCCCTGAGGTTCTCGTCCTTGTCGAACTCGAAGCTGACGAAGACGTTGAGCCTAGCCACCCGCCACTTCCCCTCCTCGGGAGGCGCTGACGAGCCGAACGCCGCGATGCACAGTGCCTACACCGGCCGGGACAGGCTGGAGAGGTGTCAAGAGTCGCCTAACCACGAGTCGCACTCTTGCTACTCATGTGCTTCCCTCCGGGGACGCGCGAGGATATCAGGCTGCACGGGAGGGAGTGGCTGAAGACGACTCAGGGACTCCGGGCGCCGGCCAGGCTGCGTAAGCGCCTGGGCATGAGGTATGCTCCTTGTCAGAACGGACGTTCTGAGCCATGTGTCGCCAGAGGCAAGCGAAACCGGCCAGGGGTCCGCTTCTGGCACCAACAGCGAACGTGCTTGCTCCGATGTGACGGGTCGGCCACATCTTCACCGAAGGGCGCGCCTGTAGGGGAGACGGCTCGGTACGCTGAACGAGAAGCGAAGGGGAGAGCCAGACCGATGAGCGAACGACCCGACCCGACACCGGCCGCTCTCTACGCGCGCGTGTCCAGCGACCGTCAGGACGTCGACCTTTCCGTCTCCGCCCAACTCCGCGCGCTTCGCGATTACGCCGAGAAGAACAACTACCTGGTCACCCGCGAGTACATCGACGAGGCCGAGAGCGGGCGCGTCGCCGACCGACCGCAGTTCCGGCGCATGCTCGACGAGGCGAGCGCCGACGATGCGCCCTTCGAGGAGATCCTCGTCTGGAAGTTCAGCCGCTTCACGCGCAAGCGTGAGCATGCCGTCGCCTTCAAGTCGATGCTGCGCCGGCGCGGCATCCGCGTCGTCTCCATCACCGAGCACGCCGACGACTCCCCGACCGGCAAGCTCATGGAGGCGATCATCGAGAGCGTCGACGAGTTCTACTCGGAGAACCTGGCGCAGGAGGTTGCGCGGGGGATGCGCGAGGCCGCCTCGCGCGGCTTCTGGGTCGCCAGCCGCACGCCCTACGGCTACACCCGCGTCTACGTGCAGGACGGCGCGAAGAAGCGCCCGGTGCTCGAGGTGAATCCCGAGACCGCGCCCGTCGTGGAGCGCATGTTCACGCTCGCCGAGAAGGGCAAGGGCATCACCGAGATCGCCCGCACCCTCAACGACGACGGCATCTCCAACCCCACGGGCCGTCCCTGGTCGAAGAACGGCGTCCACATCCTGCTCACCAACGAGGTCTACACGGGCGTGCTGCAGTGGGGCACGGGCGCGAAGGACGGCGCGCCGCCGGTGCGCGTCGAGGACGCCTTCCCCGCGATCGTCTCGAAGGAGCTGTTCGCGAGCGTGCAGTCGCTCATGCGCTCACGGGCTCCGAAGCGCGCCCACCCGCGCCGCGTCGGCAGCTCCTACCTGCTGAGCGGGCTGGTCAAGTGCCGCAGCTGCCGGCGCGCCCTCACCGGGCAGGACTCGAAGAGCGGCAAGTTCTCCTACTACGTCTGCCAGTCCCTCATGAAGCGCGGCCGCGGGTCCTGCGACGCGCCCCGGCTCAACGCGCGGCGCTTCGAGTCACTCGTCGTCGACCAGCTCCGGGCCAACGTCCTCACCGAGTCCAACATCCGCGACCTCGTCAGCCTCGTCGCCGAGGAGATGGACGCCGTGGCGAGCGAGCGCCGCAAGCAGCTCGAGACGATCGAGTCCGAGATCGCCGACGTGCGCCGCCGGCTGGACCGGCTCTACCACCTCATGGAGACGACCGAGCTGGACATCAGCGACGTGCTGCCGCGCGTGCGCGAGCACAAGGAGCGCCGCGGGCGCCTGGAGCAGACGGCCTCGGAGGCGCGGGCCGCGCTCGCGGAGCGGCGCGAGGTCCTCGACGACGTGGAGACGATCACCGCCTACGCGGAGGAGATGCGGGAGTTCCTCGGGACGAGCGAGCTGACCGAGTCGAAGGCCTTCCTCCACTCGTTCGTGAAGGAGATCGCCGTCGCCCCGGGCGCCGCCACGATCCGCTATTCGATCCCGATGCCGAAGGACAGTCCGCTGCGCGGCGGCAAGGCCGAGGAGGTAGCTCTCGCTGCGCCGGTACTGTCTACCGTCAAGTCTGGTGGGCCGGACTGGACAAAATCAAGAACTCCCGCACGCTCGCTCGTCACACCCCCCGCCGGCATCGGGATCGTGTACGTCAGTTCGGCCTCGTCGCCCGTGACCTCGATGCCCTGCACGAAGTGGCGGAGCAGCGCCTTGCGCTCCGGGAACGTCCCCTCCTGGAAAAACTCCCGGAGGTCCGCCACGTACGCCCGGATCTCCTCCGAGCCCGGCAGCTCCACCCGCCGCTCCTCCAGGCGCCGCGCCGCGTCCTCGCGCGCCGCCGCCAGCTGGTCCTCGCGCTGCCTGAGCGAGAGGATGCGCGGCGAGAGCGCCTCCAGCGTGAGGTCGCTCTTCTCCAGCGCCTCGTAGAGCTTCCCCAGCCTGCTGCGCACGTCCTGGAGCTCCGCCTCGACGACATGCAGCTTCCCGTCGAGCTCGCCCGCCTGCGCGTCGATTTCCTCCGCCACCAGCGTCACCAGCTCCGTGATCGTCTCATCGGTGAGGATGCGCTCGCGGATCTTCTCCACCACGAAGCCCTCCGCCTTCTCGGCGTTGAGGTAGCGCGCCTCGCACATTCCCGCGCCCTCGCGCTGCAATGTCGCGCAGACGTAGTAGCCGTAGCGGCCGCCCTTCGCCCCCTGCCCCACGTAGGCCTTCCCGCACAGCCCGCAGCGCAGGAGCCCGCTCAGCAGGTACTTGCTCCCGATGCTCGCCGGGCGCTGGACGTTGGGCGCGCGGCTGCGCAGCGCCTTGCGCACGCCCTCGAACAGCTCCCTCGTGACGATGGGCTCCCAGGCGCCCTCCACCCGTACCGGATTCGGGGTCTTGCCGACCCGGCTCGTCTTGCCCCACACGGCCGTGCCCGTGTAGGCCTCGTTGGTGAGCAGGTAGTGGAGCGCGTTCTTCTGCCAGCGCCGTCCCCGGTTGGTCACCCCGCGCTCGTTGAGGTCGCGGCAGATCTCCTTCAGGCCCTGCCCGTGCAGCGCCCGCTCGAAGACCTCCTTCACGACGGGAGCGGAGTCGGGGTCGACCTCGAGCGTGGGGCGCTCCTTGCCACCATCAGCGACCTTCACTCTCTTGTAGCCGAACGGGGCGCGCGAGGCGAGGAAGAAGCCCCTTGAGGCGGCCTCCCTCATCCCGCGAACAACGTCCTGGGCGAGATTCTCCGAGTAAAATTCATCGACGCTCTCGATGATCGCCTCCATGAGCTTGCCGGTGGGGGAGTCGTCGGCGTGCTCGGTGATGGAGACGACGCGGATGCCGCGCCTCCTCAGCATCGATTTGAAGGCGACGGCGTGCTCGCGCTTGCGCGTGAAGCGGCTGAACTTCCAGACGAGGATCTCCTCGAACGGAGCGTCTGCGCCGCTCGCGTCGTCGAGCATCTGCCGGAACTGCGGGCGGTCGGCGACGCGGCCGCTCTCGGCCTCGTCGACGTACTCGCGCACGACGATGTAGCCGTGCTTCTCGGCGTGCTCGCGCAGGGCGCGCAGCTGGGCGGCCACGGAGAGGTCGACGTCCTGGCGGTCGCTGGAGACGCGAGCATACAGCGCGACGGGCATGGGGTCGGTGCGGTCGGTCATCGGTCATGCTCCTTGGGCTCCGGCGCTTCTCGCCTACCGGGCAGCCGGGAGGCGTCTTCTGCTAGAACGATTGTACGGCATGACGTCTACACTCGGAGTCCACCCACGACCATCTCACCGGTCGCAGCTTGGAACTCCCCGGAGTCATCACGCGCGCGCTGGTACCACCAGACCGGGGTCGCGAGTCAGCATGTCGGCCGGGAGCAGTCACACACCTCCACAGAGGCGCGTCCCTACTCGGTAGGCCGGTAACGGACGCTGACGCGGATGTCCTCGAAGTGTAGGAGGCAGCGCCGAGCGTGGCGGCCCCTCTCCACTCCTTCGCAGATCGCTGATGTCTGCAACGTCATCGCCCTGCTCTCGACCATCTCGCGCAGGATGCGTCCGGCAGGCAGCCCACTCCCCCACTCGTTCCGGCAGCGTGGATTGCCGCAGCGGATGAACTCACCAGGATTCCGCCGATAGCGGCGACCGTCGTCGGAGTTGGGATGCTCAACGGGCCACTCCGTGTACCTGAACTCAGCGAGCTCAACGTCCGGGAACGCCTCCTTGAAGGAGACCAGACGCCCGAAGACCGGCCCCTGGCTCTGGCCCTGCGCCACGGTGCGCTCCGTTCAGCCCGGCTCGGTCGAACTGCGTTTAGCCCTCTGTCACACTTTGGGCGGGCTCGGGGCGCGGGCCGAACACGGCGCTCACGTCGCAACTGAAGCCCGGCAGCACATCCAGGCCGTCGAGCGCGTCGTCCTCGGCAAGCGTCGATACTGCTACACCGGAGCGGTGCACATCGACCGTGTGCGTTTCCGGATGTACGACCCAGACGAGCCGCACCCCGTGACTGAGCCACATGCGCGCCTTGTCGTGTACCTCGCGGCGGCTGTCGCTCGGCGAGGCAACCTCGACCACCAGATCGGGGACCACATCTGCGTAGCCTGCGATCTCCGCCTCAAGGGCGATCTTCTCCGCCGACGTGAATGCGAGGTCCGGCTCGCGCACGGTGTCCGGGTCGCGCTCCAGCCAGACGCCCGAGTCGGAACCGACCAGCGTGCCCAGACCCCTCGGTTCGACGAAGGTGCCCAAGCGCAGTCCCAGTCGCATCACAATCTTGCCGTGCTGGTATCCCGCTGGCATGGTTTCGCAGAGTACCCCCCGGATCAGTTCGCCGCGCACGCCCTCGCTGTACAACCGCAGGAGGTCATCGGCGGTCAGCAGCTTCGCCTCGGTCGTCGTCGTGGTCGTCATCGCTCTCGCTCCCGCGCAACCCCCATCCTACTGGATTCCCCCTCACGCCGGGGTGCGTTCATCGCCTCAAGCACCGCCCCTGCCCGCATCATCCTGCACCTCCCGCCGGTCGCAGGCGGATCGCGTGTTCTGCACCATCTGGGCACTGCGGACGCTGGGGAGGTCAGACAAGGGTAGTAACAAGAGGAACGTAGGTAGAACTGCCCCATCGGCACGGCGCATGTCTAGCAGGTACAGGCGCATTCCATGGGGCAGGCTGGGGCACAGGCGGTGGCGGGAAGACCCCCTACAGGAAACGCTCGCTACGGGTCGGTGGGACACGTTGCCACAATCCGCAGGTCGGCCAGGAACCGGCGTCGTGGTGCATGGGGAGGCGGCAGACGCCAGGACTGTTCCAGGACGCCGCGCTCCTCGAGCACGGCCGTGGTCGTGCTGGCCAGCAGCACGCCGGGCAGGAAGGAGGCGGCGTGGAGGAAGCCCGCCTCGGCCCGCTCAGACTCGAACAGGAACAGCACCAGCGGCGGCTGGCCCCCATGGTCGTTCGCCGCGTAGCGACTCCTGAAGTAGCGCTCGTAGGACCGTAGCCGCGTGGGGAGCCGACGCGGCGTGGTCGCCCGCCGCTCGTACTCGAACAGGCACCACTCGAAGTAGCCCAGGTGCGCAAGCTGGAACGAGACGTCCGGGAGCAGGAGCTGACGCGCCCCCGCGGCGTCGTAGCTGATCTGCGAGCGGTGCGTGGGGAGCAGGTCGAAGAGCTCGTACTCGTCCGGAAGCGCCCCCACCTCGGCGCTGAGGCGGGACGCGAACGAAACGATGCCACGCTGGTGGTCTCGCTGCGAGGCGAGCGAGCGCAGCGAACTTCCGATGTACACGCCCTCGTGCCGCTGGGGCGTCCAGCGGTCGAGCACCGGTCCCACCGCCGCGCGGTCGCGCCGCGCGAGCACGGTCAGCCCCTCGTCGCTGAGGACGTAGCCCCCTCCCTCGTCGTCGCGCTGCACCAGTCCGCGCTGGCGCAGGCGGCGCAGCGCCTGGTTGACGCGGCGGCGTCCGACGCCGCCCATCAGGCCGGCCAGCTGCTCCGCCGTGCAGAGCGGCCAGTCCGCGAGCAGGTCCAGCACCTGCTTGTCCGTGCGCGAGAGCCGCACGGCGGAGGCGGCGTCGAGCTGCTCCGCGGGCCGGGGCCGGCTCGCGCGCACCCCTTTGGCGTAGAGCTTCGTGCGGTCGGGGCGGAGGACGGCGCGTCCCCAGCGCGTGCGCTGCCGGGCGAGGTCGTCCTCCAGCCAGGCGAGGATGTCGGGCAGGCGCAGGCTGGGGGCGAGCACTGTCGCCATGTCGACGCCGTTGCCGCACTGCTGCCAGACCTTCGCGTCGGTCGTTCCCGCCAGCACCTCGCCCGTATTCGCGACGAACATTGTCTCGTGGTCCGTCGGGTGCCCGAGCGCGCGCAGGGCGCGGCGCGCGTCCTGGTCGGACGCCGCCAGCACCAGCGTGAGGTGCGGGCGGTCGGCGTGGTCCATGCGCTCGATGCTGCGCAGTCGGTAGCGCAGGTTCGCGGGCGTCAGCAGCGGCCCCTGCCGCAGCAGCCCGAGCGTGCGCCCGTCGGCGAGTGTGACGAGGGCGTCGTAGGGGCCGCTGCGGTAGTGGTCGACGCGCAGCGGCCCGGCATCCGGTGTGGCCTCGGCGATGCGCGCCGCCACGGCGTAGCTGATCGCCACCGAGTCGAGGCGCTCGGCGAGCAGGCGGAACCACTGGCGCGAGACGGGCGCCGTGCGCAGCAGGTCGTCACCGCTCCCGTTCGCGTCCTCGGCGGCGGCGATACCGTCCGGGGTGGGGAACCAGCGCCGCTGCGGGCGCTCGCCCAACTCGCCGAGCTGGTGCGGTCTCCAGTCCGCGAGCCCACGCCGGCGCAGCCGGTCGAGGCGGTCACGCAGGCTGGAGACGGGCTCGCGCGTGAAGGTCGCCAGCTCGGACACCGTGGTGAGCGGCGTCGCGCAGAGGTCGAGCAGCGTCTCCCCGAGGCGCTCGGGCAGGCGGTGCGGCGGCGGCGCTGCCTCGTGAGCTGGGGCCGGGCGGGCGAGCAGCGCCTGCGTGGCCGCGTCGACGGCGTCGAGGTCCGGGCCCACGCGCTCGAGCACGGCCTGCGGCAGCGCGCGGCCCGCCTGGCCGCGCTCGAGGAAGCGCCACAGCGTATGCCGCGAGACGCCGAACGCCGCGGCCGTGGCCTTGCGGCCGTGGCGCTCGATGTGCGCGCGCAGGTAGTCGCCGATGGCGTCGGCCAGTCTCGGTTCCACAATAGTGCCCCCGCATGCACCTTTAGCGTACGTACGTGCTGTGATCCTGTCACGGCTCCTGGGGCCGCTCCCGGCCGACGCTTCCCCGGGCCGCTGCCAGCGCGGAGGCTAGCGAGGCGCGGAAGCGGCGATCAGGGGCGTGAGGGCGGGGAGACCGTCCCGATAGAACTCCGCGAAGGAGCGGTTGACAAACGCGGGCGCGTCCAAAACGTAGGACAGCCACTCGCCCTCGCTGAGGACGTACAGCGCCGCCACGCCGAGGCCCTGCGCGCAGCGCTCCAGCGCGTCGACGCTCCCGCCCTCGTAGACCACGAGGCTGAAGCCCTCGTCGTGCAGCTCCCCGAGCAGGCAGCGCGGCCATTCCTCCGGCCCTCCCGCAGGCGCGGCGTGGGGTTCGGGCGAGGGCGGGCCCTCGATCGCGGCGAGCAGCGCCATCCAGGCGGGCACGCCCACCGCGAAGCGTTCCGCGAAGGCTGCGTTCGCGAATGCGGGCGCACTCAGGATGTATGACAGCCACTCGCCCTCGTGGAGCGCGTACAGCGCAGTCGCGCCCCGGCGCTGCGCGCAGGCGGCGAGCTCCTCGACGTTCCCCCCTTCGTAGACGACGAGGCTGAAGCCCGCGCCGACCTCGCCGCGCAGGCAGGTCGGGCCGTCGCCGTGCGGCAGGCGCACGCGGTAGACGCGGCTGCGCGTCCCGTCGGGCGAGGTCACCGTCACGGTGATCTCATCGCGGCCGCCGAGGGCGACCTGGTGGCCGGGAACTCCCTCGTCGGCGTCGGGTGGATCGATGCCGACCTCCGCACCGGGCTGTGCGGGCAAGGCCGCGACGGTCGTCCGCGTGACGCCCTCGCCGGGCACGCCCTCGTAGTCGCCGGTCGCCGGGTCGAACTCGCCCATCTCGACGCCGCCCAGGCTCAGGCTGGCGAGGCGCGCGTCGATCGCGTCCGGCATGTTGTAGCTGTAGACCCGGTCGTCGTGCTCGTCCGCCACGTACATGTACTCGCCGTCCGACCAGATGCCGCGCGGGCTGTTGTTGCCCGCGCTGGACAGCCGGGTGAAGTCCTCATCGGCCTTGCGCTCCAGCGGTAGGGGTTCGGCGTCTGCATCGCCGGGGGCCTCGGGCGGGACCGGCAGGCGGTAGGCCCAGAGCTGCTTGAGGCCGTGGTCCGAGACCCAGACCGTCACCCCGTCGGACCAGACGCTGCGCGGGTCGGCGTTGCGGCCCGCGAGACCGTACTCGGCCAGCAGCACGCCCATCTCCAGGTCGTAGGCGAAGAGGCTGTCCCTGGCGCCGTCGAGCACCCAGATGGTCGCGCCGTCGGACCAGATGCCGCGGGCATCGGCGTTACGCCGCGCGAGCTCGATCTCGCGCTCCTCGTCACGCTCGCCGCTGCCGAGGTCGTAGGCGAAGAGGCGCTCGCGTCCGCTGTCCGAGACCCAGGCGGTCGCGCCGTCCGACCAGACGCCGCGCGGGGCGCGGTTCGTGGCGGTGAGCGCGAACTCGCGTTCCTGGTCACGCTCACCGCTCGCGAGGTCGTACGCATAGACGGCGTCGTCGGCGCCCGAGCCGTTCTCGGCCACGAACAGCGCCGAGCCGTCGGACCACATGCCGGTGGGGGTGTCGTGGCCGGGGTCGAGCCGCTCGATGTCGCGCCTCACCGTCCACTCGAAGTCCACCGTGCTGGGTGTGGGGCCGCCGGGCGCGCCGCCACCGCCGCCACCGGCGAAGATCGGCGGAGAGCCGGCCGGGCGCGTCGTGACCGTGATCGTCACCTCGATGCTCGCCCGTCCGCCGTTGCCGTCGTCGGCCTCGACCGTGACCTCGTACGTGTCCTGCGTCGCGATGTCGAAGCGCGTCCCTGCGGCGACCGTGATCCGGCCGCTCACGCGGTCGATCTCGAAGGCGAAGGCGTCCGGCCCGGAGAGGCGGTAGGCGAGGTCCTCGCCGTCGGCGTCCGTGGCCGTCACGGGCGCCCCGACGCTCGCTCCCTCGGCGGCGCGCTCCGCGACGCTGCGCCGCGCCGTGGCCGCGGGGAACGCCGGGGCGTCGTTCACGGCCCTGACGATCAGGGCGACCGTCGCGACGTTGGAGTCGAGGTTGCCGCTGTCCCTGGCCCGGTAGCTGAACGCGTCGGGGCCGCTGTAGTCGGCGCGCGGGGTGTAGGTGACGGTGGGGCGCTCGCCCGGCTGCTGGGGGGCGTTCACCGTGACCGTTCCGTGGGCGGGCCGGCGCTGGATGCGGATCGCCAGTGCGTGCCGATCGTCCTCGGGGTCGCTGTCGTTGGCGAGCACGTCGATCGTCGCCGCCGTGTCCTCGTCGAAGGCGGCGGGGGCGTCGCCGGCGGCCTGCGGGGGCTCGTTCACGTTCGTCAGGCGGACCGTAACGGCGACGCTGTCGGACCCCCCGAAGCCGTCGTCGACGCTCACCGTCAGCGAGTAGCGCTCCTGCCCCTCGAAGTCCAGGACGGCGCCGGGCGCCACCCTGATCTGGGCCGTGCGCGCGTCGATCACGAACGCGCCGGCCCCGCTGAGCGAGTAGAGGAGCGCGTCGCCTTCGGCGTCGCTCGCGCGCACGGGCGCGCCGACGCTCCGCCCGGGGCGGCTGCGCTCGGGGATCGCGATCTCCGCGACCGCGTCGGGCAGGACCGGCGCGGTGTTGGCGTCGCGGTCGTTCGCGACCGCGAACTCCGTGACCAGCCGCGCGGACTTGCCCGCGCCGTGGCCGTCCTCGTACGCGGCCCCCGCGCGCAGCCAGTAACCGCGATCGCCCGCCACGGGCGTGTAGCTCGCGGCGGCGGCGCCCGCGATGTCCGCCCAGCCCCCCGTGCGGCTCCTCGATCGCTGCCACCGCCACGCCGTGCTGACCACGTCGTCGGGATCCGTGAGCGTGGCCGTGATCGCGCGGCCTATGGCCGGCCTGCGGCGGTCGAAGCTCAGGGTGCCGGGCTCGTCCAGGTTGGCGATGGTGACGGTCACGTCGAGGGCGCCGTTGAGGGAGCCGTCGTTGGCGCTCAGGGTGACCTCGTAGCGGGCCCCGCCTTCCTCGTAGTCGGGCGGGCTGGCGAAGGTCAGCCTGCCGCTTGTCTGGTCGAAGACGAAGGCGGCGGCGTCCGCGCCGCCGAGCGCCGCGCTTCCGCCGACCGGCCCCCAGTTGGAGGTCGCCCCCTCGGGGTCGCGCTTCGCGTACGTGCCGACCGCGACGACCTGGCCCGGGCTTGGGTTGACGACCTCGTCGAGGGTGACCGCGGCCGGCCCGCTGACGAGCGGGCCCTCGTCGACGTCCGTCAGGGTGACGGTCACGGGCAGGGCGGCGACGCGGTCGCCCTCGTCGGAGGCGCGCACGCTGACCCGGTACTCGGGGCCGTGGTTGCCGTTGGTCGCGCGGTCGTAGTCGGGCGTCTCCCGGAAGCCGAGCTCGCCCGTGTCCGCGTCGAACGCGAAGAAGCGGGCGTCGGGACCGGCCAGGCTGAGCCAGCTGACGCCCGCCCCCTCGGGATCGCTGGCCGCGTACCTGCCGAGGGCGGTGGCGTCGCCCTCCGTGACGGCGTACGCGGCGGTTCCGCTGATCGTCGGGGGCTCGTCGACATCGCTCACCGTGATCGTCACGGCGATCGCGTCGTCGATCGCGGGGTCGGGGTTCCCGCCGGCGTCGACGCCGTCTGTGACCTCAAGGGTGAGCGCGTGCTCGGCCGCCGTCTCGTGGTCGAGCGCCGCCGCGACGCGCAGCTGGCCCGTCGCGGCGTCGACCGTGAACAGCTCGTGCTCTCCCGCGATGCGGTAGCTCAGCGCGTCCCCGGCGTCCGGGTCGGCGGCGGCTACGCGTGCGCCCACCGCCGCCCCGATCGCGGCGCTCTCGGGCACCGCGCGCGTTGTGGCGTCGCCCGCGAAGGCGGGCGCGCTGTTGCGCGTGCCGGCGGTGACGGTGACGGTGAGCGCGCTGCGGGCCGTCTCCGAGCCATGGGAGGCCTCGACGGCGACGTAATAGACGTTGTCGCCGTCGGCGTCGCCCGGCTCCGCGAACGTGGGCGCGCTGCGGAAGCGCAGCGCCCCGCCCGCGATCTCGAAGGCCCCTGCGTCCTGCCCGGCCAGGCTCCAGGCCGGAGATGAGCCGAGGTGGTGCGCACTGAACGAGGCGACGTCCACCGTCCCGTGCTCCCCGTAGGAGACGGCCCGGGGGCCGCTCAGCCGCGGCGTGGAGGGCCCGAAGACCTGCAGGACGCGGTCCCGGCCGCCGCCGTTCGAGGTCGTGAGGTAGAGCGCCCCGCCGGGACCGGGCACGGGCGAGCGCAGCCGCCCGTAGGCGCCGTCCAGCTCGACCGCGAGCGTCTCGCTGAGCAGCGCGCCCGCCGCGTCGAACTCGAAGACGCGCAGCGAGGAGTCTTTCAGCGACGCCACCGCCAGCCGCCCGTTCCAGGCACCCCAGCCCGCCCCCTCCAGGAAGGCCGCGCCGCTCGTCGCGATCGCCGGGTAGCCCGACGACCACCGCGCCTCGATCGCCTGGGGGAAGGCCTGCAGGTCGGTCATCGGCACGCGCTGGCTGTAGCCCGGACCGGGCGCCCAGCCGTAGTTGCCGCCGGAGACCAGCAGGTTGATCTCGTCGTCCCAGGCCGGACCGTGCTCCACCACCCAGACCTGGGTGGTGTTCGGGCGGAAGGCGAGCCCCTGCGGGTTGCGGTGCCCGTAGCTGTAGCCGCGCGTGCCGAACGGGTTCCCGGGCGCGGCCGCGCCGGTCGAGGCGTCGACGCGCAGCACCTTGCCGCCGAGCGAGGCGAGGTCCTGCGGCACGCTCGCCGTCTCCGCGTCGCCCGTCGTGATCCAGAGGTAGCCGTCGGGACCGAACCCGAGCCGGCAGCCGCCGTGGCGCCCGAACTGCGCGCGCAGGGGAATCCCGCCGACCAGCGGGTCGGCGACGCGCACGGCCGCGCCGTAGGCGGCGTCGATGGTCCAGGCGATGACCTGCACCTCCGGCCCGCTGTGCGCCTGGCAGGTGTAGAAGCGCCGGTTGCTGGCGAACGAGGGATCGACGGCGATGCCCATCAGCCCGGCCTCGCTGCGGACGAAGAGGTCGCTGAAGTCCGCGCTCACGCGCTGCATGCGCCCGTCGGGCAGCCTGCTCCGCAGCGTGCCGCTCCGCTCCGTGACGAGCATCGCGCCGTCCGGGGTGAATGCGAGGTCCCAGGGGATGGTCAGCCCGGAGAGGAGCGTGCGCACCGTGAGCGCGGGCGGCTCCGTCGCGGCTGCGATGACGGCGCCGGAGACCCACTCGGCGGACTTCCCGTACGGCCCGTCCTCCGAGCCGCGGGCGTCGACGTAGGCGGCGCTGACCTTGAGGTACTTGCCCGCGTCCGCGCCCGTGGGCGTGTAGGCGACCCGCGACCCGCCGCCGGCGCTGCTGAACTGCTCGCCGTCCTCGGACACGCTCCACAGCCAGATCACCTTCGCCGGGTCCACCCCGCCGTCCGGATCGCTGAGCCGCGCGCGGATCACAGTCCCCGCCCGCAGCGCCGCCGCGGAAACCGAGACGACGCCCGGCTCCTCGATGTCGGTCACGCTGATCGTGACCGTGATCGCGGTGGGACCGTTGTCGTCCTCGGCCGTGACCACCACCTCGTAGCGCTCGCGCGCCTCGTGGTCGAGCGGCCCGGTCGTTCGCAACTGGCCGCTCGCCGCGACGATGCTGAAGGTGGCGGCGTCGGCGCCCCCGAGCGTATGCGTCACCGCGCCGTCGGGATCGGCGAGCGTGACGGGAGCGCCGACGGCCGTCCCCGCGGGCTGGTTCTCGGCCACCGCGCGGCTCGCGCTCGCCTGCGACTGCGCACCCAGCGGCGCGCCGGGGAGCAGGACTGTGAGCGCAGCCGCCAGCGCCACGAGCGCGAACGTCAGCCGCACCGGCATGCCGCCCCCGGCACGGCCCCTACGGGATGCGTCCGTCGCCGACAGGTGCGGGGGGGGGGCATGCGTACATCCTTGTGCGCCGCTGCATCGCGGCCGGGCGGGCGGCGCGTATTCTCCGGTACAAGGCGCAACCGGTCCACAGATGGCGCGGGAGTGCCGCCACGCCGAGACCCTGCGCGCAGCGCTTCAACTCGGAGAGTGGTAGCGGACGCCGGGCGTCCGCTACGGCGCAGTCAGGTACTGTTCGCGCACCCAGGAGGCGACGCCGTCGGCCCGCGCCAGCAGCCAGCCCGCGCAGCGTCCGTGGCCGCGAGCGAGGACCTCGACGGCGTCGCCCTCGGCCCAGC
>VXPF01000153.1 GCA_009839725.1 Dehalococcoidia bacterium | reverse complement strand
CCCCCCCCCCCCCCCCCCCCCCCCTATTTTTTTTTTTTCTCAATTAACCCAACACTTCGTTTTCCGCTACGTCTGGTGGGCTGGGAGATTTTTATACCACCCCCACGCCCGTGTCCGTGCCAACGGCACCGGACGCCCTCTTGCCATTCGACGAAGCCGTCGTTCGTGGTGTCCTCAGCAACGGCCTCACCTACTACATCAAGCACAACCAGGAGCCGCTCGACCGCGCCTACCTCTCGCTCGTCGTGAGGGCGGGCTCGATTCTCGAGGAGGAGCAGCAGCGCGGGCTGGCCCACTTCGTCGAGCACATGGCCTTCAACGGAACCGAGCGTTTCGAGAAGCAGCAGATCGTCGACTACCTCGAGTCCATCGGCAGCACCTTCGGCGCCGACCTGAACGCCTCCACCGGCTTCGACACAACCCAGTACTTCCTCGAGGTCCCTACAGATGACCCCGAGATCCTCGAGACCGCTTTCGAGATCCTGAGCGACTGGGCCTACGCCATCACCCTCTCGCCCGAGGAAGTGGAGCTTGAGCGCGACGTGATCCTCGAGGAGTGGCGCCTGTTCCAGGGGTTCCAGTCCCGCTGGCAGGAGAGCTTCTTCCCCTTGCTGTTCGGTTCCTCCCGCTACGTCGAGCGGGACCCCATCGGCCTGCTCGAGGTCATCGAGACCGCGCCTCCGGAAGAGCTCCGGGCCTTCTACGAGCGCTGGTACCGCCCCAACCTGATGGCCGTCATCGCCGTCGGCGATTTCGACGTCGAGGAGATCGAGGCGAAGGTGAAGCAGCACTTCGCGCCGCCCCCCGAGGGCGAGGCCTACCAGGAGCGAGCCGCCGTCGCCGAACCCACCGACCGGCCGCGCTTCGAAGTGCCCGGGCACGAGGAACCGCAAATCGGCATCTTTACCGACCCGGAGGCCCCCGGCACGCAGCTGATCCTCGTGGTGAAGCTGCCGCCGGATTCCGGCCAGGACGTGGCTACATTCCAGCGCTTCGTGGCCCGGGAGCTTGCCTTCATGATGATCAACGCCCGCCTCTTCGAGCGGGGTCAGGTCGCCGATCCTCCCTACCTCTGGTCCGGAGGATCCCGCAGCTTGTTCGTGGAGCCCCTCGACATCGTCACCTTCTCCGTCGTGACGGAGCTGGACGCCATCGAGCCCGGATTCGATGCGTTGCTGGAGGAGATGCAGCGCGTCGCCCAGCACGGCTTTACGACCAGCGAGCTGGCCCGGGAGAAGGCCAACCTCCTGAGCGCGGCGGAGAGCGTCTACAAGCAGCGGGACCAGCTGGAATCCAGCGCCCTCGCCGGGGAGTACGCCAACCACTTCCTCACCGGGACGCCCGTACCCGGGGTCGAGGCTGAGTGGGCCCTCTACCAGGCAATCCTTCCCCGGGTCTCCCTGGCGGAAGTTGACGCCGAGGCCGCTTCCTGGTCCGAGCCCGGCAACACCGTGGCCCTCGTCCTGCGACCCGAAACCGCCGACTCAACCCCCGACGACGAACTGTCCTCGGCGGTGCGGACAAGGCTGGAAGCCGCCAGCACCCTCAGCGTCGAACCGTACGAAGACGACGTCGCCGACGTGCCGCTCCTCGCAAGGCTGCCCACCCCGGGGAGCATCGTCGCGGAAGAGCGGATCGACTCGATCGATGCCGAGCGCTGGACGCTCTCCAACGGCATCACCGTCATCGCCAGGCAGACCGACTTCAAGAACGACGAGGTCCTCTTCGACGCCTTCAGCCCGGGCGGGCACTCGCTCGTGGCCGATGCGGACCACGTGTCCGCGCTCTACGCCGCCGCACTGATCAGCGGCAGCGGCGTCGGCCTGCACGACAGCGTGACGCTGGACAAGCTGCTGGCCGGCAAGCGGGTCTCCGTGGCGCCCTACATCAGCGCGCTCTTCGAGGGGTTGAGCGGCAGCTCCTCCCCGGAAGACCTGGAGACGCTCTTCCAGCTCATCACGCTGTACGTCACCGACCACCGTCTCGATCCGGCCTACTACTCGACCTACGAGACGAGGCTTCGCACCCTCGCCGAGACCCGCACGACCCAACCGGATGCGGTCCTCTACGACACCGCCAACACCATCCTCGCCCAGCACCACTTCCGGCGCCGGACCCTCACGCTCGACCTCCTGGAGGAGCTCAGCATGGAGCGCGCCGACGCCGTCTACGCGGACCGCTTCGCCGACATGGGCGACGCCACCTTCGTCTTCGTGGGGGCTTTCGACTGGGACGACCTGCGCTCCCTGAGCGAGACCTATCTCGCCAGCCTTCCTACCTCCGGGCGGGCCGAGCAGTATCGGGACCCGGGGATCGATCCTCCCGACGGGATCGAGGAGCACGTGGTCCGCAAGGGCATCGAGCCGCGAAGCCAGACCATCCTCGTCTACGCCGGGGATGCGGAGTGGAGCCGCAATGAGGCGCTGACCATCCGGGTTGCCGGCGAGATGCTCCAGATCCGCCTGCGCGAACGGCTGCGTGAAGAGCTGGGCGGCACCTACTTCGTCAACGTCAGCGCCGGGCTCAGCTCCCTGCCCGACCACGAATACCAGGTCGCCATCATCTTCGGGAGCGACCCTTCCCGGGTCGACGAGCTGGGCGCTGAGGTCGCAGCCGAGATCGAGTGGCTGCGCGCCGGCGGCGAGCAGCGGTATCTCGACACCGTGAAGGAGCTCCTGCGCAGTTCGCGCGAGGAGCAGCTGCGTGAGAACAGCTTCTGGCTCGGTCAGATCCAGTCGGTCGTCCAGCGCGGCGAGATGTTCTCCGAGATCAACGGCTTCGACGCTCGGCTGGACGCCTTGACCCTGGAGGACGTGGCCGCCGCTGCCCGCCGCTACCTGCTCGACGACCAGTACGTGCGCGTGGTGCTGTTCCCGGAGGAGGAGTAATCCGCCGGCAAGAACGCCGGTCCGCCGGTTGGCCGCCGTTCCCACCCACGCCTAGAGTGGAAGGGCATGCTGTCGCCTTGGCGCCTGTGGCTGTTGTTCAAGCACTCGATATTCGGGTTCCTCGATGACAACTGCCCCCAGATGGGCGCGGCCATCTCCTACTACGTCCTCTTCTCCCTCTTTCCCCTCGTCATCGTGTCCATCGGCGTGCTCGGCCTCCTCCTGCAGGACAGCGACATCGAGCGTGGCCTTATCGATGAGCTGACCGGCCTCCTGCCCGTCGACGCGGGCGGCGCCGAGGACGTGGAGAGTGCCGTCCGGGAGCTCACCGGCGCATCGAGCGGCGTGCTTGGCGTCCTCGGCCTGATCGGCCTGGCCTGGGCCGCGAGCGCCATGTTCGCCGTCATCCGGCGCTCGCTCGACATCGCCTTCGACCTCTCCGGGAGGCGCCCCTTCATCCGCCAGAAGCTCGTCGACTTCGGAATGATGGCCCTTGTCGGCCTGATCTTTCTCGCTTCCATCGGCGCCACGACAACCCTGCGCGTCGCCCGCGAGGCCATTGAGGACACCCAGGTGCTGGGCACGCTCGCCGAGGGACTCGGCTTCGGCTGGGGCGTGGCCGCCTTCGTCGTCCTCTCGGCTCTCTCCTTCGTGGCCTTTGCCCTGCTCTACTGGCTCGTCCCCGCCAGGCACATTCGCTTCAGCCACGTCTGGCCGGGAGCGCTGCTCGCGGCGGTGCTGTTCGAAGCGCTCAAGCTCGCGTTCGGCATCTATCTCGAGCACTTCGGCCGCTACGACCTCGTCTTCGGCTCCCTCGGCGCTGTCGTGGCCTTCCTCTTCCTCGTCTTCCTCGGCGCGAACACGTTCCTGATCGGCGCCGAGATCTCGGCCACCTACCCGCGCGTCGCCCACGGTGAGTTCGACCGCCCCTCCGATGTCCCCCGCGCCACATTCCGCGAGCTCGCCTGGCGCTTGCTCCGCGGCCTCGTCTTCCACGACGACGAGGCCCAGCGGGCCACCCCACCCCGAGACGACGCCCCGGCCTGAGGTCGGGGCCTTACCCCGGCTTCCCGGCCTCCTTCGCGCCATGCCGGTCGCGATGGCACGATAGAGCCCCACCGAGGTGACCATGGCGGACAACGGGACGGGTGCCTCCATGCAGCGCTACGGCGGCTACGCCGCGCTCGCGGTCGTCGCTGTCGTGGTTGCCGTCCTGGTCGTGTGGCTCTTCGTCGCCGGCGGGGACGAGGAGGAACCGGATCGCGTCGTCGAGCAGCTTCCTCCTGCCGTCACGGAACCGCCCCCCGCCACCGAGCCGCCAACTGCTACCCCCGAGCCGGCAACCGAGCCTCCCGCAGCCGGGGCCGCGGACCAAACCGCCCCCGCCCCCCCCGCAGACCCCGAGGTCCGGGATCATATACACATCACCGAGCCCCCGAGACGTAGAGGCATGGGGGTGGGCGGGGTGGGGGTGAAA
>VXPF01000145.1 GCA_009839725.1 Dehalococcoidia bacterium | reverse complement strand
CCCCCCCCCCCCCCCCCCCCGCCCGCCCCCCCCCCCCCCCCCCCCCCCCCCCCCGGGCCCCCCCCGCCGCCCCCCCGCGATGGTGCGTTGCCGCTGAACGTTCGCGCTAGCCCTGGCCGTGGCGCAGGAGCTTGCCGCTCGTCGCGCCCGTGCACTCGCCGTCCACGAACGTCTCCTCGCCGTTGACCATGATGTGGTGGTAGCCGTGCGGCTTCCGGATCAGGCGCCACGCGCCCGCCGGGTAGTCGTACGCCTTCTCCACCTCGCCCATGTCGAGGTTCTCGAGGTCGTAGATGACGATGTCGGCGGGGGCGCCCTCGCGGATGGTGCCGCGATCGCGGAAGCCCGCCGCCAGCGCCGGGTAGGC
The DNA here is from genome assembly GCA_009839725.1 of Dehalococcoidia bacterium. Classification (GTDB taxonomy): domain Bacteria; phylum Chloroflexota; class Dehalococcoidia; order Tepidiformales; family Tepidiformaceae; genus UBA2991. The sequence continues at coordinate 4,110 of VXPF01000145.1, read as the reverse complement.
GCTCAGGCGCCAGTGCGCCTCCTCGAGGCTCATCATCTCGTGGTCGCGAACCAGGAGCGCGAGGTACTCCGTCGGATAGCGGCCGAGGGTGATGAACTTCGTGTGCGCGCCGCCGTCGGAGACGCCGGGAAGGGCGAACGCGGAGGTGGCCATCTTTTTCATGGCCTCGATGTCCATCTTCTGCGGGGCCGTCACGAAGAGCGCCTTCATGTCGTCCTCGAGGGCGATGTCGAGCATCGCGTCGATGACGTGCACGCCGCGCTCCTTCGCGACCTCGCCGCAGGTCCAGCCCGTGTAGCGGTCCAGTTCGGGCTTGTGCAGCTCGCCGATGATCAGGTCGTTGAAGTTCAGCACGACGCCCGCGCCGCCCTCCGACCAGTCGCCGCCCTCGTCCTTGATCGCCTGCCGGCGGACGGGGTCGGCCAGCTTCGCGGCGCGCTCCTCGACCGTGCCGAGGGTCATCTCGCGCCAAGCCGGGCTGGAGTCGAACAGGTTCCACTCCTCGAAGGTGAACTGGAAGTTGTTCTCCGCCGTCAGCGCCTGACCGAAGATGCGCGTGCCGCGCGCGTTGCACTCGTCCAGCCAGTTCATCGCCTGCTCGTAGCCCGGCATGGCGATGCCGTGCTGGTCCGTGAAGACCGCGAGCACGTTCCAGATGACCGGGCGGCCGCTCTCGTCGGCCAGCTGCTCCGTGAGCTCCTGGCTCGCGCCGATGCACTGGATGAAGCCACGACCCACGTCGCGCAGCACCCGCGCGAAGGAGAGCAGGTCATCATGGGTCATCAGGTTCGTGATCATGAGCGTGCCGTCGTAGTCACGCTGCACGTCGTTCTCGCCGATCTGGGCCGACCAGCCGCAGCCGCCTGCCTCAAGGCCTTCCCGCATCAGGCGGTGCATCTCGGCCATCTCGGCCTCGTTGGCGGGACGGCTCTTCGCCGCCTCCAGACCCATCACGTAGGCCATCAACGGGTTGAGGGGCATGTAGCTGAGCATGTTCACGCCCTTGGGCGTGCGGTCGAGGCTGTCGAGGAACTCCGGGTAGGTCTCCCAGTCCCAGGGCATCCCCTCGCGCATCGACTCAAGGGGAACGGCCTCGTTGCGCGACATCGTCAGCATCGCGCGGTCCTGGTCCTCGGGCTTGCAGGGCGCGAAGCCGAATCCGCAGTTCCCGATGGCGACCGACGTGACGCCGTGCCAGCCGGAGATCGTGCACCACGGATCCCAGAACACCTGCGAGTCGTAGTGCGTGTGCAGGTCGACAAAGCCGGGGACGACATTCAAGCCGCTCGCGTCGATCACCTTCGAAGCGCTGGACGTGTGAATCTTGCCGCCGATGTTGGCGATGACGCCGTCCTTGATGCCGATGTCGCCGGTGAATCGCGGCGTCTGCTGTCCATCGAAGATGGTTCCGCCCTTGATGACGGTATCGAATTCAGGCATGGCTTCTCTCCCGGATTAGGTTGGTCGTTGTCGCCAGTGTACGCGCGTTCCCGCACGCGTCCACGGAACGGGGGGAGGAGAGGATACCGTATTCGCGATCCGGAGTGGCCAGCGCACTCCCCGGGGAATATCCTGCCCCCACAGCTTCCCCATCCGGAGCGCGCCATGACCGCGATCGCCATTCCCCCCATCGCCTGGCCCGTCGACCGCGAGATCCCCGACCTCGACTGGCAGCCCCCCGCCGGCACCCGCGTCATCTCCGCCGATGACCACTGGCTCGAACCCCCCGACCTCTTCGTCGACCGCATGCCCGCGAAGTATCGCGACGCCGCCCCCAGGGTCTGGCGCGATGAGACGGGCACGCACCTGGAGTGCGAGGGCCGCAACCTCGACTCCGTCGGCCAGAACCTGAACCTCACCCAGGGCCGCCCCGGCATGGGCGACATCGAGCAGCGCGTGCCCGACATGGACGCCGAGGGGCTCGACGCCGGGCTCATCTTCGCCCAGGTCTCCATGGCCCTCTTCTCGCTCGAGGACGAGGAGCTGATGATCGCCGCCTACGACGCCTACAACGCGGGCCTCGCCGAATTCTGCGCGGGCATGCCGGGACGCCTCTACGGCGTCGGCATCCTGCCCACCATCTACAGCCCCGAGCGCACCGCCGATTACATCCAGAAGCTGAAGGCGCTGGGCTACGTCGCCATGCAGATCCCCTCCTACCCCCGCGCCGAGCGGGTCTGGTACAACGGCTCGAAGTGGGACGTCATGTGGGATGCCATTGAGGAGAGCGGCATTCCCCTCTCCTTCCACATCGGCGAGAACCCCAACTACCGCGGACGTGGCGCCCTCGGCACCTACCTCACCACGGGCTTCCAGCCCTTCCGCCGCCTCTGGTCGCTCCTCACTTTCTCCGGCACGCTGGAGCGCCACCCCGAGATGAACGTCATCTTCACCGAGGGCGGCATCTCCTGGGTCCCCGCCTGCCTCTACGACGCCGACAAGACGTACCGCCAGTTCGAGAGCGAAATGAAGCCCCAGCTCGCCGAGATGCCGAGCTACTACTGGTACCGCCAGTGCTACGCCACCTTCATGGACGACCCCAGCGGCATCAAGCTCCTCGACGACATCGGCCCCGAGCACGCCCTCTGGTCGGCCGACTACCCCCACCCCGAGAGCACCCTGGGCGAGAGCCGCGGCCTCGTAAAGTCCTTCTTCGACGCCCTCCCCGAGGACCAGGCGAAGGCCATCGTCGGCGGCAACGCCGCAAGGCTGTGGGGTATCTAGGGGAAGGGCCTAGCCCCCCAGCTCGACCAGCGAGCCCTCGATCAGGCGCATCCCGAACTCCATCCCCAGGGGGATGGCGCGCTCGTCGATGATGAAGCCCGGGTCGTGGTGGCGGCCGGCGGCGCCGTTCACCTCGTTGCGCGCGCCTAGCCAGAAGTAGCAGCCCGGACGCTCCTCCAGGAAGTACGCCATGTCCTCCGCCCCCATCCCCCGCGACACGCGCGCCGGCACGCCGAAGTAGCGCTCCCCCTCCGCCTCGACGAAGGCCGTCACCGCCTCGTCGTTCACCAGAGGCGGGCAGCTTGTCTTGTGCTTGATCTCGGCCGTCGCCCCGAACGCCGCGCAGACGCCCGCCACCACCTCCTCGACCTTCGCCACCATGCGGTCGCGCACCCGGTCGCTGTAGGTGCGAATCGTGCCTCGCAGCTCCGCCGATTCCGCGATCACGTTCCCGCGGAAGCCCGCCTCCAGCTTCCCGATCGTCAGGACGGCTGTCTCCAGCGGCGGCAGCGAGCGGCTCACGACCGTCTGCAGCGCCGTGATCACGTGCGCCGCCACCACCACCGAGTCGACCGACTGGTGCGGCGAGGCGGCGTGCCCGCCCCGACCCGTGATCGTGATGCGCAGGCTCGTGGGCGAGGCGAAGAACGGTCCCGGCGCCACGTTGATCTCCCCAACCGGAACGTCCGCGCTGATGTGCAGCCCTAGGCAGCGGTCGACATCCGGCTTCTTCAGGATCCCCTCCTGGATGCAGAGCGCCGCCCCGCCCGAGGCCTCCTCCGCCGGCTGGAAGACGAAGCGCACGCTCCCCGCCAGCGACTCCCGCGCCTCCGAGGCGATCTGCGCCAGTCCCAGCCCGATGGCCGCGTGCGTGTCGTGACCGCAGGCGTGCATCACGCCCTCGTTCTCCGAGGCGAAGGGCACCCCCGACTTCTCCGGCACGGGCAGCGCGTCGATGTCCGCCCGCCAGAGCACGCAGGGGCCCTTCTTGCCGCCCTTCACGAGCGCCGTCGCGCCCGTGTTCGCGATCGGGCGCACGTCCTCCAGGTCGAGCTTTCCGAGCTCCTCGAGGATGACGCGCTGCGTGCGCTCCTCCTTCCAGGAGAGCTCGGGGTGCCGGTGGAGGTCGCGCCGCACGGCGATCACGTCGTCGGTGATGCGCTCGACCTCGGGGCGCACGGGTGGGAGTTTCGCTCGTCGGCTCACGGCGGCGAGCTTACCACCTCGCCCGTGCCCCCCACCGAGCGCGCGAAGGTCTCCCGCAGCAGCTCCGCCCACACCTCCTCGGTCGAGGGCGGACCCGTGAACCCCGGGCACTGGTCGTGCCGCAGCAGGAGCGGCGCTGGCCCCTCCGCCGCCCGCCCCTCGGTCACCGCCTCCACCTCC
>VXPF01000063.1 GCA_009839725.1 Dehalococcoidia bacterium | reverse complement strand
GGGGTGGACGCTGCACGCGGAGGGGCAGGCGTCGGCGGGCGGAGGGGCGCCGCCGGGCGAGCGGATCGAGCTGGAGGAGTTGACTGCTTCTCTCGACGAGGAGGACCCGCAGGCGTTCTACCGGGCGCGGGCCGAAGCGAGCATCCAGCTCGGTCCGCAGTTCCGCACGCTACAGCGGCTGTGGTGCGGGGACGGGGAGGCCGTAGGCGAGGTCGCGCTGCCGGAGGGCGTGGACGGCGCCGGGGTGGGGGCGCACCCGATCCTGCTGGACGGACTCCTGCAGGTGGTGGGGGCGGCGCGAACGCTCTCGGGCGTGGAGGAGGGCGACACCTACCTGCCGTTCGCATGGGAGCGGTTCTGGTTGACGCAGGCGCTGCCTGAGCGGGTCATCTGCCATGCCCGCATGCGAGAGGGCGGCGGCGCGAATGGGGACGACGCCGCCACAAGCCCCCGCGAGGTGCTGAGCGGCGACCTGCGGCTGTACACGCCGGAGGGCATCGAGATCGGCGGGCTGGACGGCTCCATCGCCAAGCGGGCCACACGTGCGGCGCTGCTCTCGGGGACGGAGTCGGTCCAGGAGCTGCTGTACGAGGTCATCTGGCAGGACCGGTACCTGCCGCCCGGCATGCCTCCCGCCGACTTCCTGCCCGGTCCCGCGGCTGTCGCAGGGGAGTCGGCTCCGTTCTCCGAGTACCTCGGGGGCGAGGGCGTCGGGGTTGAGACGCGCGGCGACCTGCTGAACGACCTGGAGCGGATGGCGTGGTCGACAGCGCTGAATGCGCTGGAGGGGCTGGGGTGGCAGCGGAAGGCCGGGGAGACGATCGAGCCGGAGGCGCTGCGGGAACGGCTGAACGTGCTGGACATCCACCAGCGGGTGTTCCGCCGCATGTGCGAGTTGCTGACGGCGGCGGGGGTGCTGGAGGAGGCGGGCGACGGGTTCGTCGTGAACGTGGGCGCCGGAGACCCGCTTCCGGAGGCGCTTCCCGCCGACCCGCAGGCGTTCGCGGATGAGATCGCGGGGCTGTACGACCACGGTTCGACCGAGATCGGGCTGTTCCGCCGCAGCGGGGCGGCGCTCGGGGACGTGCTCACGGGGGAGGAGGACCCGCTGATCCTGCTGTTCAGCAGCGGGGAGCCGAGCGCGGCCGACCTGTACAAGCTCGCGCCGGTGGCGCGGGCGGCGAACCGGATGCTCGCGGACGCGGTCTCGACACTCCTGCGCGACTTGCCGGCAGGGCGGCGGCTGCGGGTGCTGGAGGTGGGCGCGGGGACGGGCTCGGCGACCGCCGTGGTGCTGCCGGAGCTCCCGGAGGGCGGCTACGACTACACCTACACGGACATCTCGGCGGGGTTCTTCGCGGAGGCGGAAGGGCTGTTCGGCGGGAGCGAGGCCTCGATCGACTACCGCGTGCTCGACATCGAGCAGGACCCCATCGAGCAAGGGTTCGACCCGCACGGGTACGACCTCGTGATCGCCTCGAACGTGCTGCACGCGACCCGGTACCTGAACGAAACGCTGGCGCACTGCGCGGACGTGCTCGCGCCCTCGGGGCACCTGGTGGCGCTGGAGAACCTGCGCGGGCAGGGGTGGCTGGACCTGACGTTCGGACAGCTGGACGGCTGGTGGCGGTTCGCCGACGAGTACCGGCCCCGGCACGCACTGGCGAGCCCGGAGGTCTGGAAGCAGGCCCTGGGAGACGCGGGCTTCGTTGAGGCGGAGGTGCTGGGCACGGGCGCGACGGACCGCCCGGATCGCGGCGTGATCCTGGCGCAGGGTCCGGCGGACGTGACCGAGCCGGCAGGCGCCTGGATCCTGGCAACGGACGAGAGCGGCGTTGCGGCCGATCTGGCGGCGGAACTGGCGGCGCACAACCAGACCGTGGTCGTTGCAAGGGACGGCGGGGACGACGTGAAGGCGTCCGTCGACACGGAGAGCCGGGAGTCGTGGCGGGCGCTCATCGAGGGGCTGCCCGAAGACACGCCGCTGAACGGCGTCGTTCACTTGCTGGCGCTGGATGGCCACGGGGCGGAGTCCACGACCGGTGAGCTTGCCGCGGATGCGAAGCGGTCGACGGCGAGCGCCCTCGCGCTCGTGCAGGGGCTGTCGGATGCGGATGCGGCACCGGCGAAGGGCGTGTGGTTCCTGACGCGGGGCGGGCAGGTGCTGGAGCGAGAGCGGCTCGGGGAGCTGACAGGGGCACTCTTGTGGGGCATGGGCAAGGTGGTAGAGCGGGAGGCACCCCAGCTGCAGCCGAGGATGATCGACCTCGATCCGGGAGCGGAGACGCCGGTCGCGGAGATCGCGAACGAGCTGCTCCATCCCGACGACGAGACGCACATCGCCTACCGGCTGGGGCGGCGGCAGGCGGCGCGCCTCGTGCGGGCCGCCGACGCGCCCGGGCGGCTGCCACTACCGGACGAGACGGGCTGGGCGATGAAGCCGGATGCAGGCGGGTCACTCGAACGGCTGCGGCTCGAGCCGCTGCCCGAACAACCCCTCGAACCGCGCGAGGTACGCGTGGCGGTGGAGGCGGTGGGCCTCAACTTCCGGGACATGTTCGTGGCGCTCGGGGTCTTCGAGGACGAGCTGGGAGGGGAGTTCTGCGGCCGCGTGATCGAGGTCGGGGAGGACGTCACGACGGTCGCGGTTGGGGACCGGGTGCTGGGGCTGGCGCTGACGACGTTCCGGTCGGAGACGGTGATGCACGAGGAGCTGATCACGCGGGCGCCGGCAGGCGTACCCCTGTCCGCGCTCGCGACGATCCCGACGGCGTTCATCTCGGCGGCGCTCTCGTTCGACGCGGTCGAGCTGAAAGCGGGCGACCGCGTGCTGATTCACGCGGCATCGGGCGGTGTGGGACAGGCGGCGGTGCAGCTGGCCCTGGCCGCAGGCGCCGAGGTGTTCGCGACGGCGAGCGAGCCGAAGCAGGCGGCCGTGCGGGCGCTCGGCGTCGAGCACGTCTTCGATAGCCGCCAGACGGCGTTCGCGGAGGAGATCCTGGAGGCCACGGGCGGCGAGGGCGTGGACGTGGTGCTGAACAGCCTCACGGGGCCGGGGTTCATCGATGCGAGCCTTTCCTGCCTGAAGGAGGGCGGGCGGTTCGCGGAGATGGCGCGGGTCGACATCCTGACGGAGGAGGAGATGGCTGCGCGGCGGCCGGACGTGACGTACTTCATCCTCATGGTGGACGTGGTGAAGGAAGACGAGCCGGAGGTCCCGGGCGCGGCCCTGCGGCGGGTGATGGAGGGAGTCGAAGCTGGGGAACTGGGGCCGTTGAACCACATCACGTGGCCGCTGGCGGAGGCGGAGCCGGCGATCAAGTACATGCAGGCGGCGCGCCACATCGGGAAGATCGTGCTGACGAACTCGGCGATCGAGACGGGGCAGTTGCGGGAAGACCGGACCTACCTCGTGACGGGCGGCCTCGGCGGCATCGGCTGCGCGGTGGCGGGGTGGCTGGCAGAGCTGGGCGGTGGCGTGATCGTCCTGAACGGGCGTCGCGATCCGGACCCCGAAGCGGAAGAGGCGATCGCGGCGCTGCGGGCGCGAGGCGTGCGGGTGGAGGTGGAGCTTGCGGACGTGACCGACAGCGAAGCCATCGACGCGATGCTGGCGCGCATGGACGAGGCGTACCCGCCGCTCGGGGGCGTGATCCACAGCGTGGGCGTGCTCTCGGACGCGGCGCTCACGAACCAGAGCTGGGAGCGCTTCGAGGAAGTGCTGTGGCCGAAGGTGCTGGGCGGGTGGCACCTCCATCGCGCGACGATCGACCGCGACCTGGACCTGTTCGTGCTGTTCTCAAGTGTGGCAGGGGTGCTCGGCAATCCGGGGCAGGCGAACCACTCGGCCGCCAACGCCTTCCTCGATCAGCTCGCGGGGCACCGCCGTGCGCTGGGCCTGCCGGGGCAGTCGATCGCCTGGGGCGCATGGGAGGGGATCGGGGAGGCCGAGGAGCAGCGGCAGCGGATCGGGCGGCAGATCGAGGCAGCGGGCACCGGGTGGATCAACGCCCAGCAGGGGCTGCAGGCGCTGGAGCGCCTCATGCGGCAGGACGCGACGACGGGGCTGGTGGCCTCGCTGGACTGGCAGGTGTTCTCCGAGAACGTCGAGCAGCGGTCGCCGCTGCTGGAGAACCTGCTGGCCACCGGGGAAGGCGAGGAGGGAGCTGACGGGGACTCGGCGGCGGAGTTGTTCGCCGGTCTGCGGTACGCCTCGCGGGAGGACCGGGAGGAGGCGCTGGTGGGGTTCCTGCAGGGGGAGATACAGACCGTGATGCGGATGCCGACCACCCCAATGCCGTCGATCGACTTCTCCGACCTGGGGATGGACTCGCTGATGGCGGTGGAGCTGCGGAACCGGATGAATCGCGCGTTCGCCGGCGACTACGTGGTCTCGAACACGGCCGTGTTCGACTACCCGAGCATCGCCAGCCTGGCGGAGCACCTGGCCGGGGAGCTTGGCGAGGGCGGCGAAGTCTCGGCGGCGCCAGGGGAGCGCCCACGGCAGCGGCGTGCGGCCGCTCCGTTAGAGGGGGAAGGGATCGCGATCGTGGGGATGGCCTGCCGCTTCCCCGGCGGGGAGAACCTCGACGCCTTCTGGGAGCTGCTGGCCTCGGGCGGCAACGCGGTGACGGACGGACGGCAGGATTCGGGCTCGTGGACCGGGATCGCGGGCGATCCCGCGGCGGAGCGGGCCCGGGACCGGTGGGGGGCGTATCTCGAGGGGATCGACGAATTCGACGCCAGCTTCTTCAGGATTCAGCCCATCGACGCTCGGGGCATGGACCCGACGCAGCGGCTGCTGCTCGAGACGAGCTGGCAGGCGATCGAGGACGCGGGGATCGACCCCGAGGGGTTGAGCGGGAGCCGTACGGGTGTGTACGCGGGGCTGGGCCCCGGCGAGTACCGGCGCGTTGCGGCGGCCGCCGGCCGAGAAGGCAGCTACTACGGGACGAACGCCGGCGTGGCGGTCGGGCGGGTCGCCTTCACCCTGGGGCTCGAGGGGCCAGCGGTGCCCGTGGACCTGGCCTGCGCGTCCTCGCTGGTGGCGGTCCACCAGGCCGTGACGGCCCTCCAGCGTGGCGAGATCGACCTCGCGATCGCGGGCGGCGCGAACGCCGTGCTCGCGACGGCGACGGCCCAGTTCCTGGAGGAGTCGACGATGCTCTCGAAGCAGGGGCGATGCGCTCCCTTCGACGCCTCCGCCGACGGGTACGTCCGCGGCGAGGGCTGCGGCGTCGTGTTGCTCAAGCGGCTGAGCGAGGCGGAGGCGGACGGGGACCGCATCTGGGGGGTGGTCAGGGGATCGGCGGTCAACCAGAACGGGGCCGGGTTGGGCCTCACCGTGCCCAGCGGGCCGGCGCAGATGCGGGTGATGGAGGAAGCGCTTTCGCGGGCAGGTTTGGCGGGGGCGGACATCGACTACCTGGAGGCGCACGGTTCGGCCTCGGTCATCGGCGATGTGGCCGAGATGAACGCGGCGGTATCGGTGTACGGACAGGGCCGGGATGCGGAGCGCCCGCTACTCCTGGGGTCGGTGAAGACGAACATCGGCCACCTTGAGGCAGCGTCGGCGGTTGCCGGGCTCATCAAGACCGTGCTCGCCATGAAGGCGGGCGTGATCCCCAGGCACCTGCACTTCGAAACCCCGACGCCCGACATCGAGTGGGAGAAGGCGCCCGTGCAGGTAACCGCGGAGGCGACGCCGTGGCCCGTGAACGCCGAGCGACCGCCGGTTGCGGCGGTCAACACGTTCGCGATCTCGGGGGCGAACGCACATGTCGTCGTGGAGGGCTACGACGAGCCCGACACCGCCACGGCCACGCCTGACACCATCGACGAAAGCACGGAGAGGCTCCTGCCCCTCTCGGCGAGGTCGGTGGAGGCGCTGCAAGCGCTGGCGGGGCGGTACCTCGCCTGGCTTGAGGAGCGTGGGGATGAGCTCGGGGCGGACGATACGCTCCTCGCCGACATGGCGTACACGGCCGGGGTGGGCCGGCGGCACTTCGACCAGAGGGCGGGGCTCACGTTCCGGGATGTCACATCGCTTCGGGAGGGGCTGGAAGCGGTGGCGGCCGGAGACGTTGGCTCGGGACCCGAGGCCGACGCTGGCGAGGAGATCGAAGGGGAAGGCGGGGTCGCTGAGGCGGCAGAGGCCTACGGAGCGGGGGAGTCGGTCGACTTCGCGGGGCTCTACGCGGGGGAGGAGCGGCGACGCATCTCGCTGCCGGGGTACCCGTTCCAGCGCCGCCGGTTCTGGGTGCAGCCGAGAAAGCCCGACACCACGACGAGCGCCTGACGTCCCGAACGGAGGGCTTCGCTGAGCCCTCCAAGCCTGCCTGTTGCCGGATGGGATCTCGCCCGGTCTAGCCTTGCGGGGCGGGACGCAAGCAGAGTCGCCAATTGCCCAAAACGGACGGGGTAATTCGAGCCTTCCGTTGCTACGGTCCTGATGTGCGGTGCGCTCTCTCCACTCGGTGGACAGGGCGCGAGCCCCGGGAGGAGCAACCATGAGGTGGGTCACCCAGGTCCTTTCAGTTGCCCTGGTCCTCGCAGCGGTTGTCTCCCTGGCGGGGTGCTACGAAGGCGGTCCGGGCGCCGCCCCGCCCGACCTCGGCTCCACGCCGCCAGCCACTCCCAGGGAGGTGCCGATCCCGGCGACGCGGCAGACCCCGACGCCCGACCCGACGACGCCCGCCGCCACCACCCCCACGACCGACGCCCGTCCAGCAGCAGCCACGACTGGTTCCCGAGGAGGCGTCTACACGGTCAGGCCGGGTGACGTGTGCTGGCGCATCGCGCAAGATCACGGCGTGACCACGGCCTCGCTCATGGCCGCGAACCCGCGCATCAACGACAACTGCTCCAACCTGCGCATCGGCTGGGAGCTGGTGATCCCGTAGGGGCTGAGGTTAGGGGGCTTGGGCAGCCTCCCCATCGCTAGCAGGCGGTCAGGGAGTTGGTGCCGGCCGCCACGGTGATGGCGGGTCAGAGCGCGATGGCGTGCTGCCGGAAGGAGCGGGAGAGGCTAGCGATGCTCGACTGATTCGGCGATTTGGTCGAACAGCGCCCCCACGTCTCCCGCTGGAGGGGCGTCGATGCTCCGCTCGATCTCGCTCCCATCAAGGGGATCGAACATGATGGTGGAGTTGCTCTCGATCTCCCTGAGGCCCACCGGCAGCATGCTGCCATCGACGATGCCCCCGCCCACGAGGGCGACTCGCATCCCTTCGGGGATGGTGACGAGCCAGCCCAGGCCAAACACCCGCCACTTCGTGATGCCATCACCTTCGATCACCTGATAGCGCCCGATGTTGGGGAGCCTTCCGCTCTCGGCGGTGATGCTGCCGCTTGTGAACCAGCGGCAGCACTGCCATCGCGGCGACGAGACGACCCCGGCTTCCGCTCCGATCATGGCTCGCACCTCAACTTCGTAGTCAGTGCCAGCGGCGAGGCCGGTAAGCCGGTAGCTGCGCGTTGAGGCCGTGCTATTGGGGATGTGTGTCCACAAGCCCGCGGTCAGCAGTCGGCCTTCGAGGTGTGTGTAGAGCCTGTACTGCCAGCTCGTGGTGCCGGGGGGCACGCCCGTCCACTCAAGGATCAGTGCGTCGGTGGCACCATCACTGATGACCATGAGCTCAGGCGTCTCCGCTTCCAGCCGCATCGACGCGATGAGTTGGTCGAACAACGCGTTAACGGCGGCGGTCACGCTCGCGGGCAGGGTCTGCGACATGTAGCGTTCCACCTGGTCACCATCGACGCTGAACAGCAAGGTGGAGCCGGTGGGGTGGTGGGAAATAAAGACACCATCGGTGATGCAGTCCGGGTATTCGACCTCACATGTTGCCTGCTGGAACCCTGGCTTCCCGAAAACTCGCACGCCGTCGGGGATTACGAGGGTGAAGTTGCCTACCCACCAGGCGGTCACGCCGTCGCCTTCCACCATCCGCGACGGCCCCACCCCTACAGGCTCCCCCGCCTCACGCGAGATTCCGAACGATTCGAAGTCGTGCCAGGGGTCCTCCAGCGCAGGCACGGACGACAAGCCCACCGTGGCGGGGCCCACGCCACGCACCTCGAACTCGTATGCGCCAGGGGGTACGCTCACCCTGTAGCTCCGGGTAGCCGCATCGCTATCGGGAACAGCCTGCCAGGCTGACCATGGCAGCGGCTGCCCCGCCCACTCGCGGTAGCGGTACTGCCAGTGCGTGACGCCGCTGGGCGCTCCCGTCCACTCGAGGAGCAGGGATTCGACGGCCCCCTCTTCGATGACCAGCAGCTCGGTTAACTGGTGGCCGATGTAGTCGCCGGCGATGTCTGCTGGCTCGTGGGGCGGGGACGTGTCTTCCGGCGAGGGCGTAGCTCGTGAGGGGGGCGTAGGGGACACAGTCGCGGCCGGGGTGGGTTGGGGCGAAGGCGTGGCCGCAACTGTGGGAGCAATTGAGGACGGAGTCGCCGACGGGGAAGCGGGCTCCGGCTCGCCCTGACCGGGCACAAACACAAGTACACCAGCCACGGCAGCGGCGCCAGCCAGCATCAGTGTTCCCGCACCCGCCCAGACGAGGGGGCGAGCGAAGGAGCCGAGGGCGATGGGCATCGCGAGCAACGCACGCAGTCGGTTTCGCTCTGACTCGGGGCGCCACGAGGCAAGCTCATGGCGGTCCTCAAGGCCGAGCTTGGAGAGCATGCGTGCGATGTGGGTCTTGACCGTCTCCGGGCTGAGTCGGAGGCGCACGGCAATCTCGGCGTTCGTGCCGCCCTGGCGCAGCTCCTCAAGGACTCGCTGCTCGCCGGGCGTGAGCAGGCCGGGATGGCGGGGGCGGCCTCTCCGTGGCACCGGGCCACGCTAGCAGTCGAACCTCGGAATTACATCACCCGACCCAACGGGACGGGATCCACCGGGCCCCTAGACGGGTGGGGAGGAGAGGAGCAGCAGCGCCAGGATGGACACGATTGCCAGCGTCCAAACGACGGGAGACATGCCGCGCCGCGCAGGCTGCTCGGGTACCGGGGTCGCCACCGGCAGGGAACGCATGGGTTCGGCGTTCACCTCGACGGGCTGCACGGGGGAGGGCTCGGGGTCGCCGGCCTGGCGGCGAGGACCGCTGTCGTGCAGGAGCACAAGCTGGCGGGCGGGCACCTCTCTTGTTCCCGGATACCAGGGGTTGAAAGCCCTGGCCAGTTCGGGGTCCACCCCCGTGTCGAAGGGGAAGGAGTACGCAGGCATCCTGGCGGTCCTGATGAGGCTCTCGACACAAACCCTTTCGTCAGACCGGGGATTCGTTGGACTGCAGATGGCCGCGCCGGAGGCGGAGGCCAGCCCGGCCATGATGGAGGCGGCGAGGGGGGCGAGGCGCTTCACGGGTGCAAGGCTAGCACGCCTGCCGGACGCTCGTTGACCCAACAGCAGAGGAGTGCCCGCGGCAATCTCCGGTCACGGGGTCGCCGACGTGGCTACTTGGGGTAGCGCACCGCGAGGTGGCGGTTGCCCTCGTAGCGGCCGGCCTGAACCTCCCAGATTCCCTTCGCCGGGCGCTTTGGTGGTATCGCAAGGAAGGGCTCGACGTGGTCGCTCAGCATCTGGGCGACCACGTCCGCGTAGGCGGGGTCGGCGACGACGTTGACGTTCTCCTCGGGGTCCTCCTGCAGGTCGAAGAGCTGCACGGGTTCCTTCGTGTCCTCGAAGACGACGAGCTTGTAGCGGTCGGTGGCGAACATGCCGAAGCCGTAGTTCTCGCTGTGGGCAACATCGCGGGTGGGGCCGCCGCTGCCGTCGACGTGGCCGAGGAGGGAGTTGCCCTCGTTGTCGGGGAGGGGCGCGATGCCGGTCAGCGCCTCGATCGTTGCGGTCACGTCGACGTGCTCGACGATGCCGTCGACGGTGTGGCTCTCCATGCCGCCGGGCGGGCGGATGATGAGGGGCACGGTGGCGGACTGCTCGTAGAAGAGCATCTTCCAGAGCATCCAGTGGTCGCCCATCATCTCGCCGTGGTCGGCGGTGTAGATGATCCAGGTGTTGTCGAGGATGCCCTTGCGATCGAGTGCTTCGACGATGGCTCCGACCTGGTCGTCGATGGCGGTGATGTTGGCATAGTAGTAGCGGGTGAGGAGCTGGACGATGTCGTCGGTGAGCCCCTCCCACTGGGCGGTGGTCTGGAGCCAGCGCATGAGGGTGTGGAGGGGACCCGACTCGGGGACCTCGGGGGGAATGCGCTCGCCGGTGGGGATCTCGACGTTGCGGTAGAGGTCGGCGTAGTCCTTCGGAGCGTCGTGGGGCTCGTGCGGCCCGGGGAAGCCGACCCACTGGAAGAAGGGCTGGTCGCCGTCGTAGTTGTCGATCCAGTCGACGACCTGCTGGCCGGTCCAGGTATCGAGGTAGTCCTCGTTGGGGAGGGGGGTGGACTCGGGGAACCACATGGGGAGGCCGAGGTGGTCGCGCGTCTTCTTGGGGTAGGCGCGCAGGTGGAACCACTCCCCGTAGCTCTCGAAGAGGCCCCGCTCCTTCAGGTGGTCGACGTACTCGCAGTCGAGGCCCATGACGCCGTTCTTCTCGGGGCCGGGGTGAGGCTCATCGAAGCCGACGGCGCGGTAGCGGGGGGTGACGAAGGGGTCGGAGGCGAGCTCGGGGCGGCCGCAGACGAGGGTTTCGTCGGCGAAGAGGTGCATCTTGCCGATGCAGCTCGTGTAGTAGCCGGCCTGCTGGAGGTGCTGGGCGAGGTTGGGGAGGTCCTGGGTCATGTCCCAGTCGTTCTCGAACACGCCGTGGTCGCGGACGTAGCGGCCCGTGAGGAGGGACCAGCGGGCTGGCATGCAGAGGGGTCCCTGGCAGAAGGCGCGGCCAAAGCGCACGCCTTCGGCCGCGAGGCGATCGATGTTGGGCGTGCGGATGATGTCGTTCCCGTAGCAGCCGAGGGCATCGGCGCGGTGCTGGTCGGCCATGATGACAACGATGTTGGGGCGGGAGTCAGCGGGCACGGGATCCTCCTGTGTTTGGTGAGCGCTCCATCGGGCGATGGCCGTTAGCGACGCCTCTGGTAGGGGCTTGAAGCCTCGTTGATGGCGTCGGAGAGGAGGTTGAGGGAGAAGAGGAGGAGGGCGAAGACGGCGCCCGGGAAGACGGCGTACCACCAGGCCTCGCGAAGGTACTGGCGGCTCACGTTGAGGAGGCCGCCGAGGGAGGGCGCGGGCGGGTTGTCGCCGAGTCCGAGGAAGCTGAGAGCGGCGGTGATGAGCACGGCCACGGCCATCAGCAGGGCCATCTGGGTGAGGAGGGGCGGGAAGGCGTTAATGGCGATGTGGCGGAAGACGACGCGCTGCGGACTGGCGCCCAGGGCCTGGGACGCGAGCACATAGTCTTTGTTCTTCTCGGCGAGCATCTGGGCGCGCGCCAGCCGCGCGAAGGCGGGGATGGTGAAGAACGCGATCGCGATCCCGATGCTGCGCACGCCAGGACCGAGGATGTTGAGGATGGCCAGAGCGGCAATCAGGCCGGGAAACGCCAGCAAGGCATCGACGAGGCGCATGGCCGCTGCTTCGAGAAGCCCGCCGATGAACCCGGCAAGGAAGCCGATTGTCACACCAATCGACGTACCGACGGCGACGCTGATGAGGCTCACGGCGAGGGACGCTCGCAGCCCGAAAAGGGTGCGGGAGAACAGGTCGCGACGGAGCTCGTCCGTGCCGAACCAGTGGTCAGTTGACGGGGCCAGGAAGCGTCCGGCGGCCCCCTGATCGACAGGGTCGTACTGGGCGATGACCGGAGCGCCCACGGCCCCAACGACCAGCAGCACAAGGCCGATGATCGCGACCATGCCCTGGGGGTTGCGGATGATCCCGTTGATGGTCGAGAAGAGCAGCGACTCGCGGGTCTTGCGCCCCCACCACGAAAGCTCGAGCTCGGCGTCCAGGGTGACCGCGCTCATCGTCCGCGCACCCGGGGATCGAGGAAGCCGTAGGCGATATCGGCGGCCAGGTTGGCCCCGATGAAGACCGTCACGAGGATGATGAGGGTGCTCTGGACGACGAGGTAGTCGCGCGCCTGGATGGCGTTCACGACCAGGCGCCCGAGGCCGGGGCGGGTGAACACCTGCTCGACGATGACGGCCCCCACGAGCAGCCCGCCGACCTGGAGCGCCATGACCGTTACCACGGGGATCATCGAATTCCGGAGGGCGTGGCGGACGACGACGCGGCTCTCGGCGAGCCCCTTCGCGCGGGCCGTTCGCACGTAGTCGTTCCCCATCACTTCCGCGATCGTGGTGCGCGTGTAGCGGGCAAGAACGGCGGCCACTCCCACCCCCGTCGCGATCGCGGGCAGGGCGAGGTGACGGAGGGAATCGACGGGATCATCGAGGATGGACACGGCGCCGAACACGGGGAACCAATCGAGCCTGACGCTGAAGATCCAGAGCATGATGATGCCGAGGAGGAAACCGGGGATGCCGATGGCCACGAGCGTGAAGCCCGAGAGCGTCCAGTCCCATCCCGAACGGGGACGGATACCTCCCAGGATCCCGAGGGGAATACCGACCACGACGGCGACCAGATAGGCAGCCACGGCAAGCTCCACCGTGGGCGGGATAGCGGTGCGCAGCATCCGGCTCACGGGCAGGCCGCGGGCGAAGGAGACGCCGAGGTCCCCCTGGAAGACATCCGCGAGCCAGCCGAAGTACTGCTCCGGGAGGGAGTCGTTCAGCCCGAGCTGGCCCCGGATGCGAACGACATCCTCCTCGGTGGCGTCCTGGCCCGCGAGGAGTTCTGCAGGATCGCCCGGCACGAGCCGGAGCATCAGGAAAACCGCGATGCTCGCCAGCACGAGGACGGGTATCGCCTGCAGAAAGCGGGCGAAGACGTACGCGAGCAAGAGTTACGCCTCGAGCCAGACCTTCGCCAGGTTCGGCTGCTCGAAGATCGTGACGAAGTGCTCGTCGTAGCCCTTCACATTGGCGTTTGCAACCTCGATTCGCTGGTTGGTGTGGACGGGCAGGAGCCATGGGTCTTCGAGCCACATCCGGTTGAAACGGGCGTACTGTTCCCTCGCCTCCTCACCGAGCGGGTCAAGCTGCTCGAGGTTGGCGATGATGTCGAGGTACGTCTCCGTCTCGTAGTAGCTGGGGTTCCCCAGGCGGTAGGGGAAGGTCTGCTGCATGGTGGTGAGCGGCGAGAGGTTCGAGAACTTGTGGGGGGCGACCCACAGGTCGACGAATCCGCGCTGCCGCAGCTTGCCCACCCAGACGCCGATCTCCTGGGTGACGATCTCAACATCGACGCCGATGTCGGCGAAGTTGCTTTTCAGAATCTCGGCGGTCACTTCCGTGCCCGGGATCGGCTCGATCATCAAGGGCGAGTCCTGGGACCAGCCCGCTTCCTCGAGGAGGGCGCGGGAGCGGTCGGGCTCGTAGAGCTCGCTCTCGAGGGCGGGGTCGAAGGCGGGCGAGGAGCTCGGCCACGGCTGGGCCGTGAGGTCGCCGAAGCCCTCGCGCAGCTCCTCCGTCATGCGCCGCCGATCGATGGCGTAGAGGAGGGCCTGGCGAACGCGGGGGTCCACCAGCTTGGGGCTATTGGTCACACAGCCCACGTAGACGATGCCGGCCTTGGGAGCTAGGAAGCCCTGGCCCGTGCGCCTCGCGATGGAGGGCGCCACGCCGAGCGACCAGTCGATGTCGCCCGCTTCGAGGGCGAGGCCCAGCGCCTCCGCGTCGGGGAAGTTCTGGAGCTCGATGCGGTCCACGTAGGGACCGCCCTCGACAGCGCTCTGGTGCCAGTTGCGGTTGGCCACGAAGCTGGCGCCGACATCCGGCGTCCACTGCTCAAAGGAGAAGGGGCCGGTGCCCTGGATGTTCTTGCCCTCCTGCAGCTCGCGGTAGGTGTCCTTCTTGGTGACGAGGAGCTGGGCGAAGAAGTCGGTCATGTTGGGACGGGGCTTGTCGAACTCGAACTCCATCGTGCGCGAGTCGATCGCCTCGAAGCGCGTGAGAGCGGTTGCGAACGAGCTGATCTGGAAACGCCCCGTAATGCCCCAGGGCTCCGGGTCGAGCATGACCTCGATGCCGTGGAACACGTCGTCGGTCGTGACCGGCGAGCCGTCGTGGAACTCCAGGTCCGGCTTGAGGGTGACGGTCAGCTTGCTGCGGTCGTCGTTGTACTCGAAGCGGTCCGCGAGAACGGGGAACGGATCGAGACTGTCGCGGTAGCGGACGAGCGGCTCGAGAACCGAGAAGTAGGGCTCGTTCTCCCAGGTGAAGGAGTAGGGGAAGCCCGTGTTCCAGATGAACGTCGGGGCGGAGCCGCGCAGGGTTCCGCCGGTTTGGGGGCCGCCCTCGGGGGCGGGCGCTTCGGTGGCGGCGGCTTCAGTCGCGGCGGCCTCGGTGGCGGCGGCTTCGGTGGCGGCAGCCTCGGTGGCGGTCTCGCCTGCGCCTGTGTCCGCCGCTTCGGTGGCCGCTGGAGCCTGGGTTGCAGCCGGCTCAGGGGCCTCGTCGTCGTCGTCGCCGCAGCCCACCAGTGCTGCTGCTCCGAGGCCGGCGGCGGCAGCGCCGCTGCCGGCCAGCAGGGCCCGGCGGCTTACTCGTCGATCCTTCAGGTAACTCATGGGTCGTATCCCTCCCGGTTGATGCCGGCGAGATTCGGAAGGCGTACGGGCGGGGAACCCGGCCCGTCCTTGACGCGCAGCATCAGGTGGCGGGATTCTACCCGCCGCAAGTGCTACCGGGGCAAGTCTCGGTATGCCCGCGGAGGGCTGCGTGACACACGAACCCGACGACGCCTGCTGCACGCCCAGTGCCACGTCGTGGGCGCCGTCGCGGTCCGACTCGGAGCCGGCAGCACCGGGGCGAACCGACCCCACCCCCCTGCGGAAGCTTGCGGGTCCATCGAACGGGGCTTCCGGCGAGGCAATCGAGCTGCCGGGGGGCACGTTCCTGATGGGCGCGCCCCCCAACGGCCAGCCCGATCACGACGGCGAGGGGCCGGTTCGGGAAGTCACGCTCAGGCCGTTCGCCGTCGACGCGCACGCCGTCACCAACGCGCAGTTTGCGGCATTCATCGAGGCGACCGGCTACGAGACGGAAGCGGAGCGCTTCGGCTGGTCGTTCGTGTTCCGGCGGCACCTCTCGCGGCAGATGGCGCGACGGCTGGAGAAGACCAACGCGGTGGTGCAGGCGCCCTGGTGGATCGCCGTGCCGGGCGCTCGGTGGGACCTGCCGGAGGGACCGGGCCGCGATCTCCGCGGGCGGGAGGAGCACCCGGTGGTGCACGTCTCCTGGAACGACGCGCAGGCCTACTGCGAATGGGCGGGGGCACGGCTGCCCACGGAGGCGGAGTGGGAGTATGCAGCGAGAGGTGGGCTGGAGCAGGCGGTCTACCCCTGGGGCGACGAGCTAGAGCCGGACGGCGAGCACCGGTGCAACATCTGGCAGGGCACATTCCCGGACTTCGACACCGGGGCGGACGGTTTCACGGGGACGGCCCCAGCTGCGAGCTTCGAGCCGAACGGCTACGGCCTCTACAACACGTCGGGAAACGTCTGGGAGTGGACGGCGGACTGGTTCAGCCCGGACTACCACCGGGAGGAGACGGAGGGGACGCGCGACAACCCCACGGGCCCGCCGATGGGTTCGCACCGGGTCCAGCGTGGCGGGTCGTTCCTCTGCCACGCGTCGTACTGCAACCGGTACCGGGTGGCGGCGCGCACGGGCAACACGCCCGACTCATCGACCGCCAACTCAGGCTTCCGCTGCGCGCGCGACCTGTAGGCCGCCCCGCTACTCGGCGATGATGCGGCCGCGCAGCTCGGCCTCGCGGTCGAGCACCTGGTTGCTCCCAAGCTCGAGGCGCACCTCGGCGATCGAGCCGGAGAAGGCGAAGGGCACCTCGTAGTCCTCGCTGACGGCCGTGTAGAGGTCCTGCCCGACGTCGAGCCCCTCGATGGCGAACATGCCGCCGAGGGTGGCGGGAAGGTCCCCGCTTCCAACCTGGCGACCGTTCATCGTGAGGATGGCCGTTCCCGCCAGCTCGTCCGTCTTCGTGAACTCGAACGTGACGACTGACGCGCCGACGGGTACGGGCGCATCGGAGACGATGCGGTAGCGCTCGCCTACGTAGCTGTACTCGTGCACGAGGCGGTTGTCCTTGATGAAGAGGGAGTACCCGCCGGTGATCCCGCCGTGGGCGATGAGCACGCCCTCCTGCGCCTCGCTTTCCCGCGCGAGCTCGACGGTGATGGTGTAGTCGCGGTTGCGGACGTCGGCAGCGGCGTTCGTGGGGGTATGGGCCATGCCCTGGCGATAGACGAAGCTGGTGCGGTCCTGGGGCGAGCCCTTCTTGGGCGGCGTCCCGCGGGCGCCTCGGAGCCCGTCCTCGAGGGGCAGGACGTCGTATTTGGCGGCTTCGATCCACCAGTGCTCGATCATCTCCTGGAGCTTCGCGGGCTCCGACTCGGCGAGGTCGTTGCACTCGGAGAAGTCCTCGTCGAGGTGGTACAGCTCCCACTGGTCGTCCTCGAAGGAGCCGCCCGGGGCGTGGAAGGTGACCGCCTTCCAGCCGTCGTGCCAGATGCCGCGGTGGCCGAACATCTCGAAGTGCTGGTTGCGCTTACGCGTGGGCTCCTCGCTGGAGTCGAACGTGTAGAGCATGCTCGTGCCGTGGATGGGGAGCTGGGGAACGCCCTGGTAGGTCTCGGGCGCTTCCACTCCCAGCACCTCAAGGACCGTGGGCACGATGTCCGAAATGTGGTGGAACTGCGGGCGGATCGAGCCGGCGTCCTTGATGCGGTCCGGCCAGTGGATGATGAGCGGGTCGCGGATGCCGCCCCCATGGGTGTTCTGCTTGTAGCGCTTGAGGGGCGTATTCCCCACCTGCGCCCAGCCCCAGGGGTAGTTGGTGTGGGAGGCAGGGCCGCCGATCTCGTCGATGTTGGCCTGGTTGTACTCCTCGCTCGCCGGAAGCTGGTTGTAGAAGCGGCCCTCGTTGACGACCCCGAGGGGACCGCCCTCCTGGCTCGCGCCGTTGTCGGAAACGACGACGAAGAGGGTGTTGTCGAGCTCGCCGGTCTCCTCCAGGTAGTCGGCGAGGCGTCCGATCTGGTGATCCATGTGGTCGAGCATGGCGGCGAACGCTTCCTGCAGACGGGCGCGCACGGCCTTCTCGTCCTCGGAAAGCTCGTCCCAGGCGGGGACGCCGTTGTTGCGGGGGGCGAGCTGCGTTCCCTCGGGGACGATGCCGAGCTCCAGCTGGCGCTGGAACCAGGCCTCGCGCGTGGCGTCCCAGCCCTGGTCGAACTTGCCGCGGTACTTATCGAGGTATTCCTGTGGGGCCTGGTGGGGGGAGTGGCAGGCGCCAAAGGCGACGTAGAGGAAGAAGGGGCTGGTCGAGAGGGAGGTCTGGTCGCGAACGAACTCGATGGCCTCGTCGACGATGGCCTCGCTCAGGTGGTAGCTCGGGTCCGAGGGTGAGGGGATGTGGCGGTTATCGAGGATGAGCTCGGGGGCGAACTGGTCGGTGAGCGCGTCGAGGAAGCCGTAGTAGCGCTCGAAGCCCTTGCCGAGGGGCCACCCGTGGAAGGGCCCGACGGCCGAACCGTCGGCCATGGGGGCAAGGTGCCACTTGCCGAAGGCGGCCGTGTTGTAGCCCGTCTGCTGGAGCATCTGGGCGATGGTGGCGGCGCTGGGAGAGATGGCGCCTCGGGCGCTGGGGAAACCCGTGTCGTAGTTGGAGATGGTTCGCATACCGACGGAGTGGTGATTCCGTCCCGTCAGCAGGCAAGCGCGGGAGGGGGAGCAGATGGTGGTGGTGTGGAAGTTGCGGTAGCGGATCCCGTTGGCCGCGAGGCGATCCATGTTGGGGGTATCGATGGAGGAGCCGTAACAGCCGAGGTGGGCGAAGCCGACGTCGTCGAGCATGACGAAGACAACGTTGGGGCTTCCGGGGGCCGGCGTGGGGGGATCGGGCCACCAGGGGGTCGACTCGCTCGTGTAGCGGCCGATGTGGCCCTGGAAATACGGTTCGCTGCTCATCCTTCACCTCGCAGGGGAGGGCGGAGACGGCGCTATCGGAGCGTCCCCGCCACGGGTCGGCGCAGTATAGCGGCAGGGGCCGACCGGGGCGGGAGACGAGCCACGAACCGGGAGAGTCGCGGGACTGTGCCGTCACAGCCATTACTGTCACGTGAGTTTTGGCTCTCCTTCTTGTGATGATTTGTAACGCCCCCCCATCTTCGGCATGAGGCGGGGTACTCTGCATCCTGTTCGTCGTCGCAGCGGAGTGGAGAAACAGGCCCGGGCGCGAGTTTCGAACAGCCGGGTTGACCGGGAGGGTCCGAGTGCAAGAACGGAGACGGGAGCGGGGGTCGCGATCGATCGGCAGCGACCGACGGCCTTGTCTTGTATTGAAGCCTCACGGAAGCAGGCAAGAAACGTCGGCGCCGAGGTGAGCGACAGCGTCCTGCGACCCGCCGTGGTGCTCGGAGTGCTGACTGTGGCCGTGGTTTCCCTCGCGTGCAGCAGTGAGTTCCACCCCTTGCCCGAGGGCTGTGAAGCGACCGACGGTGTGTACCTGCGGGTGGTCGCAAACGGGCAGCGCGGCGAGCTCATGCTGGCGTGGCGATGGCAGGGCGCCGAGGTGAAGCAGTGGTGGTACCGCACCTCGCAGGAGCCCCTCGCCGAGGGCGAGAGCTGGTACGAGTGGGAGCGGGAAAGGAAGTCTGGTGACCTCGTGGAGATTCCAGGCGGTGGTGGGGTGCGCATCCACCGTCTCACCGGGCTCGCGCCCGGGTACTACCCCTTCGAGATAAGGGGCGTGCTGGCAAATGGCGGCCCCGTTGCGTCGCGCTGGGTATACGCCTGGGTGGACGCCGGGGACGGACCACCGACCTTTGGCGACGGCATGGTCGCCAAGGGCGATGGCCGTACGGCATGGCAGGTGCGCAGACGCGACGGATATGAGCCCATGCCAGCGGCGCGCTTCGTCATCCCTGAAGGGGTATTGCTGACTGCGTGGCCCTGGGACTCCAACTCGGACGGCGTCGGCACGCCCCCTGCCGAATGGTCGCCGGGAGACGTCTGGCAGTGGTGGGACGGCACCGTGACCTTCTTTGATCAGGCCACCGAAGCAACGCTCACGATCGGCAGCTTCACGTACTGGCTGGAGGAGCGCGACGACAGCGGCAATCTCAAGACCAGGCATGGGTACGAAGTCATCGAGCGAGACACCGGGTGTGCCAGCGAGCGCGAGCTCGGCCGGGTGAACGCCATGTTCGATGCCCTCGCTGCTGAGGCCACCCGCGAGCAGCAGTAGGCGCACATCGACTTCGGCCAGGGGCGACACCGAGCCTGCGTAGCAAGGTCCGGCGACTGTTCGACACCCCTTTGGAGCGCGGCCCGTGACTACCTCGGTGACACCCACGGGGGACCCAGACACAATGATCTGCGGGAGGGAACTGACGGAACCAAGAGAGGTGGTAGGCCAACGGGCGCGGTCGTGCGAACGTTCCAGTGGGCGGTGGCTCTGTGACGTTGAGACAGGCGCCTTCGGTGATCTCCGACTATCCTCTCAATGATCTTCCCCGCCGCTCCTTTCTGGGGGCTGGCGGGGTTTTGTTCGCCCCGCAAGTGGCATCGCTGAGCCGAGCTATCGCCTTCGTGGGACGCTGGGAGCTTTCTATCGCAATGCCCGCCGAGCGTTCTTCGGCGGTGACCGGTGACAGAGCGCGCCACCCCTCATCAGGGCGTAGGGGAAGCCGGCGTGGGACCGGAGGACTCAGAGAGGAGCGCCCTCACAGCAGGAACGAGATCGCTTGGGATGACCATCACGGTTTGCGACCTGTCCTCGAAGGCGGTCTCGATCTCCGCCGCCAACTCGTCGTCCGACTGGCCTTCGTAGTGCTCAATGACGTGGCGCACGCGCTCTTCGTCCCAGCCGGGCGGGAACCTGCTTGTCGTCTCGCTCACCGCTGTCTCCTCCGCCTGAGCTGCGGACGTAGTACCCGAGTCCCTAGATACAGTCCGAACATGTATCGAGGCTGACAGGTGTGCTTCGCCGAGTTTCGTTCACCCGACGCTCCGCCTCGCTTTTCGTCGCGCAGCCCTGAAGCCAAAACTGCATGGCGTCCATGGCTGCCGGAGCTCCAGCGTTGTGTCGAACGAAGGTCGGGACATGCTGGCAACGACAGAGATGCAGGATGGCGAGTCGCTTCTCGAGATCCACTTTGACGCAGAACATGCGTGCTAGCGTACCACGATAGGGTGCCGTTTCGCGATGAGATTAACCAGGCCGTTGGTGAGGGTTCTGTCGACCGACCATTGGTCGGCAGGGGTCTCCGTGGATTCGCCGGTCGTTCTCACTCGGGGATCTTCGTTCCCTGAGGAGCCGCTGGGCACTTAGGCACATAGTTCCCCAAGGCTCTGCTCCTTGAGAGGCACGTTGCGTCCTTCCTGACTTCTCGCGAAGCCTGTTCCCATGAAGCCCTCCGCACTTGAACTGTTCCCGCCGTTGCCTGAGTCTCGACCCAGCTCGCTACTCGCTCTCGAAACCGGTGTCCTCGAACTTCAGGGTCTTGCTGTTCTCCGTCACAACGCGCACGACCTGCTCCGGTGCACCGTTGGGGATGTCGGCCTCGATTTCGAGCGTCAACCTGACATCTGCTCCAGTAAGCCCGGCGAGGTGCGCGATCACCTCATCCGCGATCTTGCCGGCATCTCGGCCGACGCGTGTCGGATCTAGCCGTACTGAGCCGTGGTAGCGCTTTGCCTGGACCAGATCTTCGATGCCGGGGAGTGGTTCTGTTGTGGGCTCCTCTCGAAACTCCACGTATTCGCCATCACCCTGTGGGTAGGTCGTTTCCGCCCCTTCACTCTCGGTTGCAGCGACCGCCTCGGCGTCCAGTTGCTTCCTGGCCACTTCGGGGCGGACGACTAAGCCCGGGTCGCTGTCCGTGAGGGGACCGCGTGGGCCATGGTGGACGCCTCGATACCGTCCGGCGCCCTCGTCATAGCTGTCTGCGTACGCGAACGAGTCCTGCGCCCAGGTCATCAGGCCGAGACCGTCGCGAATCGCGTCAAGCAGCACCGACGGCTCCTTGAGCCTCGGTAGGTAGAGGTAGCGCGCGAAGTCGTCCAGGAGCTGCCGGACCTCGACGTGTTCTTCGCGCCAGAGCGGGACACGATCCAGCTCCATGCGGAGGCGGGTGCCAGCGAACGTGGCGATCAGCAGTTCGTCGTTCCGCATGCGTCTGGCGGCGCGCTCGGCGAGACCGCCCTGAGCCGTCAGCCGGATGGCGCGCCACTCGACCTCGGATTGCGGTGTCGATTGAGTCGGGGCCAACAACCACTGGTAGGTCTCCCCGATGCGGGCATCGACGGCGCCAGAGGCGGCACTTTGCTGCTGTTCGGCTTGCCGAACCTGGTGCGGTGGGAGGTCAAGGGCCTCTTTGTCTCGCAGGATCGAACTCCACGCGAGGTAGAGGCTGATGCCCTGCTGCAGCTCCTGGAGCCGCGTCTCGTCGGGAGCGAGGAACGCAAGCGTGTTCCGGAAGAGCCGCGGTGTGTTCCCGCGCGACTCCAGGATCGAGGTGGCAGCGACCACGGCGCGGGATTCGTCCGTCCCCTCCCGCGAGCTGTAGGGATGGTCGGGGCTGAGCACGACAAGCCGTGTCTCGAGTGCGTCTTGCACATCGTGCTCCGACGATGGAAAGAGGTGGACACCGCTGAAGTCGCCCCGGTTGCCGAGGTCGGACTGGAGCCGCTTCCAGTGCCGGTATCTCGGTGAAGCTTCGATCCGCTGCCATGGCCGCCTGGCGGACGACGATGTCTCCCGCCGAGGTGATCTCCACAGAAGCACGATCCTGCGAGACGACAAGCCGTTCCCCGCGGAGTTCGGTCGAAGCTCCGGATTCGACTGCGAACAACGAGTGGGTGCCAAAGAGCACCTCCTGCTGGAGTTCCCGCGCGAGCGAATCATCTTCAAGCTCACTTGGCCGCAGGATTTCCCGACGGGGCCCAGGTGCGAGACTCAGGACGACTTCTGGCTCGCCGCCGAAGAACTTGGAAGCGGTGGAGTCATCAACACCTCCCTCGGCAATCGCGAGAAGCTCTCGCTCATCGATTGAGCCCGATGCAACTGAGACAGCGAAGAGGTGCAGCCCCCGTGTCACTGCACCTCGGAGATCCACTTCTGTCCTAAAGCTGCTAGTCAGGGTACCTGTCTCCCACTCACGCACCTCGCGGATGAACTCCGTCTGACGAGTCTCGTGGTCAACCCCCTCCTGAACGAACGCCAGTACTGGTTGTCGCCCTTGGGCTTCCCGATACTCCTCATGGGTCGCCGAGAGGCCCGACGGTTGCTCTGCCCCATATCGCTCCCCAAGCAACAGGATCGTGAGGTCAACTTCGCGCACTCCAGCAAGGCAAGCCTCCTGCGGAGAACTTACGGTGGCACCAAAGTCCTCGGCCCGAACGACTTCGTAACCGAGGGTTTCAACCGCGGTAGCCGCCGCGTCCCGATACAACTCAAACCCGCCGATGACCGAGCTGATGAAGACCTTCATGCTTGGAGGGTACCGGGCCGGGTTGGAATTGCGCGAGTTCGGAGATGATGCCGACATGCCCTCTACCTCCGATCGTGCTCCGGCGCTTCGGGAGGACCGCTCTATCTACTCGGTGAACCTGGTCTTCGACAGAGAGACGGGCAGGTGGGTCGTCGGCGATGACCAATTTCGCGACGGGGTTTGGCGTTCCGCAAAAGGGGAAGAGCGGGTTACAGTGCGGCTAAGCAGTGCTCAACGCGATGATTTCAAGCTAGCGAACTCTTGAGTTTTTTCATTTCCTAGGAACAAGGCTCGGAGGCCGGCCATGACCACAAAGGTCTATCGCATCCTCTTTGAACCGATTGACGGGTGCGAGTTGCCTGTCATCTCAATCGCGGCGGACTCCGCGACGAAGCCAGATGGGACCTACATCAACGAGCGGGAAGACGTCCCAGTGGCCTTCTTTCGTGGAAACCGCCACTCTGGCAACTTCGTCGGGAGGATCACTGAGCCAGAGCGCATCGTGGCTTGGTGGATCAGTGAGGAAGAGGAAGAGGAACCCAAGGGTAGCGAGTACCGTCTTCTTCTCAAGCCTATCAATGGATGCGCCGTGCCTGTGGTCACGTTCGAAGCTGACTACGCATGGACGGCAGAGAATTCCCGGATGGAGAACGTACTTGAAGACATCCCGGCTAAGTTCTGGGCAAACTACTCGCACGGTACATTCCGTGGACGCCTGCTCCGCCCAGACAAGGTCCTCATGTGGTGGAGAACGGGCTCCTAGTCTAGCGCCGGTCTGCTGCACCCGGGCGCGGGCGTAGGATTAGGACCACACCCCTACGCACAACGCAGCGAGGTCGCTCCTCCCGCTGACTCCGAGCGCTTGCGCCGCATCTCCACTCGTTACGACACCGGCCCAAGTAGGCCCTACTTCCACCACAGCCCCAGGGTAAGCACGCGCCGCACCCAGCGCCACATCAGCGCCCGGTTGCGCTCCACCTGCAGGTCCTCGATCGACTGCTTCCGACGCCAAACTTCATCCCGCCGGTCAGCGCGGTCCCAGGGGTAGGCCGCTGGAGGTAGGGTCAGCTCGTGGTCACCGACCAGCCTGAGCTCCAGCTCCAACATCCGCTGGCGAGCGTCGAGCTTGTCCAACCGACGCCTCGCCTCTTCCAGCATCCTCCGAGCCCCTCGCCACTCGTTGATGGCCGGCATCGCCTCACCGTAGATGAGCTCTTCGCCCCCTTCTGGCTCAACTGTCACCAGCTGGGGGTAGGGACGCCTGGGCCGCTTCACCTCCGACCTCTCGCTCGCCCCTTCCGACGCACCCTTCACGCCCGGCGAGGTCACCACTCCCGACCCGTTCGCAGTCACCTGCCGCGCTTCCACCCGAGACAGCCTTCGCTCCCACTGGCCCAGCGTCTGAGCCTGATCCTCCTGCAGCGCCCCGACGACTCCCTGGATGGTTCCTACGCGGGTCCGCAATTCCACCATCTCAACTTCCAGTTGCTTCACACGCGCTTCCAGCCCGTCCGCCTGGTCCGGCTCTGACTCCGGCGCCGGCGTCACCGAGCCCTTGACCTCCCGCAGGTGCCGCTCCAGCGCGTCGGCCATGCGCCCCGTCAGCCGTCCAGACTCAACGGCCCTCGCCAGCGTGCGGAAGCTGACGCCCAGCGCCTCCGCCGCCTTCACCTTGCCCCTGGTCTCGGCCACCTCTCGCAGCAATGCCACCAGCCGCTCGTGTCGAAGCTGCTCCGGGCTCTTGCTCTCGCCAGCAGTGGGCTGCTCCTGACCGTTGACTTGCTCGGCTCCCTCGGGCGTTCCCGCGGGGATTCCGGCCTCCTCAGGACCGCCTTTCCGATTGCCTTTTGTCAATTCTCGCCTCGGCATAGGTCAATTTCGCGTGGAAGCCGCTCCGGAACCGAATTGCTTACTGAGTACGTCCGGTAGGGGCCGTTTTCCCCTGTACCGACTGGGTTTCTCACCTCGATTGCCTTTCTGCAATCTCCTTCTTTTCTCTGTACACGCCCATGACATCACATCTCCCTCGGCAACGGCAGGCCCTGCAAGGGGGCACGTTCACGTGCCCCCTCAAAAGCCATTACCAGAAACTCCCCGGTTCCCCACACTCGATCGTCCGCGCCCGTCCCGGTGAGCGGGCTCTGGTCCTCTTGTCAGAGCCGCCCGTGGTGGCGCCGGGAAGGCGCGGGACAACCGATAGAGAGGAACCCAGCCATGCAACTCAACCCCCTGCACCTGCTCTCCCGCAGGCCCGAACCCCAGCCTCCCGTCCTCCTCGAGGTGACGCCCCCGCGCAGCGGCGAGCGCACCCTCCTCGGGGTCGAGAACCTGCTCGCGGCGATCGCCGTCCCCGAGCCCTTCACCCTCGAGCTGGTGGGCAACGCCGACGGCGTCACCCTCATGGCCCGCTGCCTCGACCAGCAGGCCGTGCGCGGCCAGCTCACCGCCCACTACCCCCAGGCCGTCATCGACGACGTGCCGAATGCGGAGGATCCGCTGCGCCTCCGCGAAGGGGAGCAGGCGTGGTCGCTGACGCTGCGATCGAGCGGTCCCGACTACGTCCCCCTGCGCACCTACCGCGACGACGACCTCCTTGACCCCGGCTCCGATCCCCTCATCGCCCTCCTCGGCGCGCTCTCCGCTCCCGCGGAGGGCGAACGCGTCGTGGCCCAGCTGCGGATGCAGTCGCTCGGGCCGGGGTGGGCGCAGGGGTACGCGGCGAAGGCCTTCGAGCCGCCGCTCCCCCTCCAGCAACAGCCGGCCGCACCCGTCAGCCAGGAGCGCCAACACGCGAACGGCGGCATGGCGGCGGCCTTCCTCGCGGTGGCCGTGCTCGGCGCCGTGCAGGGTTACCGCTGGGTACAGGCGGGCGAGCTCTGGAAGACGGTCCTGGCGGGGCTGGGCATCGTCGCCGTCCTCGGCCTGGTGGGCTGGGCGAAGGCGCGCTGGCAGCGCAACCGCAACCGTGTCCACGACCCCGCCCTCATCAAGGAGAAGGTGTCACAGCGGGCCTTCGAGGCCGAGATCCAGGTGACCGCCATCCTTCCCGAGGGGGATGGCAAGGCGGCGCGCAAGCGGGCGCGGGAGCTGCTCCAGCGGGTGGCCACCGCCTACCGCCACTTCGATCACCCCCTGGGGGCGCGCTTCGACGTGAGCCGCGTGCGGTCCGTGCTGCCCGACCCGGAGCGGCTGCATCCCTCCGGTGGGGGATTCCTCGGCGGCCGCAGCGTCCTCGGCGCGCGCGAGGCGGCATGCCTCTGGCACCCGCCGGGCGCCAGGGACGAGACGCACCTCGTGGGGCGCTCGGGGGCGAAGGTGCTCCTTCCCTCACCACGCGACGTGCGCGACGGCGCCCTCGTGGGCGAGACCACCGCGGGCAGGCCCAGCCCCGTCCGCTTTGCCGGCGACCTTCTGCGACGCCACCACCTCTACGTGGCCCGCACGCGGATGGGCAAGTCCACCCTCATGCGCCACCTCATCATCCACAAGCTGCTGGAGAAGGCGGCGGGGCGCGACGGCGACGCCATCGTCGTCGTCGACCCCCACGCCGATCTCGTGGCCGATCTCCTCGGGCACGTGCCCGAGTCGCTCATCGACCAGGTGCGGCTCGTCGACCTCGGCGCGGAGGAAGGCCTTCCCGGCATCAACCTCCTCGACACGCGCGTCTTCTCGGACCGCGACCGCACGGCCGACTCGATCGTGCGCGTGGCCAGGGGTCTCTGGGAGCAGTGGGGACCGCGCATGCAGTCCATCCTCGAGCAGACGGTCAAGACGCTGCACGAGGCGAACGCCCACCCGTCCACGGCGGCGGACGAGCAGCACACCATCCTCGACGGGCTGCGCCTGCTCTCCGACAGGAAGTTTCGGGATGGGGTCCTGGAGAAGGTCTCCGATCCCTACCTGCTGGAGTGGTGGGCGCGCACCTTCTCCAGCTGGCGTCGCGAGTACCGCTCGGAGGCGTTCGCGCCGGTGCAGACGCGCCTCTCCTACTACGCCTCCTCCAAGGTAGCGCGCGCCGTCCTCGGGCAGCCCCGCTCCACCATCGACCTGCGAAGGGTGATCCGCGAGGGGCCATGTGTGAGCGGTGCGGCCAGGCGCTCACCGCCGCCGAGGCGAAGAGCGGCCGCTACACCTACTACGTCTGTCAGTCCCTGCTGAAGCGGGGCAAGGGGGCCTGCGACACGCCGAGACTCAACGCGAAGCGCTTCGAGGCGACCATCATCGGTCAGATACGGGACCACATCCTCACCGAGTCCAACATCCGCGACCTCGTGCGGATGCTGGACGAGGAGATGGACGGTGTGGCCCACGAGCAGCGGGAGCGGCTCGAGAGCCTGGAACTGGAGCTGGCCGAGGAGCGGAAGAAGCTGGACCGCGTCTGGCGCTTCGTCGAGAGCACGGACCTCGACTGCGGCGACGCCTCGGAGCGCATCAGGGAACACCGGGAGCGTCAGCAGCAACTGGAGCTCGCCGCCGAGGAAGCCCGGGCCGTGCTGGCCGAGCGCCGTGATCTCCTCGACAACGCCGATACCATCGCCGCGTTCGCCAAGGACATGAGCGCGTTCCTGCGGACGAGTGAAATCACCGAGACCCGGGCGTTCGTGCGCTCGTTCGTGAAGCAGGTGCTGGTCGGACCCGGGCAGGCGGTCATCCACTACACGCTGCCAACGCCGCAAGACAGCCCCATCAGGGGGGCGGATGCCGCCAAGTTCGCTCTGCCGGAAGGATTTATGAGAACCAAGAGAGGTGGTAGGCCGGACTGGACGAAATCGAGAACAGGGGTTTCCTCCCGGGTCACGCCGTCCGAGGGCATCGGAATCGTGTACGTCAGCGTGGCCTCGTTGCCGGTCACCTCGATGCCCTTCACGAAGTTGCGGATGAGCGCCTTCCGCTCAGGAATCGTCCCCTCGCACAGGAAGCTGCGGAAGTCCGCGACGTACCGCTTGATTTCCTCGGTGGAGGGCAGTTCCACCTTGCGATGCGCGAGCTGGGCATCAGCCTCCTCCCGCGCTGCGGCGAGCTGGTCCTCCCGGTGCCGCAACTCGAGAATCCGCGGCGACAGCGCCTCCAGGGTCAGGTCGCTTTTCTCAAGGGCCTCGTAGAGCCGGCGCAACCTGCCGTTCACATCGGCAAGCTCCGCCTCGATCGCCTTCAGCCGGTCGCCGAGTTCTCCCGCGATGGCGTCCACCTCCTCGGCCACCAGCGTTACCAACTCCGTGATGGTCTCATCCGTGAGGATGCGCTCCCTGATCTTCGCGATGATGAACTCTTCCACCCTGCCCGCACTCAGGTAGCGGGCCTGGCAGGTTCCCGCGCCCTCACGCAGCAAGGTGCCGCAGACGTAGTAGCCGAAGCGGCCGCTCTTCGCTCCCTGACCCGTGTAGGGCTTGCCGCAGAGGCCGCAGCGCAACAAGCCGCTGAGCAGGAACTTGCTCCCCACCCGGGCCGGCCGTTGCTTCGCCGGGGCCCGCTCCCGCAGCACCTCCTGCACCTTGTCGAACAGCTCCTTGGAGATGAGCGCCTCCCAGGCGTCCTCCACCCGCACGGGGTCCGGAACCTTGTCGCCCTTCGTCCTGCGACCCCAGACCGCGGTCCCCGTATAGGCTTCGTTGGTGAGCAGGTAGTAGAGGCCGTTCTTCTGCCAGCGCCTGCCGTTCTTCGTGATGCCCCTCTCGTTGAGGTCGCGGCAGATCTCCTTCAGGCCGTTCCCGCGCAGTGAACTCTCGAATATCTCCCGCACGTGCGGCGCAGCAGCGGGGTCGACCTCCAGAGTCGGGCGCTCCCGCATCCCGTCCCTAACCTTCACCCGCTTGTAGCCAAAGGGGGCCTTCGGGCTGAGGAAGAAGCCGCGCGAGGCGGCCTCGCGCATCCCCCTCACCACTTCCTGTGCAAGGTTCTCGCTGTAAAACTCGTCCACACTCTCGATGATTGCCTCCATCAGCTTGCCAGTGGGCGAGTCATCGGCGGGCTCGGTGATGGATACGACGCGGACACCGCGGCGGCGCAGCATCGACTTGAAGGCGACGGCGTGCTCACGCTTGCGCGTAAAGCGCGAGAACTTCCAGACGAGGATCTCCTCGAAGGGAGCGTTCGCTCCGCTGGCCTCGTCCAGCATGTTGCGGAACTGGGGCCGGTCCGCGACGCGGCCGCTCTCCGCCTCGTCGACGTACTCACGGGCGACGAGGTAGCCGTTCTTCTCGGCGTAGTCGCGTAGCGCCCGCAGCTGCGCGGCGACAGAGAGGTCGACGTCCTGGCGGTCGCTGGAGACGCGGGCGTAGAGGGCGGCGGATTTGTGGGAGGGTTGCTGCTTCATCTGGTCTTCCTTCCTGTACAGGTGGGCAGTCTGGTCTGGTTGTCCTGGTGGGGGCGGAGCCTACCGTGCGTCCTCAATGGGAACGACACACAGCCGAAGGCCGAGGGCGGCAAGTACCTTGAGTACGGTGGCGAACTCGGGTCTTCCTGTGGGCGCCAGCGACTTGTAGAGGCTCTCCCGTCCGAGCCCTGTGTCTGCCGCTACCTGGCGCATGCTCTTCGCCCGAGCGATCGTCCCGAGAGTGGCCATGACGCGACTCAGGTCGTCGGTGGCGAGGGCAGCATTGAGGGCAGCGGCAGCGTCGTCCACGGGCCACGGTTTGAAGTCCATCTTCGGCATGGGCTGCCTCCTGGCTGCGGCGGAGCTCCGGACCTGCTCGAAGTATCTAACAGGATACCGTATGTAACCGCCACCTTACCCGCCGGTGACGTGCTTCGCTGGGCGAGCCGTCCGCACCCGAGGCCGGCCCCCTCCCTAGGTGCTCTCATCTTCTCGACGAGACGGGGAGGTTCCGGCGGAGTCGTCGCGGGTGCCAGAGCTGGGGCGAACGGAGGCCAATACTCCCTGACGCCGCAGGTGAGCACGCGCGATCAGGCGCGCGAGCATCCGCAGGCCGGACTCGAGTGTCTCGTCCCTCTCGACAGCGTCTGGCCCCTGGTCGGTCGTGCTCGCCATCGCGTCTTCCCGTGAGTGGTCGAACTCAGGGGAGCCGTGGCGGCCCTGCTGGCAATGCACAGCGAGAGCGGCCCAGACTTGACCGCACTCCGGCTCCCGCGCTTCAGTATTGGGAGCGGGCGAGCCCGGCGGAACTGCCTCGGAGGGGGTTCACAAGCGAACCCTCGCCCGTGTCCACTGCATCGAGCCCTGAGACCCAACCAGACGTAGAGCGGGTGGATCGACGATCGCCGTCAAGCGGCGTCGCGGCGAACTCGACCGCATATCTCCGCGCAGGGGAGACAGGTAACCGCCACCCTACACCGCAGGGGTCACAGCAACGCGACGTGATCCCCATTGCTAGCCATGCTCATCGCATGTGGCGGCAGGAGCGGCGAAGAGGCAGTGACTAGGCAGCCCGCCAGAGTTCTGGATTGACTAGCCTCGGCGCTGGGGCCATCGCTGCCGTCGTTCCAGCCCCCGTAGGCGGTCGTTGAGCTCCTCGAGCTCGGCGGCGATCTTGAATAGGGCGTAGGGAACTGCGTTCTCCTTGTCCAGAGGGTCGATGACGGTGCGCATGTGTACCGCCTGCCCCGCAATCTCCAGCACGTCTTCCACGTTAGCCATAGAGCTTCCTCTCGATTCCCCGCACAACACGGCGCACGATGAGATCCACTGGCCGGGCGCGCCCCAGGTAGGTGTTCGGTGTGGTAACGATTCCCCTCGCCATGTGATACGGTTGCCACCCAGGCATGGCATAGCTCCGTTACAGGGGTGCCCGCCCCCAGATTTGATGGGGGGAGACTCGGTTTCAGCGTATCACGACTCAGCATGCGGGGACGGCGGGTGGTGAGCCCTTCGGCTTAGGCTTGCCGGTGCCGCCCCCCCGCAGGATGGCGCTGATGAGGTCGCGCGGGCTGGACGGAATCTGAGGCCCTTCTCGCTAGGCATCGCCAGCCTCGCCTATCACCAGCACCCCCTTCCTGCCAGGCGACGAAGCCGAGCGTGCAGGCCCACACCAGGGCGTCGAGCACCTTGCGTCCAAAGCTCCATTGGTCGGGGATGATGAAGGCCACGCGGTAGCCCTTGCGGTTCATGTCCACGACGGTGCGCTCCACGGCGGAGCCCATCGATTCTCCTGTGAAACGCACCCAGCCAGCACCCTCGTACAGACGCGCGCTCTTGGATGTTATGGTCAGCGCGAACAGTAGCCATGGCAAGAAGCCCCCTTTGTGCGGCATCGCTACAGGTCGACGTCAGCCTTCGGGCACAAAGAGGTCGCGCCGCCCGCCCTAGCTTCGAGCACATCATCTGCGGCCAGTCCGATCGCTTCGAGGTCTTTGACGAGGTCAACGCGAATCCGCGTGTGCCGGACGGGGCATGATGATGTGGCCTCCTGGTGGCGCCACAACGCTCTCATCACGGCGTTCGTCCGCAAGCTCGGGAGGCTCATTCAGTACTCGCCCCGCACGTACGCCGTGCGCTACAAATCGGCCGAGTACCTGAGCGAGGGGCGCACGACGAACCTGATTCGCGCCATCGTCAGCGGGTAGGCGTGCATCGACTCTGACGCCTACATCAGGGAGAGCGAGGCGGTCCGTAACCACGGAGTGAAATTCCGAATCAAGCCCACGGACCTACCCGCCATCTACTCGAGCCGAGAGGCCGCGCGGCGAGTCAAGTGTCAACCCCTCCGAGGCGGTCTGTGCGGTCAAGGCGTCAACTGGCCCCCAGCCCGGCGGATCACCGCGGCCTGCTCCTGACCCTCGTCGTCACGCCAGCGCAGCTGCAGGCGGCCGTGCCGCCGCACCAGCTCCGAGGCTAGCAGGGCTGCCCCCTCGGGGGTCGTGAGACAGACCGTCTCCCCCTCCGCGCGGGCAGCCACCTGCGCCTCCTTGGCGAGCACCGCGGCCACGTCGTCGGGCATGGCTCCCCTACTGCGCCAGGGACGCTTCCCTCGGCGATGATGCCGACCATTATGACGTCATGAGCGGCGCATCGTGAAGGACCGTGGTTGGTGGTGTCGGGGAGCAGGTTGAGGGGTTGCAGGGTGGTTGCCCCTGGCTACATAGACGCTGATCCGCCCTCCGACTTGCGGGACTACCCGCCGCTGCGCGCGACTCCTTCGGGGAGAGCGCGACCTCCCTCGGCTAGCCAGCCGCCGGGGGCAATCCCGCAAGGGCGCGTCCGGCCGCCGTCAAGGTGACCGAGCGCGCGAGTCGGGGCACCCGCTGAATTAGCCCCAGCCTCTCACACAGGTCCAACCGATACGCCATCGCCGATGTCGAGTGGTACCCGACCTCGTCCTTCAGCTCACGAACGGTCGGCGGGAAGCCGTAGACGATCTGGTGGTAGGCAATCGCCTCGACGACTGCACGTGTCCGGTCCTCACTGCCCGGCATGGCAACCCCTTACAACGGGCAGCAGGTGGGCAAGGTCCAGCGAGGCCGCCAGATCCTGGAGCGCGAGGAGGTGCAGGGCATTAGGGCGGACCCCGCTGCGCCAGCGCCTGAGCGTGAGGGAGTTGGTCCCGAGACGCCGGGCAAGTTCGGTCCAGGTCAGGCCGGAGGCCTCCTTCAACCGCTCCAAAGCCTGGGGAAAGTCCTCGGGGAAGATGTGCATTTCACGGGGGAGCCTGCGCGGCATCAGATCAGTCCTCCCGTCCTGTCAGCTCGAAGTCGTCGCCCATGATCAGTTGCACGCCGCCGGGTATGTGGGCCGCCACCCGCAGGAGCGAGTGCAGGGAGCCGCCGCAGGGGTGCGCCCCGTGCCGCCAGCGGAGCACCTGCTTGGGATCCGCTCCGACAGCCTCGGCGAAATCGGTCCACGTCAACCCGCTGCGTTCCCTCAGCCGGCAGAGGCGATGGGGGAAGTCCTCCGGGAGCTCGCCCGTCTCATAGGGAACCGGGCGACCACCAATCTGCAGGCCGTGCGCGGCGGGCGGGTGCTGTTCGGAGTAGCTACTCGTTCTCATCTCGTTCCTCCAGTTCGAAGAGTTCGTCGAAGTCGCTGATGCCCAGGGCCGCCTGCAGGCGCCGCCGGAGAGGGCCAGAGGGTGCGCGTCTCTCCTTGATCAGGGTGGAGAGATAGCCGTGACTCATCCCGACCTCCCGGGCGAGCCAGGCCTGGGAGGTGTTGAGGGCCTCAAGGCGCTTCCACAGCACCTCCCGTTTGAGCCTGACCGCGGGGCGTTTTCGCATCGCTCTGCACCCTAAACATCAATAAGGGTAGGATAGTAGTTTCTCTTCAGGTGGCGATCAAGGAACGGATGTTCGTATCCTTGGCGCCCAAACGAGAGGGAGAAGCGCAGTTCAGATGCCTGAAGACCGGGGCTACAAGTGGAGGGAGAGCGGAGC
Organism: Dehalococcoidia bacterium; assembly: GCA_009839725.1. Taxonomy (GTDB): domain Bacteria; phylum Chloroflexota; class Dehalococcoidia; order Tepidiformales; family Tepidiformaceae; genus UBA2991. Next base: position 3,076 of record VXPF01000063.1, on the reverse strand, counting down.
CCGCATCCGCGAGGCACGCACCAGAGCGGGCCTCACCCAGAGGGAGGTGAGCGAGCTCCTGGGCGTCAGCCCCCACGCAGTCTGGTGCTGGGAAGCGGGCAAGACCAAGCCCAGCGCGGAGCACCTGGTCGAACTTGCCTCGCGCTGCCAGGTGAGCACCGACTCGCTGCTCGGGCGGGAGGTGGTGGAAGCGGAGCTCCTCGACGAGGCGGAGGCTTCTTTTCGCAACTCCGTAGCTGGGTTGCCCCGTGAGGACCTCAAGGAAATCCAGGACTTCATCAACTTCGTGCGCGAGCAGCGGCGCAGGAAGAAGTAGACGGCGATGAGTCGCGCGACGAAGCTGGGTGCGGAACTGCGGCGGGAGCTGGGGCTGCACGGCCAGGTTGACGCCCAGGCCGTGACCGACCACCTGGGGCTGGTGGTGAAACGCTCAAGGTTCCTCGTGTTCGAGGAGATGCGCCTCGAGAACTTCATCGCCGTCGCTGACCGGTTCGAACCGGAGTGGTCGCGCTGGGTCGTCGCCCACGCCGTGGGTCACGGCTTCCTCCACGTCGGCAACCAGTTCTGGATACAGAGGCACACCGATCTCGATCACGGCTTCGAGCGTGAAGCGGAGGACTTCGCCTTTGGCCTCCTGGTGGATCCCCGCGAGGCGGCTGCGGAGGGGTGTCTTTACTCGTGGGAGGTGGCCGAGCACTTCGGCGTACCGGACGAGATGGTGCTTGCCTACACGCCCTTCGCATTCAAGGGGTAACGCCCATCAGCCTTGGCCAGCGGCATCAAGGGGCCTTTCACCTGACCAACTCAGCCGGGCTAGAGGGCCGTGGCCCCCACACGCGCACCTGCTCGCCGACCTGCTCCAACCGCGTGGCCACCCGCCGCGGCATGCACAAGCGCTACCACCCCGGCTGCGCCCGCGATCCCGTGCTCGACCCTCACCGGCACCTGGCCAGTGCAAGTCCGGGGTGGCGGTCGCGTTCACATCGAGACCCCGCACTAACTCGTAGCTGGGCGCGTCCGCTGAGGCTGTCGGCTCCCGTCCTCGCTAATCGTCTGGCGGAGGCTGATCGCCCTGACGAGGAAGATTGTCGCGGGCGAGGAGGATGCGGACTCGGTCGAGTCGGTCTTCGAGCAGGCTCGGCAAGTTGCGGCGGAGTCTCCCGTCCGTGCGTCCGGCGCCGACGATGGTCAGGCCCGCTGCGGCTGGAGTACGCTGTGGTGAGACATACGTACGCATCGTATTCCCCGCAGGACGGCGTGACGGTCACAATCGCGGCCGAACGTTGGCAGCGGGGCCGCTGGGCCGGATCGCGCGTCGGATTGGACGCGGAGCGAGGAGCTTGAAACCGATGCCGGAACTGGAAACCGCGAATGCGACTCCTCGTCTCCCGCTGCAGCATCCGCAGCACGACAGAACGGACGAGGTGAACGATGGCGAATCGTGACAAGTGGACGGCCGACGACATCCCGGACCTCACCGGCAAGGTCGCCGTCGTGACGGGAGCGAACAGCGGCATCGGGTTCGAGACCGCGAAGGAACTCGCGCGCAAGGGCGCGGAGACGTTCCTCGCATGCCGCTCGCCGGAGCGCGGAAAGGCAGCTCTCGACGCGCTGCGGGCTGAGATTCCGGAGGCGAAGGCCGAGCTGATGGCGCTCGACCTCGCCAGCCTTGCTTCGGTCGAGCAGTTTGCCACGGAGTTCGCGGAGCGCTCCTCACGCCTGGACCTGCTCATCAATAACGCCGGGATCATGGCGGTTCCGTGGGGCCAGACCGAGGACGGCTTCGAGCTGCAGAACGGCACGAATCACCTCGGCCACTTCGCCCTGACAGGCAGGCTCCTCGACCTGGTACTGACCTCGCCAGGAGCGCGGGTCGTGAACGTGAGTAGCGTGGGGCACCGCCGGGGCAAGATCGACTTCGACAACTTCCTTTATGAGGGCGGAGACTACGGGCCCTGGAGGGCGTACTTCCGGTCGAAGCTCCTCAATTTGCTGTTCACGTACGAGCTGCAGCGGCGATTCGAGGCGGCGGAGGTGGAGGCGTCATCGCTGGCGGCGCATCCGGGCGGTTCGGCGACGAACCTGGGGACCGCGTCAGTGCGTCCGCCAGGGACGGGATGGCTGTTCGGACTGGTCAACGTTCTGGTCGCGCAGAGCGCGGCCATGGGCGCCCTCCCCACCCTCCGTGCCGCCGTCGATCCCGAAGCCGCCGGTGGCCAGTACTACGGGCCATCGGGCTTCTACGAGACAAGAGGCCACCCGGTCGTCGTTTAGTCGATTACCGCATCGCACGACGAAGAGGTGGCGCGGCGGGCCTGGGCGACTTCCGAGGAGCTGACAGGAGTGCGCTACACGACGCTGGAAGCGAGACACACCAATGCCGAATCGTGACAAGTGGAACGCCGACGACATCCCGGACCTGACCAGCAAGTTGGTCGTGGTCACCGGCGGGAACAGCGGCATCGGTTCGGGGCGGTCAAGGCAGTGGCGCGCGAGGACGCCGAGACGGTGCTGGCGCGCCGCTCGACCGAGCGAGGGCAGGCCGCCCGCGACGCACTGAGAGCGGAGGTTCCCGGAGCGAAGGCGGAGCTGATGGCGCTCGACCTTGCGAGCCTTGCCTCGGTCGAGAGGTTCGTCGCGGAGTTCGCCGAGCGCTACCAGCGCCTCGCGGCGTTCGCGGAGGAGATGAGCGACTTCCTGAGGACGAGCGAGATCAGCGAGTCGAAGCATCATGGCGACCGGAGCCGCGGCGGGAGACGAAGTCCTCCATCCGCCCGGTGATGTCCCGTGTGGCGGTTTGCGTGGCGTAGACGAGTACGCAAGGCCCGCCAGCCATAGTGACGCTACGGCGAACTCCCTCAGGTAGCTCGACTCAGCGGCACCCCGCCCGCCTATCGGACTGTCCGGCGGAGTCGGGATCGTGGAAGGTCGACGCCGTCCGCCCGAGCGCCGCGAGACGCGCGGGGGGGGGGGCGTAGCGGGGGGGGGTGGGGCCCAAAACCGCGCCCGCGACCCGTACAGGATGGGGGGGTGGGGGGGGTTGAGGTGGAAAAAAATAGAGGGGGGGGGGGGGGGG
>VXPF01000155.1:24086-36665 GCA_009839725.1 Dehalococcoidia bacterium | reverse complement strand
TCTGCGAGCAGATGGCGGACCCCGCGAGCGTGAAAGGCCTCGTGCCGCGCGAGGTGGAGCGGCCCCACCTGAGTTCAGCGGTGGCCTCGGCGCTGGTGGCGGAGCAGTACGGTGAGTCCGCGCCGGAGACGCTGGTGGGGAGCGAGGCGGCGGTGGGGGCGGTCGCGCAGGTGCTCGCCTACCTGGGGGAGGTCTATCCCGAGGCGGCGGGGGCGCTGGGGCGGGTGCGGACGCTCACGAGCGAGGAAACGGTGGCGCTGGACGGGCGCACGCTGACGAACCTGGAGATCCTGCCCGCGGGCGACGGGCGTCCCTCGCTGTTCGCGGTGCTGAACCGCACGCGATCGCCGATGGGAGCGCGGCTCCTGCGGCGCTGGCTGGCGCAACCCCTGCGCGAGGCAGGGGCGCTGGGGGAACGGCACAATGCGGTCGCGTGGGCGCTGGAGCGCCCGATCGAGCGGGAGCGGGCGCAAGCGATCCTGAAGGGCATTCCCGATGTCGCGCGCCTCTGCGGGCGGCTGGGGGCGCGAGCGGCGACGCCGCGGGAGCTGGCGGGACTGCGCCAGGGGCTGCGGGCGGCGCTGGATCTGGGGGCGCTGCTGGAGAATTCGGAGCCCCCGGCCCTGCTGGTATCCGCCCAGGCGGCGCTCGCGGACGTGGCCGAGCCTCTGCTGGCGCTCGACGCAGCCCTGGCCGAGGACCCGCCGGCGACGTTCGACGAAGGCGGGGTGATCGCGCCCGGACACGACCCCGAGATCGACACGCTGCGGGGGCGGACGACCTCGGCGCGGGAGGCGCTGCTGGCGCTGGAGTCGGAAGAGCGGGAGCGGACGGGCATCCGCTCGTTGAAGGTGGGCCAGAACAAGGTGTTCGGCTACTACCTAGAGGTCTCGATCGCGAACGCGGAGCTGGTGCCCGAGCGCTTCCAGCGGCGGCAGACGCTGGTGGGAGCGGAGCGATACGTGACGGAGGAGCTGAAGGAGCTCGAAAGCGGCATGACGACCTCGCGCGAGCGGCTGGCGGCGCGGGAGCGGCAGGCGTTCGAGGCGCTGGTCGAACGGTTGGCGGAACAGCTCGAGGCGTTGCAGGGAGCGGGCGAGGGGCTGGCCACGATTGACGCGGCGCTGGGGCTGGCGGAGACGGCGGCGGAGCGGGGCTACGTGCGCCCGGAGTTCGGCGAGGAGACGCGGCTGGCCATCCGCGGGGGGCGGCACGCGGTGGTGGAGGCGGCGCTGGGGCCGGGGCGGTTCGTGCCGAACGACTGCGTGCTGGAAGACGAGACACGCATCGTGCTGCTGACGGGCCCGAACATGAGCGGCAAGTCGACCTACCTGCGGCAGGTAGCGCTCATTGCCCTGATGGCGCAGGCGGGTAGCTTCGTGCCGGCGGAGCGGGCGGAGCTGCCGCTGTTCGACCGCATCTTCACGCGGATCGGGGCGCACGACGACCTGGCGGCGGGACACTCGACCTTCATGGTGGAGATGGTGGAGACGGCGCAGATCCTGCATCGGGCGACGGACCGGTCGCTGGTGATCCTGGACGAGGTGGGGCGGGGGACGAGCACGTTCGACGGGATGGCGATCGCGCGGGCGGCGCTGGAATTCCTGGACGCCCGGCCCGAGGGGCCGCCGCGCACGCTCTTCGCGACGCACTACCACGAGCTGACGGCGGTGGCGGAGGAACTGGGGAGCGCGGACAACGCGCACGTGGCCGTGCACGACGAGGGAGGGGAGGTCGTGTTCGAGCACCGCATCGAGCCGGGGCCAAGCGACCGCTCATACGGGATTCACGTGGCGCGGCTGGCGGGGCTTCCGGCCTCGGTGGTGGAGCGGGCGCGGACGCTGCTGGACGAGCTGGAGGGCGACCCCGGGGAGGTGGTGGCCCGGGCCCCGGCGGAAGCGGCCATGCAGGGGGCGCTGTTCGACGGCGTGGGGGCGAAGGAGAGCGAGATCGAGAAGGAGCTGGCGGCGCTGGAGCTGGAGTCGATGACGCCGCTCGATGCGATGGCGAGACTCGCGGAGCTGCGCGAGCGGGCCCGGGGGAACGGGTGAGCGGGGAGCGGCGCATCCGCCAGCTGCCGCCCGAGGTGGCGGCGCGCATCGCCGCGGGGGAGGTGATCGAGCGGCCCGTGTCGGTGGTGCGGGAGCTGCTGGACAACGCCATCGACGCGGGGGCGAAGCGCATCCGCGTGACGATCGTCGAGGGGGGACTGCGCTCGATCGAGGTGAGCGACGACGGCCGCGGCATACCGCCGGACCAGATCGAGGTGGCCTTCGAGCGGCACGCGACGAGCAAGATCGCGGGGGCGGGAGACCTCGGGCGAGTGGAGACGCTGGGATTCCGGGGGGAGGCGCTGGGGGCGATCGTGGCGGCGGCGGAGGTCGAGATCGTGACGCGGGCGGAGGAAGAGCCGGTGGGGGTGGCGGCGCTGCTGGTCGACCGCGAGGTCGTGCGCCGGAGCGCGCGGGCGGCGCCGGTGGGGACGACGATCACGGTCCGGGAGCTGTTCGCGAGGGTGCCCGCTCGGCGGAACTTCCTTGGTTCGGCGGCGAGCGAGGGGCGCCAGATCACGACGCTCGTCTCGCACTACGCGCTGGCCTACCCGGGAATCGCGTTCCGGCTGGAGGCAGGACGGCGACCCTTCCAGACCAGCGGCGACGGGAACCTGCGGCATGCGGTGGCGGCGGTGTACGGGGCGGAGCAGGGGGAGGCGATGCTGGAGGTGAAGCACGAGGAAGGCGACATCGGCGTCGCGGGGCTCACGGGGCCGCCTTCGCTCCACCGGGGCAACCGGACCGGCATCGCGCTCTTCGTGAACGGCCGCTGGGTACAGAGCGCGGCGCTGCGCTTCGCCGTGAGCGACGCTTACCAGTCGGAGTTGCCGGGCGGGCGCTACCCGGTGGCGAGCGTTGCCCTGACGTTGCCGGCGGAAGCGGTCGACGTGAATGTGCACCCGGCGAAGGCCGAAGTGCGCTTCCGCGACCAGCGAGGGGTGGCGCGGGTTCTGCGACACGCGATTCTCAACGCGCTCGAGGGGGCGGCGCCGGTGGAGTGGACGCTCGGAGCGGGCGCCACCGCTCCTGAGAGCGCGGGGGAATCGCCACGGCCCTCGCTCCGGGAGCGGCTGCAGCCGCCGGAGGGAAGCGCGGCGCAGCCGGCGTTTGGTGGCGACCTCGGGCGGGCCACGGATGACTCGGCGGGAGGGCGGCAGACGCAGCGTGAGACGCTCCCCCTCCTGCGGGTGGTGGGCCAGGTGGCGGCGACCTACATCGTGGCGGAGGGCCCGGACGGGATGTACTTGATCGACCAGCACGCGGCGCACGAGCGGGTCGTGTTCGACCGCCTGAAGGCGAACACGGGCCGGGAGGAGGGGGTGCAGCCACTGCTGGAGCCGGTGCTGGTCGAGCTGGACCGCACGGCCACCGCCGTGTTCGAGGAACACGGGTCGCACCTGACGCGGCTGGGCTTGACGCTGGAGCCGTTCGGGGACGCTGCCTGTCTCGTGCGGGCGGCGCCCGCTGGGTTCGGTGACGGCGACATCGCGGGGGGGTTGCGGGCGATGCTGGAGAAGCTCGGGAACGAGCGCCGCGTGGCGGACCCGTTCGACCGTGCGGCGGCGTCGGTCGCCTGCCACAGCAGCGTGCGGGCGGGGATGGCGCTCTCGCTGGAGGAGATACGGCAGCTCGTGGAGGATCTGGGGGCGACGGCTTCGCCGCGGACGTGTCCCCACGGGCGGCCAACGCTGGTGCACGTGCGACAGGACACGCTCGCCCGGCAGTTCGGGCGGTGACCGTGTTTGACCGGCCTTCGCCGGGAGCAGCACCATGAGCGCCATGCGGATCGTTCCCATGGCGGCGAGTGTGGCGTTCGTGCTGGCGGTGCCGATCCTGCTGTTCACGACGAACATCCGCTTCCTGGCGAGCGACACCGGGTACCTGGAAGGGGGCATCCGGCGCCACGACGCAGCAGAGAACACGGGAATCGCGCTGGGCGAGCTGGACTACGCGGTGGGCGCGATCGTGCGGTACTTCGAGGACGACGCCGAGACGCTGCGCATCCTCGTGTTCACGGGGGGGCAGGAGACGACGCTCTTCAGCGCCGAAGAGACGATCCATATGGAGGACGTGAAGGGGCTGATGCGGACGTTGTTCCGGGCGAACGAGGTGGCGCTCGGGTTCGTGCTGGCCTACGTGGCGGGGACGGTCCTGTGGTCGAGAGAGCGATCGGGCCGGGAGCTGGCGAAGGAGACACTCGCGGGGGTGGGCGTGGGAGCGGCCTTCGGCATCGTCGTGGGGATCATCGCGCTGGTCGGGTTCGAGAGCGCCTGGGAGCGGATGCACGAGATCATCTTCACCAACGACTTCTGGCTGCTCGATCCGAGCAAGGACCGCCTGATCCAGATGTTCCCGGAGACCTTCTGGGCGGAGGCGACGTACATCGTGGTGGGGATGGCGCTGGCGGAAGCGGTGGTGCTGGTCGGTGCGGCGGGGGGCTACCTCTGGTTCACGCGTCCGCCACGGGCCGAAGTAGAGGAGCAGGCCGAAGCGGAGGAGCAGGAGGAGACATCGGAGGATGGAGGGGAAGGAGGAGCGGATGTGGACGACGAGGCGTCAACAGATGAGGGCGAGGCGACACCCGAAGATGAGGAGGAGGAAGAGTCAGCGGAGGGCAGCGAGACGCGCGCCGGCGCCAGGCTGAGGCGATGGTGGCGGTTGCCCTGGAAGGGGAGGCGGACGGCGGCTCAGGAGGAGCAGCCGCAGCCACCACCGCCGCAGGCGCAGCCGCCGGAGGCGCCGAACTCGGGCTCCATCTGAGCTACGGCGGCGCCTTCGCTACGAGCGACGGCGAAGTTGGAGATCGTGCGTTCCGCGGGCTGGCCGCAGTGGCACATCGTCGCGACGGTGGCTTCCGACATGGGGCGGCGAAGTTCGAAGGTGTCGCGGCAAGTGGGGCAGTAGTACTCGTAGATCGCCATGGGGGGAGTATAGCGGGGGGAAGCGCTCAGGCGGCGCTGGAGGGGCGGCCGGCGGAGGGATGCTCCTCGGAGGAGGCGATCACCGGGGCGGGCACGGGATCGGGCTCGGGAGGAAGGTGGGCGGGCCAGCCGGTCTCGATCTCCCGCTCGATCGCGCGCGTGATGGGGTTGGCGGGCCGCACCCAGCCACGCCGGCGCGGGCGGGGGAGCGAGGGGCGGAGGCGGGCGGTCCATCGCGGCATGGCCGGGAGACGCTAGGGCATCACCGCGGGGCGTTCAAGATCATGTGCCTGATCACTATGGACAGCCGCCTCAGGAGTGTCCTTCGGAGGCGCGGGCGAGGAACGCGAGCACGTATTCGTTGAACACTTCGGGCTGCTCGAAGTAGGTCGAGTGGCCGGCTCCAGCCATCTCGAACAGGTCGGCGTCGGGTACCAGGGAGCGGGCCTCGCGGATGAGCTCGGGGGACGTGATGCGGTCGTGTTCACCGACGACGAAAGTGATGGGGAGGCCGGAGTCGATGAGCATCTGGTGGGTGCTTCCCCGGTAGTTGGAGGGCGGGGGGCCGAGAACGTTGCGCTCGCGGGGCGGGTTGAGGCGCCGGATCTGGTGGTAGAGCTGAGCGAGGGCGGGTTGCTCCTCGGGGAAGTGGGGGGCGAGGGCGTGGGCCCGCAGGCCGCCATCGCCGCGCTCGACGCGGAGGGCGGCCTGGAGCTCGCGGACGCGGTCGTTGGTGGCGCCGGCGTTGGTGCCGCAGAGAACGAGCGAGCGGGCTCGCTCGGGGGCGAGGCGCAGGAGTCCGGCGACGGCGCGGCCGCCCATGGACTGGGCGATGACGTGGGCGCGCTCGATCTCCAGGAACTCGAGGAGTCCCGCGAGGTCACGGCCGAAGGCGCCACGGTCGTGCTCGCCGAGGGCGAGGGAGCGGCCCCAGCCGCGAGCGTCGTACACGGTGCAGCGGTAGCGCTCGCCGAAGACGGGGAGCTGCTGCCACCAGGAGAGGGCGTTCCCGCCCGCCCCGTGGACGAAAACGACGTGGTCGCCGTCGGAATTACCGTGCTGTTCGTAGTAGATGCGGGAGCCGTCGAGCTCGGCGAAGGGCATCGGGGCAGTGTACGCGGGGAGCGCTGGCTCAGACGAAGCGGTCGCGGACGGTGACGGCGTCGGGGGCGACCTCGGCGCAGGCGCCGCAGCGGATGCACAACTCGTCAACAATGTCGTAGCTCGAACCTGCCTCGACAATCGCCTCGGTAGGGCAGATGGCGGCGGCTTCGGGGAGGGCGGGGTCGCCGGGGGAGGTGACCTCGTAGGTGATCATGCCGGGGAGGGAGCGGGTGGGGTCTCGCTTCTCGCGGATGAGGGTTTCGAACTCCTCGCGGAAGTAGCGGAGGGCGAGCTTCACCGTCGTCATGGCGAAGGAGCCGTGCAGGCAGTTCGACCAGGTCATCGTCTGGATGAGGTCCTCGAACTTGTCGAGGTCGCTTTCGCGGCCGCCGCCGCTGCCGATGCGCCGGAGTATCTCGACGGCGCGCTGGGTGCCCTGGAAGCAGGTGGTGCAGCGGCCGCAGGACTCGTCCTCGGCGAAGCCGAGGAAGTAGGTGCAGAGGTCGACGACGCTGGTGGTCTCGTCGAAGAAGACGATGCCGCCGGAGCCGAGGAAGAGGCCGCGGTCGCGGAAGGGGGCGAGGGTGAGGGGCAGATCGGCCTCTTCGGCGGAGAGGACGCCGGAGAGGGGTCCACCGGGCTGGTAGCCCTTGAGGGGCACGCCGTCCGGGGTGCCCGCGCCGTACTTCTCGAGGAGTTCGCGAACGCTGAGGCCGAAGGGTATCTCGACGCAGCCGGGCTGGTTCACGGCCCCGGAGATGGTGAACATCTTGGTGCCCTTGGCCTCGTCGTCGCTGACGCCCGACCACCACGCCGCGCCGTGGCGGAGGACGAGGGGAGCGTTCGCGTAGGTCTCGACGTTGTTGACGTTGGTGGGGAGGTTCCAGAGACCGGCCTGAGCGGGGAAGGGCGGGCGGATGCGGGGCATGCCGCGGTAGCCGTCGATGGAGTTGATGAGGCCGGTCTCCTCGCCGCAGACATAGGAGCCGGCGCCAACGAAGACGACAAGGTCGAAGGTCTTGCCGCTGCCGAGGATGTCCTCGCCGAGGAGGCCGCGTTCGCGGGCCTGCTCAACGGCGACGTTCATGCGCTCGATGGAGAGGGGGTACTCGTGGCGGATGTAGATGTAGCCCTCGACGGAGTTGGTGGCCATGGCGGCGATGAGCATGCCCTCGATGATGAGGTGGGGGTCACCTTCCATGAGGATGCGGTTGACCCAGGCGCCGGGGTCGCCTTCGTCCGCGTTGCAAACGAGGTAGCGGGGTTCGGCGGTGGCGTTGCGCAGGAAGTCCCACTTGCGGCCGGCGGGGAAGCCGGCGCCGCCACGGCCGCCGAGGCCGCTCTCGAGCATGAGCTCGATGATGGCCTCGGGCTCCATATCGAGGGACTTGACGAAGCCCTCGTAGCCGCCGTTGGCAAGGTAGTGATCGATGTTCTCGGGGTCGATCTGGCCGCAGTTGGCCATGAGGCGGCGGATCTGGCCCTGCATGAAGGGGTGGTCGTCGAGCATGCCGACCTGATCGCTGGGGGCGCCTTCGACGACGCCGAGGGCAAGCTCCGGCAGCTCGCCCGCTTCAACGAGCACGCTCTGCACGAATTCCTCCACGCGGTCGGGCGTGAGGGAGTGGTAGAGGACCGTGCGGGTGCCGGCGGCAGAGCGTACGGAGACGGTCGGCTCGAGCCAGCAGAAGCCCCAGGAGCCGGTGGTCTGGATGTCGACGTTGAGGCCCTTCGCCGCGACGGCCTGCTGGAGAGCGGCAAGCGTCTCGGCGCCGCCGCGGGCGAGGGAGGAGGTATCGAGGCAGAGGCTGACCTGCTCACGACCGCTGGCGCGGGCGGCTTCCCAGCGGTCCCGGGCCTCGGTGGCAATGGCGGTAAAGCGGTCGTTCATGCGTCCCCCTTCACTTCACGGGCGAGGGCGACAGCCCCGGCAACGGTGAGGCCGCCAACGACCTCGCCATCCACCCACACCTGGGGCGCCTCGCTGCAGGTGCCGTTGCACTGACCAAGGCGGAGGCCGTAGGCGCCGTCTTCGCTCTGGCCGTCGAGGGGGAGATCGAGGGTGCGCTGGAGCGCCTCGCGAATACGGTCGCCGCCGCGGAGGCGGCAAGCAGGGCCGCTGCACCAGGAAATTTCGCGCTCGGGTGGCGGCTCGGTGCGGAAGTCGGCGTAGAAGGAAACGGCTCCGTAGATGAGCGCGGGGGTGGTGCGGAGCTGGCGGGCAAGCACCTCGATGGCCTCGCGGGAGACGTAGCCGTAATGCTCCTGAATCTCGATGAGGGCGGGAAGAAGGTGGCCGCGTTCGAACTCGTACTCGGCGACGAGCTCTCGCAGCTCACGAGTGGTCGGCTCAGCCGCCATTGACGTGGATCCCGTTTGTGAAATGCGGCACTACTATATGCGGGCCCCTCGCGCGCCAGCAACCGCGCGGGCATCGGCGTCCATCAGCTCGGCCGCGCGTTCGCCCAGCTGGAGGCTGTAGTTCTGGCCACGGTCCTCGGGGTAGACCTGGGTGGTGTTGGAGAGGTAGAGCCCGCCGATGCCGGTCTCCATGGAGGGGATGGAGGCGGAGTAGTTGGTGGTGATGACCGGCTGGCCGCCGGGGTCGCGGAAGAACCACTTCTCGCGCACCCATGAACGGTCGAAGGCGGGATTGATGCGGCGGATGGCGTCCTCGTAGGCGGAGAGGGCCTCGTCGGCGTCCATCTGGAGGACAGGGTGGTCGGGGGCGACGTAGTTGGAGAGGTAGACGATGTGGTTGCCGCCGTAGCGCTCGGCGCCCACGAGGTTGGTGTGCTCGACGCAGGCGACGAACGGCAGGTCATCGGCAATCGAGAGCCAGTAGACGTCGCTGAGGGGGCGGTCGAGGGCGAGCACGAGGCAGGAGGCCCACTGGTAGCGGACACGGTCGAGGATCTCGAGGTAGGGGGCGGGGAGGTCGGGGGCGATGCGCTTGGTGATGATGTTGGGGGTGGTCATGAGGACCTGGTCGAACTCGTGGAAGGCGCCGCCCGCGCGGATGCCGGTAACGGCGCCGAGCTCGGTTGCGACGCCCTCGACGGGGGTATTGAGGTGGATGCGGCCGCCGGCCTCGCGGATGTGGTCGGCGAGGGCGAAGTAGTAGGAGCGGAAGGAGCCGCGGGGATAGCCGAGGGTCTCCTTCGCACCGAGGCGTCCTTCGCGGGAGCCGAAGCGGAGGCGGATCTTCCAGTGCAGCCAGGCCATGCCGATCTCATCGGCGTGCTCGGCGAACTTACCCCGCAGGAGGGGACCCCAGAAGGCGTCGAAGGCCTGGGCGCCGACGGCCCGCTCCATCCAGGCGCGGGCGGTGATGTCCTCGTACACGCGCCAGTCGGCCTGGCGCTTCAGCCAGAGGCTGGCGAGCCCCAGGCGGATGCGGCTGGGGAGGCTGACGGCATCGAAGCGGAGCAGGTCGAGGGGGGTGACGAAGGGGTAGACGCGGCCCTTCACGAAGTGGCCGTTGTGGGGCTCGATCCACTCGAGGCGATCGCCGAGGCCGAGGTCCTCGAAGTAGCGGACGACGGTCGTGTCGTTGGTGAAGATGTGGTGATAGAAGCACTCGATTGGCTCGCCACCCACCTCGAAGGTGACGACCTGGCCGCCGGGCTCATCGCGGCCCTCGAAGATCGTGACCTCGTGACCAAGCTCCTGGAGGCGGCGAGCGGCGGCGAGCCCGGCGACTCCGGCGCCGACGATACCGGCTCTCACGGCGTCACCGGGGTGCGCTCTTCCAGCGGTTCCGTGCGGATGCGCCCGAGGCGGGCGATGGGGATGCCGAAGGTCCAGAGGAGGATGAGGCCGACAATGGTGGCCGGGGCGACGACCACGGCGTGGGCGACGATGGCGTAGGCGGCGGCGAGGCCGCCGGCGAGGCCGGCGTTGACCATCACGAGCTTGGCGGCCCACTCGAAGGGGCCGGCGCCCCCGAAGAAGGTGGGGATGATGATGGCGAGGTTGGCGGCGGCGAGGAGGAGCACGTAGTGGGCGAAGCCGATCTCGATGCCGAAGGCGAGGCCGACGATGGCGTAGGCGCCGGCCTCGACGGTCCAGCCGAGGATGCTGAAGAACGTGACGAGGAGGATGCTGCGCCAGTCGTGGACGGAACGGAGGGCGCCGATGACCGAGCGGACGTGAGGGTCGAGCCGCCGGGCCAGGTTGGCCGGGAGGCGGGCGAGGAGGTAGTCGGCGAGGCGGTGGGCGCGTTCCTCGCGGAAGGTGAGCCAGTAGAAGGCGACCAGGGCGACGGAGAAGAGGGCGGCGGCGGCGATGGCGATGGCCCGCAGGCTACTGTCGCCGAGACCGACAACGGCTCCGGCGGTGAGGAGCATGAGGACGAGAACGCAGCCATCGAAGAGGCGTTCGACGGCGATGGCGCCGAGGGTCCCCATGGTCGAAACGCGCTCGCGCTCGCCGAGGACGTAGGCGCGGATGAGCTCCCCGGCGCGGGCCGGAATGAGGTTGTTCGCCATGTAGCCGATGATCGAATAGGAGAAAAGTCGGCGGGGGCTGATGGCAGCCACGGGGCGCATGAGGATGGACCAGCGGTAGCAGCGGAGGAAGAAGGAGAGGAAGAGGACGGCGACGGCGGGGGCGACGTACCAGTAGTTGGCGTCCTCGAAAGCGTCGGCGATCTCGGAGAGGTCGGTGGCGATCAGGAAGAGGGCGATCAGGAGAACGCCGACGGCGAGAGCGGCCCAGAAACGGAGTGAGCGGAACACGGCTGATCAGCGCTCCCCGGCCTCGGTGCTGTCGAAGAGACGCACGCGCGCGGCCCCGCCTTCCACGATCCAGAGCTTACCACCGGGCGTCTCGACGATTCCGTAGGGGAAGAGGAGGGGTTCGTCGACAGGAGCGATGGTGGTGAGGAGGGCGCCGACGGAGCTGTAGATGCGCACCTGCCCGAGGGAAGGGAGGGAGACGGCGATGCGGCCATCGCGGAGGACCGCCAGGTAGGGCTTGTCCAGGGCTTCGAATCCGCCCCAGCCGACCACGGGGAAGTCGTGGATGTAGGCGCCTGAGGGGTCGAGCACCTGCACGCGGGCGTTCCACATGTCGGCGATGACGATCTCGCCGTTGGGGGCGATGTCGATGCCCACGGGTTCGCTGAACTGGCCGGGGCCGCTCCCCTGGTAGTTGGTGTCGGGCGAGAAGGGCCCTTTGATCTCGCGGAGGAACTCTCCGGTCGGGGTATAAACCACGATGCGGTGGTGGCCGGTATCGGTCACCCAGAGGTTCCCGTCGGCATCGATGGCGAGGTCCCGGGGGCCGAAGAGGAAGTGGGGACCAGGCGGGACGCCATCGTGGAGCGGCGCTTCTCCGAAGGCGAGGAGGCGGTTCGTGAGATCGGCATCGAAGGCGAGGATGCGCCACCCGAAGGTATCGGCGACATAGACAGTGCCATCGGGACCGATGGCGAGGCCCCAGGGGCCGGAATCCTGCAACTCCGTGTCGCGCAGCGTGATGCCCGCCAGGTAGTTGCCGTCGGGATCAAACTTCTGGAGGAGCCAGGCGGCACGGTCGACCACGTAGAGGCTGCCGTCGGGGCCCGCCGCGATATCGACAGGAGCGGAGAACTCGCCGGGCCGGTCACCGAAGCCGCCAAACATGGGGCGGCCCGCGCTGTCGACGCCGGGGCGAACCGGCTCGAGGCTCGATGGGGCGAGCCGGCCGGTGTCGCGATCGAACCCGGAGGGGAAGTAGGCGAAGCCGTCGATGGAGCCGTAGGGGACGGGCGCCTCGTGGTCGTGCCAGTAGCGGAATGCGTCTCTTGCCCAGCTGCCGCCGAAGAGGCCGGAGCGGATCTTGTTCCACGTCTCGGACATATAGGGTTCGCAGGGGCGCCCCCCACTTCCGTCCTCGTTCCTGCTGCAGCCAGAGAGTGCGTGCTTGTAGGTCTCGGGGTACCACCAGCGGTGGGGGTATTCGAAGGGCTGGGCGAAGAGGACGCCCCGGGCCTGGATGTCGCGGGCGACGGCTGAGTGGTTCGTCTCGTTGACGAGCACGACATCGAAGTGTCCGGGCGGGAGGCCGCTGTTGAAGTTCGCCCTCCAGACGGTGCGGTAGTCGCGCAGGTACCACTCCCACGGCCAGGCGAAGGACGAGCGTGTATCGACGGCGATACGGAGGTCGTAGCCCTTGCCGGTTGCGGCGGCGAGGGCGTCGATGTCGTCGGCTAGGCGGGTGATCTCGGGGGAGCTCTGGGTGTAGATGAGCAGGTCGTCGGGCACATCACCACGCTCGAAGGAGGCGGCGAGCATGGTCTGGATGGAGAAGTAGCCGAGCGAGGCCACGACGGCGAGGGAGGCGAGGAGGGGGAGGACACGCCAGCCGAGCCGGGAGCCGACGGCTATCGAGGCGGCGACGGCGAGCGCGAAGCCACCGAGCCCCAGGGCAAGGCGCAGCGCGAGGCCGGAGGGCCACTCGAACACGAGGGCTGAGAAGGCGAGCGCGGCGGCGGCCAGCACGAAAACGATGGCGAG
>VXPF01000155.1:0-23986 GCA_009839725.1 Dehalococcoidia bacterium | reverse complement strand
GATGGCGAGATGGGTGTTGAGCCAGGGCATCTTCTCGCCGGCGAAGGAGAGGGCGGTGAACAGGACGAGGAACCAGACGACGAGGAAGCGGGCAAAGGCGGTGCCGCGGAAGAGGGCCCAGGCTCCGCCGGCGAGGGCGAGAACGAGGGGCAGGAACTCGTAGGCGGGCATGACCATCAGGTAGTAGAACCAGGGCTGCATGCCGCGGCGCACGTCCTGCTGCGCCTGCCAGTAGTCGATCGAGCCCCAGGCGCCGCTGCAGACGCCGCCGGGGTTCGTCCAGAACGTCGTCATGAGGGTGGTGTAGATGAGTGCGACCACGGCGGCGGCGACGAGCCAGGTGCGCGCACGCCAGCCCAGGCCGGCGACAGCGGCCACGACGGTCGTGACGGCGAAGCCGAACCCGATCACCAGGCCCTGGCCAAGCGTCGCTCCATCGCAAACGCCGGCCAGGGTTCTGCCATCGGCATCGGTGCGCCAGAAGTCGAGGGGGGCGGTGGCGAAGACGGCCTCGAGCAGCTCTTTGGCGAAGGGAGTGAGGAGGGGAAGGGTGAGGGTTCCGGTGAGGACGAGCAGGTCGCCGGTGCGGGGCAGGTCGTCCCAGGCGAGACGGGACCGGAGCCCCGCGAGGAAGGGCCAGAGGGCGGCGAGTACCCAGGCCACGGGGTAGAGGAGGGCCGCGCGGAAGAGGCGTCGAGCGGTCGTGTCGGCCCCGTGGGGGCGGAGGCTGGCGCTCGCGAGGTCGAGCGCCAGGTGGCCGTTCAGGTAGAGGAGGAGGAAGGCGACGAAGAGGAAGGCCGCTTCCTTGGTGCTGAAGGCGAGGGTGAGGGCGACCGCGAGGACGATGAGCCAGCGGGTGCGCCCGTCGTGCAGGTAGCTCCAGACGGCGATGACCATGGCGAGGATGAAGGCGGCGAGGTAGATGTCCATCCGCAGGAAGCGGCTGAAGTAGACGAGCGTGGGAGAGAAGGCGAGGAAGGCGACGGCGGCGAGCGCTCCGGTGGATCCCAGCCAGCGCCGCAGGGCCAGCGGGGCGGCTACGACGAGCATGCCGAAGAAGGCGGGAGAGACACGCGAGGTGTAGTCGGTGGCGGTGAAGACGACGAAGGTGAAGGCCTGGACGAAGTAGAGGAAGGGGCCGTGGAAGGTGGGGCTGTGGCGGTAGGACCCTTCCTGCGCCAGGTTCCAGGCCCAGACGGCGTGGATGCTCTCGTCGTGGTGGAGGGCGCGGGCGCCGAGGTCCCAGAAACGGAGGGCGAAGGCGGCGGCGAAGATGGCGAGGTAGGCAACCAGCACCCAGTTCGCCTCGATACGCCGGACGACGCGATCCAGGGCGGAGGCCTCCGGCTTGCCGTCAGCCTGCGAGGTCACGGCGCCCTCACGTCGATGGCCACCACTTCGAGCTCCTCGTCGAGGCTGTTTCGCCCGGCAAGCCAATGGAGCGCGCCGAAGACAGTCATCGCAGGTCCTCGTAGCTTGGCACGCGGTACACCGTGACAGCACCCTGAGAGAAGACCGTCTCGAGGAAGTCGGCGAACGGAGGCAGGAGGCCATCCGGGTAGCGGGAACGCTCGAGGGGGCCGACGACGACATAGCTGGCGCCGAGCGCCTCGAGGGCCGCCAGCGCCTCGGAGGGCGCTGAAGCGGTGTAGACGAGGTCGACGAGGTCCTGGCGGCGGGCGATCTCGGCGCGGAGCTCGGGAGAGCTACCCCGCCAGGTAACCTCGTGGCCGGGCCAGCCGATGGGGGTCTGGAGGCCGGTGCGGTAGCCCACGCGGGAGGCGGCGCTGTTGTAGGAGGAAGCGTGTTCCCTCAGCACGGGGGCACCACCGGCGTCTCGCTCCCACCCGCGCCCGCTGGCCTCCACGACGATCGCGTCCCGTTCGACGTTATCGCGAAGCCAGCGGACCAGCCCGTACTCGCCGGGGGTTGCGCGCTCGACGTAGCGGAGGCCGTCGAGGCCAACACTCTCCTCGAAGCCCCCGGCGCGGTTGGGCACGCTGATGACAACGAAGACGAGCGCCGCCCCCAGCAGGACGGCCAGCGGGGTGACGACGAGCGGGCGGAAGGACGGCGGTGCGGCCCGGATGGCGGCTACCGCGCCGATGCCACCGGCGAGCGAGAGGACGATCCATGCCTGGTAAGAGAGCTTGAAGACGGTGTTGAGCCGGGGAAGGCCGAAGAGCGCATCACGGAGGAGGAAGAGCTCGGTCAGGTAGAGGAGGAGGACGCCGAAGGCGGCGAGGCCGATGACCGGCGTGGCGGCGTGCTTGCGGCGGTTGAGGTGGATCGTCGCGGCGGCGAGGAACCAGAGGGAGACGCCGTAGAACGCGAGCGTGATCCAGGCCCCGGCGGTGCGGGCGCCAAGGGCGGCGGGGAGTCCGTCGGCGACGGCGGAGGGGGCGGCAGTTCGCTCGAAGGCGGCGAGGGGAAGCCAGATCAGGACGGGGAGGATCGCCAGGAGGAGGCCGAGGGAGAGGGAGGAGAAGGAGCGCCCACGACGCGGCGCGACCCGGAGAAGGGCGAGGGCGGAGACGATGAGCACGCCCCACATGAGGAGAACGTGTTCGATGCGCGTCCCCTCGCCACTGTAGGCATAGATGCCTCCGCTCTCGGGGCTGAAGTCGAGCCACCAGGGGATGAAGGCGACGACGGCGAGCACGGCGGGAGGGGCAAGCCAGGACGCGGTGTCGAGGAGGGCGGGGCCAAGGGGCTGGTCGCGACGGTTTCGGGCAAAGACGGCGAGGGCGAGGAGAGGGGAGAGGACGACGACGTCCCAGGCGTTGACGAAGGCGAGGGAGCCGTAGACGAAGGCGACGACGAGCAATGGCCAGGGGCGGCGTAGATGCTCCCGCCAGGAGAGGGCGCCTCTCCCCCGCCAAAGGGCAGCGCAGAGGGCGAGCGCAAGGAGGACGCCGGGGATGGCCATCACGTGGGGGTGGAGGTCGCCCAGGATGAAGCTGAAGGCGGGAACCTCAGTGATGGTCGTGACTTGCCCCTGCGCGAAGCCCCAGTAGGCCATGCGTGACATGCGCCACCAGGGCCAGAAGTCGTCCGGATACCAGGTGTCCGTGGGATCGAGGCGGCGACCGGTACAGGTGGCATCGGCATCGGGCCCGCAGCGGACCAGGCCCTCGACCCCGAAGGCTTCGTACACGCCCTGGTTGTCGGCCCCATGGGACGAGGCCAACTCGAACACGCTCGCGAGCGGACCCCCGAACAGCAGCAGGAGGACGGCGCCGGCGCCGGCGAGCGCGCCCCCGCGGCGGGCGCGGCGTCCGAAGAGCCAGCGGGCCAGCGCCGCTCCAAGGGAGAAAGCGGCGGTTCCGGCGGCGGCGAAGACGGCGGCGAGAGAGAGGTTGTAGCCCGTGGCCGGCCACACGTCGGAGGCGCCGGTGAGGACGGCCGCCTGGAGGTAGCCCCCGTAGTAGTAGCTCGCGTCCTCGCCGGCGAACCAGGGGTCGTGGGGCGGGTAGTCGGGGGAGGCGAGCATGGCGTTCAGGTAGAGGAAGTCCATCGGCTGCTCGGTGTGGGCGATATCGGGGGCGTAGGCGCGGAAGGCGGCGTAGCCGAAGAAGAGCGCGGAGAACACCGCTCCGGCGACCGCGAGGCCGGGAAGGGAGCGGGTGAGCGTGGGGAGGAAGCGGCGGCGGCCAAGCAGGGCGAAGGCGACCGCGGCCACGGCGAACAAGATGATCGCGACGATGAAGCCGATCTGTCCGGCAGGGAGCCCCACCACCCTGAGCAGGAAGTAACCGGCGGCGACGAGCGTGAGGCCGAGGGTGAAGGAGAGGCCGGCACCGGCATCGGGGAAGCGAGGGAAGAGGCGGAGGGCGAGGGGCAGGGCGAGTACGCCGAGGCCGATCGCGACACCCCAGAAGGCCAGCGCCTCAGTCACGGGGAAGCCTCACGCGAGGAGCGCGTCCACGAACGTCTCGGCATCGAAGGGGGCGAGGTCCCCCAGCCCCTCGCCGGTGCCGATGAGACGGACGGGGACGCCAAGCTCGCTGGCGATGGCGAAGACGATGCCGCCGCGGGCGGTGCCATCGAGCTTGGCCAGGACGAGACCGGTCACGCCGACGGCCTCGGTGAAGGCGCGGGCCTGCATGAGGCCGTTCTGGCCCGTCGTGGCGTCGAGGACGAGGAGGGTCTCATGGGGAGCCTCGGGGTGGCGGCGCTGAATGACACGGGTGACCTTCTTCAGCTCCTCCATCAGGTTCGACTTGGTGTGCAGGCGACCGGCGGTGTCGATGATGGCGACGGCGGCGCGATCGGCCTCAGCGGCGGAGAGGGTGTCGAAGACGACGGCGCCCGGATCGCCGCCGGGCTGGTGGGCGACCACCCGAACGTCGAGCCGCTCGCCCCAGGTGCGGAGCTGGTCGATGGCAGCGGCGCGGAAGGTGTCGGCGGCGGCGAGGATGGGGGCGTGGCCGCCCTCCTTGAGGGCGGAGGCGAGCTTTGCGATGGAGGTGGTCTTGCCGGCGCCGTTCACACCGACGACGAGAATGACGAGGAGCTCGGGGAAGGGAGCATCCCAGCGGGGGGAATCGTCCGCGGACGCGTGGAGGATGGCGACGAGCTCGCCGCGAAGGATGTCGCGGACTTCGGCGGAGGTCGTGGCGCGGGTTTCGCGCACCTGCTCGCGCACGCTCTCAAGGATGCGCTCGGTGGTCCCGATGCCGGTATCGGCGGCGATGAGAATCTCTTCAAGCTCATCCCAGAGGTCATCGTCGAACTCGGGGCGGTCGAAGAGACGGCCGAGCTGGCCGAGGAGGCCAGAGCGGCTGCGCGCGAGGGCGCGCCCCGACTGGGCCTGGATCTCCTCGACCTGCTCGGGGGTGAAGGCGGGCTCATCCGCCTCGGGCCGGCCGCCGGTTGGATCCTGTCGCCTTCGCCAGAACCTCATCGCCCTTCCTCCCGTCCGCCACGGCGGCGGCGCTCAGGATTCTCCCCCAGGCGCGGGAGCGAGTGCTAGCGGCTTGCGGCGCCGGCGGCCTCGCGGGACTCAGTGGGCTCGGCGGCTTCGGCGGGAGCCTCCTCGGGAGCTTCCTGCGGCGGCGGGGCGCCCCCGGGGAGGTCGGAGAGGCGGAGGGAGAGGGTGCTTGACACGCCGCCGGGTCCCATGGAGACGCCGTAGATGGCATCGGTGGCTTCGATGGTGCGGCGGTTGTGGGTCACGATGAGGAACTGGGTTCGATCAGCGAGCCGGGCCAACTCGGCGACGAAGCGGCCGACATTGGCCTCGTCGAGGGCGGCGTCGACCTCATCGAGCACGCAGAACGGGGCGGGGTTGACGGAGAGGAGGGCGAAGAGCAGGGCGACGGCGGTGAGCGACCGCTCGCCGCCGGAGAGCAGGCTGATCGTGCTCAGGCGCTTGCCGGGGGGCTGCGCCTCGATCTCGATGCCGGAGTCGATGATGTCGTCGGGATCGAGCAGCTTGAGGCGGGCGGCGCCGCCGCCGAAGAAGGCGGTGAAGTAGTTGCCGAAGGCGGAATCGACCTCGGCGAAGGTGGTGCGGAAGCGGGTCCGGATCTCGCTGTTGAGCTCGGTGATGGCGCCCTGGAGCTGCGCCTCCGCGTCGGTCAGATCCTGGATCTGCTCGGTGAGGAAGGTGAAGCGCTCCTCGCTCTCGCGGAAGTCGTCGGGGGCTTCCTGATTGATGGGGCCCAGCTTGCGGATCCTGCCGCGGAGCTCGGCGATCTCGGCCTCGACGGCGCCAAGGTCGAACTGCTCGTCGGTGGAGCTGGCGGGGGTCTCGAGGCCGCCTCCAGGCGAGGGGTCGAGGCCCTCGCGGGCCATCTCGGTCCGCAGCGTTTCGAGGCGCTCGCGGGCGCGGTCGAGGCCGGCCTCGAGGTCGAGGCGGCGGCGGCGAGCTTCGAGCAGGGCGGCCTGGGCCTCACCGTACTCGGCCTGCACGGAGCGCTCGTGCGTTTCGAGGCGGGTCAGTTCGTCGCGATCGGGGGCGGTGTCGTCGGTCGAGCTCTCCTGCTCGACGCGAAGCTGCTCAAGCTCCTGGGTCTGGCGCTCGATGGCCTCGGCGAAGTTGCCGGCCTCCAGCTCGAGGTTCTGAGCGCGGAGGATGCGCTGGGCGATCTGCGAGGAGAGGCGCTCGATGGCGCGCTTCTGCTGCTCGCGGGCGAGCGCCTGGGCCCTGGCTTCGCCCTCGGCGGCGGCGAGCCTGGCGCTGGCGCCGGCGACTTCATCCACGGCCTGCTCGACCCGCCCGGGGGCGGCCTCAAGGTCGGGGGCGATGCCTTCGAGCTCGGCAGTCAGCTCGGTTCGCCGGGCGTTGAACTGGTCGAGGAGGGCGCGAGCGTTCCGTGCGGCGTGCTCGTCGAAGGAGCCACCCGCGAGCTCGCGGCGGCGGGCGAGCACGTGGGTCATCTCGCGGCGGATGCGGTAGAGGCGGTCTCGCTCGCGGTCGCGAGCACGGAGGGCCTCGTCGAGGGCGGTGCGGCACTCCTCGTGGGCGATGTCGCTCTCCTCCACGAGGCGGGAGAGGCGGTCGACAGTCTCACGGGCCGTCTCGACCTGCTCGCGGTTGGCCTCGACCACTTTCTCAAGCTCGGTGATCTGGGCGGGAAGCTCATCGATCTCGCGCTGGCGGGTGAAGCTGAAGGGGCTCTCGGAGTCGGAGGCGATGCCGCCGGTGATGACGCCGGAGGGGTCGAGGAGGACGCCATCGAGGGTGACGACGGCGCCGAGGCCACGGGTCAGCATGCGCTTCGCGACGCGCATGTCCTCGACGACGATGATGCGGCCGAGGAGGGTGTCGACGAGGTCGCGGAAGCGGCTGTCGCAGCGCACGAGGCGAGAGGCGACGCCGACGACGCCCCGCTCCTTCTGGAGGTTGAGCGGGTAGACCTTGCGGAGGCCATCGAGGGGGAGGAACTGGGCGCGGCCGCGGGCGCCTTCCCGGAGCAGCTCGATGGCGTGGAGGGCCTGGGTTTCCTGCTCGACGATGATGGCGTGGAGGTGGTGCTCGAGGGCGGCGTTGATGGCCGCCTCAAGGCCGGCAGGCACGCGCAGGTGGCGCGAGAGGAGCCCGACGACGCCGGTGACCTCGGGGGCCTCGCCGAGACTGCCGGGGCGCACGTTCTCGATGAGAACCTGGCCCATGATGAGGGCGTTGCGGGTACCCGTCGCGATGCCCTCGCTCTCGGCCTGGACGCGCTTGAGGACTTCGAGGCGGCCGCGGAGGTGGTCGAGCTCGCGGAGGGGACCCTGCGAGGCACGCTCCAGCTCGCGCAGCTCGTTCTGGACGCGGGCGAGCCTCTCCCTGGCGCCTGCAGCCGCCTCGCGGGCGTCCGCCAGCTTCGCCTCGGCAGCGGCGGCGCGCTCGCTGAGCTCGGCGCGGCGGCGACGATAGGCGACGAAGTCGAGCAGGAGCTGCCTCCGGCGCTCGTTGACCTTGTCGGCCTCCGGGCCATCGGCCAGGGGGCGGGCAGCGCCCTGGGCGATGGGACCCTGCTCCGTGATGCGCTGCTCGAGCGAGGCGATCTGGCCTCGGAGCTCCTCGGCGCGGCGGTGGAGGGAGGCATCCTCCCGCTGGGCGAGGACGAGGGCCTCGCGGTCGCGCTCAAGGGAGGTTCGGAGAGCCTCGATCTCGTCGGTGAGCTCCATGGCGCGGCGGCCGCCCTCAAGGTCGGCGGCGGCGAGGGTGGCCTTCTCGCCTTCAAGGGCCTCGACCTCGGTGCGGATCTCGCTGTGCCGGGTGGTGGTCATGGAGTGGCGCTCGCGGTCGAGGACGAGGGCGTGTTCGAGATTGCGGATACGGGTTTCAAGGTCGCCTCGGGCGCCGTCGCTCCGGGAGACGACCTCGCGACGCCTCGCGATCTCCTCGCCGAGGGTCTGGAGCTGTTCCTCGAGGCTGGTGACGCGGGACTCGGCGGTCTCGTCCTCGGCGCCGCGCTGGTCAAGCTCGGCCTGGGCGCGGGCGATGGCGGTGCGAGCCTCGCTCCAGCGGGAGGAGTAGAGGCGTCGGAGGAGAGTGGCGAGGCGGGCGGAGAACTCGCGGTGCTCGCTGGCGCGGTTGGCCTGGCGGCGGAGGAGACGGAGGCGGGGCTCCAGCTCGTCGACGATGATCTGGACCTTGGCCATGTTCTCGCGCGTGCTGGCGAGGCGGTTGTGGGCGTCGGCGATCTTGACGCGGAAGGGCTTGACGTCGGCGGCCTCGTCGATGAGGGAGCGGCGGTCCTGGGGGGAGAGGCTGAGGACCTCGTCGACCATGCCCTGGCCCATGATGGCGTAGCTGTTCTGGCCGACGTTGGCCTTCTGGAGGAGGTCGTTGAGGTCGCGCAGGCGGATGCGGGAACCGTTCAGGAGGTACTCGGTGTCGCCGTCGCGGTAGGCGCGGCGGCCGATCTGGATTTCGCTGAAGTCGAGGGGCAGCCAGCCGTCGCCGTTGTCGAGGGTGAGGGTGACTTCGGCCATGCCGAGGGGGGCGCTATCGCCGGCGCCGGAGAAGATGACGTCTTCCTGCTTGCGGGCGCGAAGGAGGCGCAGGCCCTGCTCACCGAGCACCCAGCGGACAGCATCGGCGACGTTGCTCTTGCCGGAGCCGTTGGGGCCGATGATGGCGGTGACGCCGGAGCCGAACTCGAAGGTGGTCTCCTGCGCGAAGCTCTTGAAGCCCTGGAGCGTGAGGCGCTTGACGTACATGGCTCAGGCCCCCACGGGGACGCCGGAAGGGGCGTCGGTTGAGAGGGCAGCATGGGCCTGGCGGGCGGCCTCGTGCTGGGCAGCGCGCTTGCTCGATCCGCTGCCGCGGCCAAGCATCTCGCCGGAAACCCGAACCTCCACCACGAAACGACGCCCCTCCTCCTCGGCCTGCTCGTCAACAGTCACATAATCCGGGGGCTGATGCCAGCGGGCCTGCACGAGGTGCTGGAGGGCGGACTTGGGGTCGAGGGCGGGCCCACCCTCCTGCATGCCATCGATCTCCGGCTTGAGGAGGCGCAGGGCAAGTGAGCGCGCGATGGTAAGCCCGTGGGCGCGGTAGACGGCGCCGACGAGCGCTTCGAAGGCTCCGGCGAGGTTTCGGTCGCGATCGCGGCCACCCGCGGCCTCCTCACCGCGACCGAGGATCAGGTAGTCGCCGAGGTCGAGGCGGCGGGCGGCCGTGGCGAGGGTGCTGCCGCGGACGATCTCGGCGCGCATGCGCGTGAGCTCGCCCTCGGCGGCATCGGGGTAGGCGCGGAAGAGGGCGTTCGCGACGACCATGCCGAGGATGGCATCGCCGAGGAATTCGAGTCGCTCGTTGGGGGTGGCCTGGGCGGCGCTCTCGTTGGGGTAGGAGGCGTGGGTGAGAGCCTCGCGGAGAAGGTCCCCCGGGAGAGGCTTGATGCCAAGCCTCTCCGCCAAGTCGCCGCTGCGTGGGGGCGACTGGACCACGGCGGCCGCACTCTCCAAGACCCCCACCACCTAATTGTTAGGGTTCCTTGATCATATCGACGGGTGCTTGAAAGTGTCAAGAAATTGACTATTCTCGGGGCTCAGACCGATGACTGTGATTCGCCCTACGGACCCATGCTCGATCTGCTCCGAGGCGGTGGAGCCGCACACCGAGTCGTACTGCAACGCCTGCGGGCGGCTGTTCCACCTGAACCAGCGGGAGGATTTGCCCGGCCGGGACTGCGGAACGGTCTCGCTGAGCGAGACGCACCTGGCGCTGGTGTTCATGTGCAGCGCGTGTCTTGAGGGGCCGGAGGAGGCGGTTTCGCCGACGCTGGACGCGGTGCTGGACCTCTCGGAGGCGGCGCAGACGGCGGGGATGAGCGAAGCCGAGCTGGCGCGGGCGGCGGAGGCGGGCCGGGTCTCCCACCGGCGCACGGCGGGAGGGGCGCTGCTGTTCGAGCGGGCGGCGGTGGAAGCGCTGCTGCGGACGAGGGGGCAGGCATGAGTCCGCGGCGCAGACGGCGACGCATCCGGGGAGGCGCGGAAGCCGGGGGAGAAGCGGCGGCGAAGCCGCAGGCGGCGGCGCCGGCGCTGCCCGAGTGGAAGTGGCGCACGATGCCGGTGTTCATCGCGCTCTCCTTCGGGCTGTTCGTCGGCCTCTACCTGGGGATGGTGGCAACGGGCACGGGCATTGCGGCAACGGTCATCTTCCTGATCGTGGCGGGCATGCTCGGCATCTCGGTCTCGCGGTACGTAATGCGGCTGCTGATGCAGCGCGGGATCATCAAGCCGCAGGCGAGACGCCGCTGAGGCTGGCCCCCTCGCGCTGTGGCATGATGCCGCGACCCAAGCGGGGGGAAGGCGATGAGCTACTCCGGACTGGTGATGCACGGCGGCTCCGTGCGCGATCACGTCGAGCAGGCGCAGGAGGGCGAGCGCCACGGGTTCAGCGGCGGCTGGGTGACAGAGGTGAACGAGCCGGACGCGATCACGGTGCTGGCGGCGGCGGCGGCGAACACGGAGCGGTTCGGGTTGGGGACGGGAATCGTGCCCATCGGCCTGCGCGACCCGTACCTGGCGGCGATGTCGTTCTGGTCGCTGCAGGACCTGAGCGGGGGGCGGATCACGGCGGGATTCGGCGTGAGCACACCGGTAATCGTGTCGAACTGGCACGGGTTGCCCTGGGACAAGCCGGTCGCGCGGATGCGGGAGTACGTGGACGTGTTCCGGCGGCTGACCTCGGGGGAGCGGCTGCGGCACGAGGGGCTGTACGAGACGCGAGCCCCGGCGATGGAGGCGGCGGAGCCGGCGATCCCGGTGTACATCGGGGCGCTGGGCGAGAAGATGCTGGAGCTGGCGGGGGAGATCGCGGACGGGGTCATCCTGAACTACCCCACGACGACCGTGATCGAGCGGTCGGTGGCGGCGATCGAGCGGGGGACCGCGAAGGCGGGGCGGAAGCGGGAGGAGGTGCGCATCGTGGCGTTCCTGCGGACGGTGATCGATGAGTCGTACGAGCAGGCGTCGGCGCCGATCAAGGACGAGCTGCTGGCGTACCTGATGGCGCCCGTCTACCGGAAGGTCTTCATCGAGGACGGATTCGAGGAGGACTGCGAGGTGTTCGAGCGGCGCTGGCTTGCGCGAGAACGGACGGAGGCGATCGAGGGGATCTCGGAGGCGTTCGTGCGGGCGCACGCGGTGGTGGGACGGAGCGCGGAGGAGTGCCGGGAGGTGGCGGCAGAGCTGGTGGCCGCGGGCCTCGACGAAGGGTTCCTCTACCCGGTCGCGGCGGGGGGCGTGGCGAGCAAGCAGGAGGCGATCCTGCAGACGATCCGGGCGCTGGCGCCGCGCTAGGCGGGCGGGGGCGTGCCCGTGCAGGCGCGCCAGGCGGACTCGAGGAGGGCGCGGGCGTAGGGCGCTCCGGGGCAGTGGGCGACGACGGCGCGTCCCTCGAAGGCGCCGTAGTGGCGGGTGAAGATGTCGCCCGAAGCATCGGTCCGAGCGAGAGCGTCGCGGTAGGCGTCGCTCTCGGCGTCGGCGGGCTCGTAGAGATCGCCGACCACCGGGCCGCTCCAGAGCACCGCCTGCATGAGCGCCGCGACGGACTCGATGCCGGTGGTCACGAGTTCGGCGTCTTCGTCGGTCAGGCCGCGCTCGTCGGTGCGCTCGCGGACAAGGTCGCAGGCGGCGGCGCGCCAGTTCTCGACGCGCGACTCGCGGGGGTGGTGGGAGGCGCGGGCGGCAGTGGCGGCGGCGAGGGGGTCGGGGTCGGCGAGGATGCCGAGGCGCTCGACGGCTTCGCTCACGCGAGCGATGAAGCCGGGCGGGAACTTCGAGACGAGCAGGCGGTCGTCGTCCTCTCGGGCGAGGCGTCGGGAGCCGGCGATGCCGTGCTCGTTCGCGAGCCAGCGGCGGAGGCGCTCCTCGGTGGTCACGACAGGGCGAGGGCGGAGCGCACGCCGGCGCGGCGCATCGCCTCCAGAGCGCGGACGCCGTCGCCGGGATGGAGGTCGACGGCACGAACGGCATCGATGAGGACGAAGGTGGCGAAGCCCCGGGCAACGGCGTCGAGGGCAGTGTCGCGCACGCAGTAGTCGGTGGCGAGGCCGGCGACCACGACGGTCTCGATCCCTCGCTCGCGCAGGAGGGAGTCGAGGAGAGTGTCGGTCGGGCTGCCGCCGGCAGGGTCGCGGACGGTGAACCCGGAGTAGCCGTCCTCGCCGCCGGTCCCCTTGCGGACGACATCGCCTGCCATGCAGAGGTCAGGGTGGAACTCCGCGCCCCAGGTGTCCTGGACGCAGTGCACGGGCCAGACGCCACCGTCCTTGGCGAAGTGGGGGGTGTCGGGCGGGTGCCAGTCCTGGGTGTAGACGACGCCCGCGCCGGCGACCCCGGCGGCGGCGACGGCGGCGTTGACAGCGGGGATGATGGAATCGCCGCCGGTAACGGAGAGGCCGCCGCCGGGGTCGGCGAAGTCGTTCTGGACATCGACGACGACGAGGGCGGTGCGTTCGTCCCAGCGGACCATGGCGGGGCCACCTTGGGGAGGCGGAGGGGGTGCGTCAAGTGCTCGTCATCGCGCGTCGCTGGTAGGCTCGCGGGCGTGAGCGACGCCTGGGAGCCGGAGCAGTACGCACGTTTTCGCGGGGAGCGGGAGCAGCCGTTCCACGACCTGCTGGCGCTGGTGGAGGCGGCGCCGGGCGGGCGGGTGGTAGACCTCGGCTGCGGCACGGGCGTCCTGACGCGCGTGCTGCACGAGCACACGGGGGCGGCGGAGACGGTGGGGGTGGACCGCTCGGAGGCGATGCTGGCGCAGAGCGCGCAGCACGCGGGAGGCGGGATCCGCTTCGAACAGGGCGACATCACGTCGTTCGATGCGAGCGGGTTCGACGTGGTGTTCTCGAACGCGGCGCTGCAGTGGGTGGACGGCCACGAGGCGCTGTTCCCGCGGCTGGCGGCGACGCTCGGGGAAGGCAGGCAGCTGGCCGTGCAGATGCCCATGAACCACGACCACGTGTCGCACACGGTGGCGCACGAGGTGGCGCGGGAGCCACGACACGCGGAGGCGCTCGGCGGGCACGTCCGGAGCTACCCGCTGCGGGAGGTCGAGTGGTATGCGGAGATGCTCGCGCGCAACGGGTTCGCGGAGCAGCAGGTACGGCTGCAGGTCTACCTGCACCGCCTGGCTGGGCCGGAGGAGGTGGTGGAGTGGATGAAGGGCTCGCTGCTCACGGACTACCGAACCCGGCTCTCGAGCGAGAAGTACGAGGCGTACCTGGCGGACTACCGGGAACGGCTGCTGGAGGTCCTGCCGAACGAGCGTCCCTTCCTGCTGCCGTTCAAGCGGATCCTCCTGTGGGGGCGGATGGGGGCGCGGGGGAAGGGGAGCGCGTAGGCTCCCAGCGATGGCGCAATTCGAGTCGAGCGAGAGCGAGTCCGGGGGACTGCGGGACATCCGCTTTCGGTTGGGGGAGACACCCGGACGGCTGTGGCTGCCCGGGAGCGATGAGGACGAGGCGCTGCCGCTGGTGTTCATCCAGCACCCGGGCATGAGCAGCAAGGACGATACGATCGTGGCGGGTCCCGCCAGGGCCTGGGCTACGACGCATCGATGGGCGTGCCTCGGGCTGGACGCACCGGGACATGGCGAGCGGGCGGTTCCCGACCCGTTCGCGGCGATGCGCGACCCGGAGCAGGCCGCAGCGATGGCGTCGCAATTTGCGGGGGAGGTGGCGGCCGCGGTCGATGCGCTGGCGGAGCGGTATCCGGTAGATACGGGGCGGTTGGGGTACTACGGCTACTCGCTGGGGGCGATGCTGGGGGTGCCGGCGGTGGCGGGCGACGGGCGGTTCCGGGCGGCGGTGTTCGCGGCGGCGGGGACGGGGCCGCTGAGCGGTCCGGCTGAGGGGCTGGCGAGGCTAGCAGGCACGGCGGTGCGGGTCATCGCGAAGGAGCGGGACGAGGTCGTGTCGCCCGACGCGACGATGGAGCTCTACGCAGGACTCCCGGGGGAGAAGGACCTCGTCACGCTGCCCGGCGGACACTTCGCCGTCGGGGACGACGTGGTGGGGGCGGCGGAGGAGTGGCTGGTCGCGAACCTGTAGGGGTCGCTAGCGCTGCAACTGGCCCAGCTTGAAGTTGTCCCAGGTGACGACGCGGTCGGGTTCGAGGACGACCCATCGGCGGGTGCGTCCGGCGGCGGTGCCGGCGTGACGGCCGTCGGGCTGGCCATACTTCTCGCCCATCTGGAGGCGAGCCTCTTCGAGGTGGGGGTCGGCGGTCTCGGCGTCCGGATCCTCGAGGACGGTGGCGCGGCCCTGGAGCATGATGCCCTGGAGCTCGGGGTAGCGTTCGTTCTTGTCGACGAGGACGGTGGCGACGGGGTTGCGCCGCAGGTTAGCGACCTTCTGGCCGCGGCACATGGTGTAGACCTTGCCTCCGGCCCAGCCGAACCAGAGGGGGGTGAGGTTGATGCGGTCGCCGGGTCCGACCGTGGCGATTCGCATGTTCCAGCTGGTGGACATGATCTCGTCGATCTCGTCGGGGGTGAGGGCGAGTTCCTTGGGGATGGGCACGGGCAGCCTCCGGTGGAAGTACGGGCAATGATAGGATGCGGTCGGCGCGGGCGGGCGTGGTTCAATGGCAGAATGCGACCTTCCCAAGGTTGAGACGAGGGTTCGATTCCCTTCGCCCGCTCCACTCTGGGCGTAGTGCTTTACTGGCCGCGGCGTGAGCGCCACGTCGGGGTCAGGTTTACAGCCAGCGTCTCCGAACCCACCAACCGTTACATCGCCCGTCCTCTAGCTGGCGGCATACAACTTATCTCTGTGGAGCAACTATGCCCATTGAACCGGGAACAGTTATTTCCTACATCGCTATGTGCCAGGAGGAAGGCTCGAGTCTCCAACAGGGCATGAACTATCGATTACGCCCTGAACATAGCGTCGTTTTAATGAGCCGGCGGCGGAACGCACCGTATGTGGACAGGGTGGAAGAGGGCGGTGCAGTCATTGTTTACGAAGGCCATGACATTCGCCGTTCGCGGGGAGGACCCGACCCAAAGACGGCTGACCAAGAACTCCGGCACCCAGGTGGCTCACCTACACAAAACGGGCGCTTCTTCGAGGCGGCCAAGTCAGGACAGGAGGTCGTACGTGTCTACGAAAAGCTCCTGGCAGGTGTTTGGGTCTACAACGGGGCTTTCCTTCTGACTGCCGCTTGGGGCGAGGTGTCGAGCGACCGGCGGGTGTTCAAATTTCGTTTGGAACTGACAGAGGAGTCAGAGACTTCTCTCCCGCTGCAGCAGAAGGAGCCTTCACGAGTAATCCCGTCGCCAGTGAAGCGAAGGGTATGGGAACGCGACGGGGGCAAGTGTGTCCTGTGCGGGGAGAGCGACGAACTTCACTTCGACCATGACGTGCCATTTTCGCGAGGTGGCGCCTCGAACGTCGACAACGTCCGGCTCCTCTGCGCGCGCCACAACCTCTCGAAGGGCGCGAAAATCGAGTAGCGACCCCTAGTCCAGGGTGTCGAGGTAGGCGGCGATGGCTTCGGCGGCGCGGCGGCCGTCGGCGAGGGCGGTGACGACGAGGTCGGCGCCGTTGACGTTGTCGCCGCCGGCGAAGACGCCTCGGCGGGAGGTACGTCCGCCTTCGTCGATCTGGATGAGGGCGCCCCAACTGGTGCTGAGGCCGCTGGTGGTCTCGGGGACGACGGGGTCGGCGCCGTAACCGATAGCGATGGGGATGGTGTCGGCCTCTATGACGAACTCGCTGCCCTCGATGGGGACGGGGCGGCGGCGGCCCGAATCGTCGGGCTCGCCGAGGCGCATGCGGATGCACTCGACGCCGGTGGCCTTGCCGTTCTCGTCGCCGAGGATGCGAAGGGGGGCGGTGAGCATCTCGAACTGGACGCCTTCCTCACGCGCGTTGATGCGCTCCTCGCCCCGGCCGAGCATCTCGGCCTCGGTGCGGCGGTAGACGCAGGTCACGGTCTCGGCGCCCATGCGAACGGCGGTGCGGACGCAGTCCATGGAGGTGTCGCCGCCGCCGATGACAGCAACCTTCGTGGGCTGGGGGAGGGGCTCCTGGAGGTGGTCTGGGAGCTGGTGGGGGAGGAGGTTGCCGCGCACGAGGTAGTCGGTGGCGCGGTGGACGCCCTCAAGGTCCTCGCCTTCGATGCCGAGCTCGTTGCCGACGCCGGCGCCGGTGCCGAGGAAGACGGCGTCGTATTCGCCGTCAAGCATCTCGTCGACGGTAATGTCCTTGCCGACGTAGGTGTTGCACTGGAACTCGATGCCGAGGGCCTCGAGGTGGGCGATGTAGTCGTCGACGATCTGCTTGCGCATCTTGAAGTTGGGGATGCCGTAGACGAGGACGCCGCCGGGTTCGGGCCAGTATTCGAAGACGGTGGAGGCGTGGCCCATCTCGGCGAGCAGCTCGGCGACGGCGAGTCCGGCGGGGCCGGCGCCGATGACGGCGACCTTGCGCCCGCTGGCGGGGGGCGGATACGCGGAGCGGGGGTAGCCGCCAACCTCACGGCGCTGGTAGTCGGTAACGAAGGCCTCGAGCTTGCCGATGGTGACGGGCGGCTCGGCGCGGCCGTCGGCGCGGATGGCGAAGCCGACGACGCAGGCGCCTTCGCAGAGGCTCTCCTGTGGGCAAAGGCGGCCGCACATCTCGGGGAGGTTGCTGGTCTCGCGGAACTTGTCGGCGGCGCCGATGATGTCGCCCTCCTCGACGAGCGCGAAGGCACCGGGAATGTCGTTGCTGACGGGGCAGGCTTCCTGGCAGGGGGCGGAGGGGCACTGGATGCAGCGCTGGGCCTCGATCTTGGCGGAGTTGAGGTCGAAGCCGAGATAGGTCTCGTCCCAGTTGCGGATGCGTTCATCCGCGTCCTGCTTGGGGACCTTCTGGACGCCGATATCGAGGCGGCGGTGGACGATGTGCGTCTCTGGCATCAGTGATCACAAAACCGCCGGTTGGCGGCAGGCTGATCTTACCGCTTTACGTTCTGTGTTGGGAGTACAAGCATCGGAGGGGCGGGGCGCGGCTAGCTGAGCTCGTAGCGCGGGGGCTCGATCCACTCGTCGGTCGGGGGGTTCTCCTGGGCGCGAACCTCGGCGCGGCGGGCGGCGGCTTCGAGGCGCCGGGCGCGCTTGATGATGCGGTCGCGCTCGCGCCGGCGAGCCTCCTCACGGGTGCGTTTGCGGGCGGTGGTGCGGCGGGGTTTGCCGGGGGAGGCGAGGATGCGGCCCTCGGCTTCGAGCTGGGCGAGGTGGGTGCGGACATTGCTGTCGGCGGCGCGACGGAGGCGGGTGTCGATGTCGTCGTAGATGGCGAGCATGATCTCCCAGCTGGTCCTGGGGCCGCCCTCCTTGAGGGCGTCGAGGATCTGGGCCTCGCGGTTGTTGCGGTGGTCGATGTAGGACTGGAGGCGCTCG
The DNA here is from genome assembly GCA_009839725.1 of Dehalococcoidia bacterium. Taxonomy (GTDB): domain Bacteria; phylum Chloroflexota; class Dehalococcoidia; order Tepidiformales; family Tepidiformaceae; genus UBA2991. The sequence continues at coordinate 6,648 of VXPF01000155.1, read as the reverse complement.
CGGGGGTCGTGGACGAGGGGTCCGTGGCCGGGGCAGATGACCTTGAGGTTGGGGAGGTCGACGAGGCGCTGGAGGGTGGCGCGGTAGGCGGCGAGGTCGCCGATGGTGGTGGTGGTCGAGCCGAGCATGGTGTCGCCGGTGAAGAGGACGCCTTCGTCCTCAAGGTAGTAGCAGATGGAGTCGACGGAGTGGCCGGGGGAGGTGATGACGCGGAGGTTGACGCCGCCGTCGAGCTCGACAAGCTGGCCGTCGGCGAGCTTGCGAACGCCCTTTGCGGGGAGGCGACCCTTGAGGAGGGGGCGGCCGTTCTCAGGAATGGCGATCTCGGCGTCGAAGATCTCGCGGGTCCACTTGAGGTTGCCGGAGTGGTCGGCGTGGTGATGGGTGACGGCGGCGATGGCGATCTCGGCCTTCTCGGTGGCGGCGAGGTAGCCGCGGAGCATCCAGCGGTAGCGGTCGAGGGCCTCGCCGGAATCGATGGTGAGCACCTGGTCGCGGCCCACGAGGTAGATGTTCGTGGACACGGGGCGCATGGGGCTCTCGTCGGGGACCTGGACGGCGCGGACGCTGGGAGAGACCTGCATGGTTTCGCCTCGGGTGGATGGTGGGGGGCGGGGCGGGGGGTTGCAAGGACGCGTGGCGCCCCCGGCAGGAGTCGAACCTGCGGCCAGACGTTTAGAAGACGCCTGCTCTATCCGCTGAGCTACGGGGGCACGCAGCTATTGTAGGCCGCGAGCTACGGGGAGCCGGGGGCGCATGGGCAGGGCCCGTGTTAGGCTGGACTACTACGTTGCGGCCAGGTGGCCGCAAGAGCGTGGCCGTTGAGCGAGTCTCCGCGCGCTCACTGAACCATTTCTCTGGAGATTTCGACCTTGAGTATCAACGTGGCCATCATCGGGGTGGGCAACTGCGCCTCCTCGCTCGTGCAGGGGCTGGAGTTCTACCGGCACATCGAGGAAGGGGACGAGGTTCCCGGCATCATGCACCCCGTGGTTGGGGGCTACCACATCAACGACATCAACGTGGCCGTGGCGATCGATATCGACGCCGACAAGGTGGGGAAAGACCTGTCGGAGGCGGTCTTCGCCGGCCAGAACAACACGTACAAGTTCTCCGACGTGCCACCCGCGGGCGTGAAGGTCGAGCGGGGGATGACCCACGACGGACTGGGGCAGTACCTGGGCGACGTGATCGAGAAGGCGCCCGGCGGCACGGCGGACATCGTGAAGCTGTTGCGCGAGAACGACGTGGACGTCGTCATCAACTATTTGCCGGTGGGCTCGGAAGAGGCGACCAAGTGGTACGTCGAGCAGACGCTGGCGGCGGGCTGCGCGTTCATCAACTGCATCCCCGTGTTCATCGCGCGGGACGAGAATGGCTACTGGCCGCGCCGCTTCGAGGAGGCGGGGCTGCCGATCGTGGGGGACGACATTAAGAGCCAGGTGGGGGCGACGATCGTGCACCGCACGCTGGCGCGCCTGTTCCTCGACCGGGGTGTACGGCTGGACCGGACGTACCAGCTCAACTTCGGCGGCAACACGGACTTCATGAACATGCTGGAGCGCTCGCGGCTGGAGTCGAAGAAGATCTCGAAGACGTCGGCGGTGACGAGCCAGATCGACTACGAGATGCCCGCCAACGACGTGCACGTCGGTCCCAGCGACTACGTGCCCTGGCTGGACGACCGCAAGTGGTGCCACATCCGGATGGAGGGCACAACCTTCGGGAACGTGCCGCTGAACGTCGAACTGAAGCTCGAGGTTTGGGACAGCCCGAACAGCGCGGGCGTGGTGATCGACGCGATCCGCTGCGCGAAGCTGGGTCTTGACCGCGGATTGAAGGGGCCGTTGCTGGCGCCGAGCGCGTACTTCATGAAGTCGCCGCCGGTGCAGTATCACGACGACGAGGCCAGGGACATGGTCGAGTCGTTCATCGCGGAGGCGTAGCTGTAGAAGCCGGGGGAGCGGGAACGTTCGCATTTGCCGGGTGGCGGGCGCTGCTGGCCGTCACTCGCGTGGTTCCCCTGCCGGTTCTCTGCGCCATCGCGGGGCTCGTCGGGAGCGCGATGTACTACTGCTGGCCGCAGGGCCGGCGGACGATGCTCCGGAACTACGCCCGGGTGCTCCCCGAGGCAACCGCCGGAGAGCGCAACCGTATCGCCCGTCAGTCACTGGCGAACTACTTGCGGTACATGGTGGAGTTCGCCGCGAGCGGGAACCTCTCGCCCCAGGAGCGGCTGGCGGTGGGAGTGGAGACGCCAGCCTTCGACGGGGTGGACCGGGGGATGGAACGGGGCCGGGGCGTACTGGTCGTGCCCATGCACTTCGGCAACTGGGACCTGGCGGCGACGAACACGGCGGCGCGGGGCTACACGATGACGGTGGTGGGGGAGTCGTTCGGCAACCCCGGGCTAGACGAACTGATCGTCCGGGGGCGGGAAGCGCTGGGGGTGCGGCTGGTGAAGATGGAGAAGGTGGGGCCATCGCTGGTGCGATCGCTCAAGCGGAACGAGATGGTGGCGACGCTCATCGACCGGCCACTCCACGAGGGAGGCGTGCGCGTCCGCTTTTTCGGGGAGGAGGTGGAGGTGCCGGCGGGTCCGGCGCGGCTGGCGCTGCGCACGGGGGCGTCGATCGGGGCGGTGGCGTTTCCGCGGCGGGGTCCGGGGCGGATCGACATACTCGGGAACTTCGATCTGGGCTTCGAGCCAAGCGGAGACAGCGACCGCGACGTGCAGGCGCTGACGCAGGCGATCATGACCGCGCACGAGGCCTACGTCCGCAAGTACCCGGAACAGTGGTATATGTTCCGCGAGTTTTGGGAAGCACATACCTCGGACGAAGCTTCGAAGGAACGCTGACGCTGGCCGCTCTCAAGGTGGGGGCACCGGTGGCGGGGCGTTTCCCGGGGCTGGGGTACGCGCTGGCGCGAGCGGCCGGGTGGGTCGTGTGGACACTCCGGGTAAACGCGAGGGCGCGGCTCGAGGAGAACCTGCTGCCGGCCTGCGACGGGGATCGGGAGCGGGCCCGGGAGGCATCGCGCAGGACATTCCTGAACGCGGCGAACTACCACGTCGACCTGGCCACGCTGGCCTACCGGGACCACGCCAGCTATGAGCGGGAGCACCTGCAGGTCGTCGGTGAGGAGCACGTTCCGGCATTGTTCGAGGACGGCCCCGTGCTGATCGCGAGCGCGCACACGGGGAACCCGGAGTTGGCGCTGGTAGCGGTCGCGCAGCGGGGCCGGCGCTGGGTGGAGCTGGTGGAAGCGCTGCAGCCACCCGCGCTGGGGCGGGAGATGGCGCGGCTGCGGGAGATCGCCGGCGGGCGCGTGGTGGAGGTCGACATGAGCGGCACGCGGGAGGCGCTGCGCGAGCTGCGGGCGGGCGGGATGGTGGCGCTACTGGCGGACCGCGACCTGGCGGGCGGGGGCATCTGCACGACGCTCCTGGGGCGGCGGGTGCGGCTTCCGCGCGGGCCCTGGGAGCTGGCGCGCCGCTCGGGGGCGACGGTGGTGCCGCTGTTCCTCTCGCGGCGGGGCACCCGTGATCAGACGGTGTTCATCGAGGAGCCGTTCAGGGTGTCGCCGGAGGGAGACCGGGAGGAGGCGATCGGCGCGGCGGCGCAGCGCTGGGCGGACGTGTTCGGCGCGCACCTGCGGCGCGACCCGGGGCAGTGGACCGTGCTCGAGGACTTCTGGAAGGTGCACGCCTGTGGGTAAGGCGGACCTCCACATCCACACGCGCATCTCGGACGGGATGGCCTCGGTAGCGAGCGTGCTTGAGCGCGCGGAGCACGACACGGACCTGGACGTGATCGCGATCACCGATCACGAGGACGTGCGGGGCGGGCTGGAGGCGCGCGAGCTGGCGGCGAAGCGGGGGCTGCGGGTGGAGGTGGTGCCGGGGGCGGAGATCACGACCCGCCACGGACACCTGCTGGCGCTGTTCATCGAAGAGACACCTCCCATCTTTCGGTCGGTGGAGGCGACGATCGAAGCGATCCACGCGCAGGGGGGCATCGCGATCGCCGCCCACCCGATGAGCTGGCTGACGCGGTCGCTGAGCGGGCGCACGATCGACCGGGTGGTGGGGCGGCGGGAGGAAGGGATCATGTTCGACGCGATCGAGGCAAACCTCAGTCCGGCGGGACGGGTGACGGCGCGCAAGACCCAGGAGCGGAACGCGGAGCGCTGGCAGCTGCCGGTGTGCGGCGGGAGCGATTGCCACCATCTCCCACAGCTGGGCACGGGGTGGACGGAATTCGAGGGAAGCACGGCCGAGCAGCTCTACGCCGCGCTGGCCTCGGGGGCGGTACGGGAGGGGCACTCCAAACCGCCGTCGCTGCGGGAGATCGGACTGGGGCAGGCGGCGCTGGGGCTGGCGTGGGGGTTCTCGGCGACGCCCCGTAAGATGGTGCGCCGAGGGACATGGGTGAGCGGACGATGAGGATCGCGCTGGTGTCGCCGTACGACTGGTCCGTGCCGAGCGGGGTGAACCGGCACATCGGCCAGCTGGGCACGAAGTTCCGGCAGTGGGGGCACGAGGTCACGATCCTGGCGCCGGCGTCGGACCCGGAGGAGGCGGAGGGGGACTGCGTGGTGATGGGCCGGCCGACGCCGGTCCCGGCGAGCGGCTCGATGGCTCGCATCAGCTTCACGTGGAAGGGGCGGGCGATCGAGAGCCTGCTGGGAGAGGGGGCGTTCGAGGTGGTGCACCTGCACGAACCCCTGATGCCCCTGCTGCCGTACCAGGTACTGCGCCACTCGCAGGCGGCGAACGTGGGCACGTTCCACGCCGCGAAAGATGGAGGGAACCGGTTCTACGGGTACTCACGGCCGCTGATCAGGCGCTGGTTCCGGCGCCTGGACGGAAAGATCGCGGTCTCGCCGGCGGCGGCGCGGCTGGTTGGGCGGTACTTCCCGGGCTATTTCAACCTGATCCCGAACGGGATCGACTTCGGCCACTTCGCAGGCGAGCACGAGCCGCTGCCGGAGTTCGACGACGGCTGCTTCAACCTGCTGTTCGTGGGGCGCCCGGAGAAGCGGAAGGGGCTGAAGTACGCGCTGCGCGCGTTCCGGCGCATCCGGGAGACGGAGCCGCAGAGCCGCCTGATCGTAGTGGGGGCGGGGAGCTTCCGGCGGTACGAGCGGATCGTGGGGCCGGACGAGAACGTGGCGTTCCGCTCGAACGTGCCATACGGCGAGCTGCCCCGGTACCACCACAGCGCGCACGCGTTCTGCTCGCCGGCGACGGGGAACGAGAGCCAGGGAATCGCCCTGCTGGAGGCGATGGCGGCGCGCTTGCCGGTGGTCGCGAGCAACATCGAGGGATTCGCGGGGGTGATCACGAACGAGGTCGACGGGCTGCTCGTGCCGCCGAAGGACGACGGGGCGCTGGCGGAGGCGGTGCTGCGGTTGCGGCACGACGGGGACCTGCGCGAGGCGCTGGCCGAGCAGGGGCAGGCGCAGGCCGCGCACTACAGCTGGGAGAACGTGGCGAGGCGGGTGATGGCGTACTACGAGCGGCTGCTCTACGAACGCGGGCAGGTGGCGGAGTCGCAGGCGGCGGAAGAGGAGCCGGCGAGGGCGTGAGTCAGCGACGACTGCGGCTTCTCCCGGAACGCATCCCGGCGGCGGCGAGCGACGCCATCGGGCGGGGCATCGGGAGGCTGGGTATCACCCCGAACATGATCACGCTGGCGGGCGTGGCGGGGAGCGGGGTGGCGGCGTGGCTCATCGTCGAGGAGCGGCTGTTGATCGCGGGGGCAGTGTTCCTGGGATTCGCCGCCATGGACTTCGTGGACGGGGCGGTGGCGCGGGCGACGGGCCAGGCGACTCCCTACGGGGCCCTGCTGGACGCGGTGATGGACCGCGTGGGCGAGGCGCTCGTGCTGGCGGCGTGCATCTGGTACTTCGCGGAACGGGGGGAGGACGTGCAGGCGGCGTTCGGCTTTGCGGCGCTCTTCGGGAGCATCGCGGTGAGCTACGTGCGGGCGCGAGGCGAGGCACTGGGCGTGGCGACGCGCGAGGGCCTCTTCCGGCGGCAAGAGCGGGTGCTGCTACTGGGAATCGGCCTGCTGGCGAACGGGCTCACGGTGGTGATCATCATCCTGGCGGTGCTGGCGAACCTGACGGCTCTCCAGCGCTGGGTGATCGTGGGGAAGGGGCTGCGGGAGCAGGACCGGGAGGCGGCGGAGGCCTAGCCGGAGCGCGGGCCCCACTCGTCGAATTCTGGCTCCTCCGGCTCGGATTCGGGTTCTTCTTCCGCGGCAGGGGCCGGCGGCTCCTCCGAACGCGAGCTGGCGGCGAAGACGGAGCTCCCCGATGAGCTGGTCACCGGGCCGGAGGGCTCCGGGGGGTCTCCGGCGACGGCCTCGGCGGGCTCGTCGCGGTTGCCGAGCATGATGGAGAGAAGGAAGGCGAAGATGGCGAGCAGGGCGAGGATCGCGCCGCCGGCGATGGCGCCAAGGGCGACGTTGCTCAGGTCTCGCCCACCGTCTCCCCCGAAAGAAGCGGCCGGGGCCGCGCGGGCGGAGGTGGCCTCTGGCTCGGCCTGCTCGGGTGCCGTGGTGGGGGGCACGGTGGACTGCGGCCGCTCGGGCTCGGGAGTCGCCTCGGGGGTGGAGACGGGTTCCTGGCGGGCGGGGG
>VXPF01000147.1 GCA_009839725.1 Dehalococcoidia bacterium | reverse complement strand
GGCGCGCGCGCCGGGCGGGGGGGGCGCCGGCGGGCGGCGGCCGGGCGCCGGGGCGCCCCCCGCGCGGCGCGCGCCGCGCGCCGCGCGCCCGCCGGCGCGCCCCCCCCCCCCCCCCCCCCCCCCCCCCCCCCCCCCCCGCCGCCCGGCGGGGGGCGGGGGCGCCGCCGGCCCCCCCCCCCCCCCCCCCCCCCCCCCCCCCCCCCCCGGCGCTAGACGACGATCTTGCGGTGCGCGAACTTCCACTCGCCGTCAACGCGCGAGAGCTGGTCCTCGTACATCGCGGTGAAGACGGTCGCGTTCCCGTCGGTGTTGATCAGGTTCAGGTACGAGCTCATGGTGGCGCTGTCGCCATCCCCGTCGATGACCAGGTTGCTCACGTGGTGCCGCACCGTCGGCATGTTCGTGTTGACACCCTGGGAAAACTGGACGAGGGCGTCCCGGCCCTGCGAGACCCCCTGCGGCGCCTCGATCGCGCCGTCCGCCGTGAAGGTGTCCGCCCACGCCTCCGCGTTGTGCGAATCCGTCGCGTGGCAGTAGCGCGCGCTCAGGTCCATGATTGCCAGCCGGTCTTCTGCTGAGAGCATTCCGTTCCTCATTTCTGGTGCTCCTCCGGGGGCTGCGATGCCGCCTCGCCGGGGAGCGCGATGCTCGCAGGTCGCCCCCCGCCCGTCAATGGAACCGCTCCCGTCGCTTCTGTAAGGTTCGCCGCAGCCGCTTCGCCTTGGCGGTCCAGGAGGTACCCGGTGGTCAATTTTGGTGTGTTCATGTTCTGCACGGCCAACACGATGCAGCCCGCGGACCTCGCGATTGCCGCCGAAGACCTCGGCTTTGAGTCCCTCTACTTCCCCGAGCATACCCATATCCCCACCCGCCGCTGGAACGGCGAGCCCCCCGACCGCTATGGCACCGTCACCCTCCACCGCGAGGGCATCCGCCCCTACGGACGCCCTTCCGACCTCGATACCTTCACCTTCGCCGAGGAGTACATCAGCCTCTACGACCCCTTCATCGCCATCGCCAACGCCGCCGCCGTCACCGACACGCTCAACTTCGGCACCGCCATCTCCCTCATCAACCAGCACGACGTCATCACCTTCGCGCGCGAGCTCGCCTCCCTCGACCGTCTCTCGCAGGGACGCCTCTCGATCGGCTTCGGGGGCGGCTGGTTCCCCGACGAGATGGCCGACCACGGCATCCCCTTCGAGCACCGCTGGCAGATCGCCCGCGAGCGCGTCGAAGCCATGCGCGAGCTCTGGACCAAGAAGGAGCCCGAGTACCACGGCGAGTTCGTCAACTTCGACAAGTGCTGGATGGACATGAAGCCGATGCGTCGCGGCGGGCCTCCCTTCCTCCTCGGCACCAACTCGAAGCCCGCCCACCGCCGCGTCGTCGAGTACTGCGACGGCTGGCTCGCCCCGCCCGGAACGCCCGCCATGCTCCAGGAAGGCATCGATCGCATCCGCCGCATCGCCGACGAGAAGGGCCGCTCGATGGACACCATCGACCTCAACGTGCTCGGCCCCGTCACCGACGAGAAGCACGCCGAGTCGCTTATCGAGATGGGCTTCGACCGGCTCATCATGTGGATTCACATCGGCACGCCCACCGACGTCATTCCCCAGCTCAAGCGCTACGAGCGCATCAAGAACGCGTTCGAAGGGGCCTGAGCCCCGCCGCTTCCAGGAGCACGACCATGCCCATCCACGTCGACATCAAGGATCACATCGCCGTCGTCACGCTGGACAACCCGCCCGTCAATGCGCTGGCCCCCGACTGGGACGTCATGGGCATCTTCGATGGCCTCTCCGACAACCTCGACGTGCGCGTGGCTGTGCTCACGGCCACGGGCGATCGCGCCTTCTGCGCGGGCGCCGACATCAAGGCCCGCGCCAACCGCGATCCCGGCGCGCCCCCGCCCCCCAGCGGCACGGGCAACCGCCGCATGCGCGAGATGCTCTACTCGATCCAGGAATGCGCCGTGCCCGTCATCGGCGCCATCAACGGGCCGGCCCTCGGCGGCGGCCTCGCCCTCGCCGCCTCCTGCGACTATCTCATCGCCTCCGAGAAGGCGACCTTCGGCCTCCCCGAGATCGACGTCGGCCTGCTCGGCGGCGCCCGCCACTTCATGCGACTCCTCACGAACTGGCAGCTCGTGCGCCGCCTCCACTACACCGCCGAGCGCCTCGATGCCCACGAGGCGCTCAGCCTCGGCATGGTCGTCAAGGTCGTCCCCCACGACCAGCTCATGGAGGCCGCCATGGAGGACGCCCGCCTGATCGCGTCCAAGATGCCCCTCGGCATCCGGCTCGCCAAGGAGAGCCTCCACATGATCGAGAACATGGACGTGAAGAACGGCTACCGCTTCGAGCAGACCCGCACCGCCATCCTCACCAGGACCGAGGACGCCGCCGAGGCGCGCAAGGCCTTCGTCGAGCGCCGCCCCCCGGAGTTCACGGGGCGCTAGACTATCCGTAGTTGTCGCAGGCAGAGGTCACGTGATGACGCAACAGGAACGGAAGGCCCTCCGCACGCAGTTCGACGCGCTCGCTGACGAATGGGCGCAGGCAACCCGGTTCCAGTCCTCGTCGACCGAGATAGCCATGCATCCCGCCTACCAGCGGATCATTGGTATGGGGCCTGACGCCCTGCCACTCATCCTGGACCGGCTGAGCCGGCGCCCGGAGCACTGGTTCTGGGCGCTAGGCGCCATCTCAGGTGAAGATCCAGTGCCGCCTGCGGATGCCGGCAAGGTTGAGGCTATGACCAACGCCTGGCTGCGCTGGGGTCATACTCAGGGATTGATACCCATCCGTGCCGCCACCGCCTGAAGAAGAGCTCGAGATCGTCTTTCCAGGCCTCTCGGGCGTTTCCTGGGAGGTCGCAAGCCCGCAGGACACGACCTACAACTGTGTCGCCTTCGCCATCGGTGAGGTGGATCGCTGGTGGTGGCCTCTTGCTCTTCCTGCTTCCGGGGGCTACTGGCCGCAGGACAGCCCGCGGGCCGAGACGTTGGAGGCGTTCCGCGCCACGTTGCAGGGGCGCGGCTTCATGCCTGTGGAAGACGAAGCACTCGTCGAAGGAGTCTCGAAGCTCGCCCTGTTCGCCAGGAGCGCGCGTGTCGTGCACGTCGCTGTTCAGCGAGAGGACGGTCGCTGGGCCAGCAAATTGGGAACACAGTGGGACATCGTCCACCCCTTGCGGGCTCTCGAAGGGGAAGAATACGGTTCCGTGGCCGCCATCCTGGCCCGACCTACCAGATGACCTCTTCCGCCACCAGCCGCCCGTACTCCTCCGCGCTCAGTCCCAGGAGCCCCGTGCAGACCTCCTCGCTGTGCTGCCCGAAGAGCGGCGCCGGTCCGTAGTCGTACGACTCGATGTCGCCGTACCGCCCCGGGAGGCCCGCCACCTTCCGGGGACCCACCTCGGGGTGATCCATCTGAACGTACAGGTCGCGCTCCGCCATGCCCTCGTCCTCCAGCAGCTCGTGCGGGTCCAGGCAGGGCGCCGCCGCCACCCCCGCCGCCTGCAGCGTGTGCATCACCTCGTAGTGCGACCGCTCCCGCGTCCAGGCCGTGATCGCCGCGTCGATCTCGTCGTGGGTGGCCCGCCGCCCCTCCGCGCTCGCGAAGCGCTCGTCGCTCGCCCACTCCGGCTTGCCGATCGCCCCCGCCAGCCCCCGCCACGCCTCCTCGCTCTCCACCTCGATGGACGCCCACTTATCGTCCCCGGCGCACCGGTACACCCCACGCGGGGCGTTCTGCGGGGAGCGGTTTCCGGGTCGGGGCGGCTCCCGCCCGTTCATGGCGAACTCCATGATCCCCTCCGGGATCATCGTCGAGACGATCTGCGCCATCGAGAGGTCCACGTACTGCCCCACGCCCGTGCGGTTGCGCGCGTGCAGCGCCGAGAGTGCCGTGAACGCCATCACCGTGCCGATCATGAAGTCCGGGTAGAGCCCGCCCAGCCCCGAGGGCGGCCCGCCCTCGTACCCGGTCAGGTGCGGCAGGCCTGCGTACGCCTGCACGTTCGGACCCCAGCCCGTGGCCGCATGGTCCGGCCCCACCTGCCCGAGGGGGGAGGTCGCGATCATCACGATGCCCGGGTTGATCGCCTTCAGCGTCTCGTACCCCAGCCCCATCTTCTCCATCACGCCCGCCGCGTAGTTCTCCATCACGATGTCGCTCTGGCGGACCAGCTCCTTCGCCAGCTCCAGCCCCCGCGGCGTCGAGAGATTGAGCCGCAGGCTCTTGCGGCTGAAGTTGAGCGAGTTGAACACCGCTCCGCGGTTGATCCCCGGCACGCCGTCCGCCCCCGCCCCCAGGTTCTGCCGGTGGAAGTCGAGCCGGCTCTGCGACTCGATGCGGATCACCTCCGCCCCCAGGCTCCCCAGCCACGCCGTCGCGTACGGCCCCGCCAGGATCCAGCCGAAGTCGGCCACGCGCACCCCTTCCAGCGGACGGTTGTTCATGGCGACGCCTCCGTCGCGGCCCCCGAGGCCGCCATCGCCGCCATCTCCTCCTTCGAGTGCCCCAGCTCCCCGCACACCACCTCGCGCGTGTGCTCGCCCAGCCGCGGCGCCGGCCGTCGTACCGCCCAGGGCGTGCCCGAATAGATGCCCGCCGCCCCCGGCTGCCGCTGCGTCCCCGCCCTGGCTCGTATAAA
>VXPF01000041.1 GCA_009839725.1 Dehalococcoidia bacterium | reverse complement strand
AGCTGGGGGGTATCGGGGGCGGTGGCGCCGGGGCCGAGGCCGAGCATGACCCGTCCCCGGGTGAGCTGGTCGAGGAGGAGGATGCGCTCGGCGATCATGTAGGGGTGGTGGTAGCCGAGGGAGAGGACGCCGGTGCCGAGCTTGATGGACTCCGTCTCCTGAGCGACGTGAGCGATGAAGACCTCGGGGCTGGAGATGGGCTCCCAGCCGCCGGAATGGTGCTCGCCGATGAAGACCTCGTCGTAGCCGAGCTCGTCGAGCCACTGGATGGTGCGAATATCGCGGCGGATGGTGAGGTTCATGTTGTCGCGCACGGGGTGGTAGGGGGCCATGAAGAGGCCGAACTTGAGCCGCCAGGGAAGCTTCATCTGTGTCTCCGTCGGCGGGGGATGATACGCGGGTCGCGAGGTTGGCACGCTGGCCTAGACTTGGCGGCGTGACGCGCAGGGTCTTAATGTGCGAACCGACGCACTACCGCATCGACTACGAGATCAACCAGTGGATGCGCCGGGCCAACGCCGTACGGACGGAGCGCGCCAACGCGCAATGGCGCGGGCTGCACGAGACGCTCATAGCCCTCGGCGTGGATGTCGAGCTGGTGGAGCAGGGGGCGGACACCCCGGACATGACCTTCACGGCGAACGCGGGGATCGTGGCGGGGGAGCGGTTCATCCCCGCCAACTTCCGCTTCCCCGAACGGCAATTGGAGGAGGCGCGTTTCACAGGCTGGTTCCAGGAGCACGGCTACCGCATCGAGACGGTCCACGAGCCCCACTACTGGGAAGGCGAAGGCGACGTGCTGCCGGGGGAGGGCGCCGTGTTCGCGGGCTACCGCTTTCGCACCGAGTTCCGCGCGCTCGACCACATCGACGAGCTGCTCGGATGCGAGACGGTGCGCCTGGAGCTAACGGATCCGCGCTTCTACCACCTCGACACGTGCCTCGCTCCGCTGGGCGGGGGGCGAGGGCTCTTCTATCCCCCGGCCTTCACGGAGGAGTCGCGGAGGGCGCTGGCGGAGCGCTTCGCGACGCTGATCGCGGTGAGCGACCACGATGCCGCCCGCTTCGCCTGCAACGCCGTGGTCGCCGGCGAGACGGTGGTGCTGAACGCAGGGTGTACGGAGACGGTGCGCGCGCTCCGGGAGCACGGATTGGCGGTGGTGGAGACGCCGATGGACGAGTTCATCAAGGCTGGTGGGAGCGTGAAGTGCCTGCTCTTGATGCTGGACGCGTTCGGAGATGGGCGGGGGCGACCTTGAGCACGATCTACACGATCGGCTTCACCCGGAAGACCGCCGAGGCGTTCTTCACCCTGCTGCGAGAGGCGGGGGTGACGACGCTCGTCGACATCCGCCTGCACAACCGCTCGCAGCTCGCGGGGTTCGCCAAGCAGGACGACCTCGCCTGGCTTGCGCGGGAGCTCGCGGGCATCGAGTACGTCCACGTCCCGGAGCTCGCGCCCTCGGAGGAGCTGTTCGACAGCTTCAAGCGGCAGGCCGGCTCGTGGGAGGACTTCGAACAGGGCTTCCGGGATGTCATGGAGCAACGCGGCGCGTACGAGCGGTTCGACCGTGCGCTGCTGCGAGGGCGTCCCTGTCTCCTCTGCAGCGAGGCCGCGCCCGAGCACTGCCACCGGAGGCTGGTCGCGGAGGGGCTGGCGGCAACCGAGCCGGGGCTGCGGGTGGAGCACCTGGAGTAACGCCTAGCCCTCCGCGCCGGGCTCCCACTCGGGGGCGAAACCGCGGCGGACGGTGTTCTCGGTGACGACGCGGGTTACGGCGAACTGGCGGACGTAGTCAGGACCGCCGGCCTTGTCGCCGGTGCCGGACATGCCGAAGCCCGCGAAGGGCTGCCGCCCCACCATCGCGCCCGTGGTGCCCCGATTGATGTAGAGGTTGCCGACGCGGAAGCGCTTCCGGGCGAGGGCGATGTTGCGCGGATTGCGCGAGTAGAGGCCGCCGGTGAGGGCAAAGGGCGAGTCGAGGGCGAGCGCGAGCGCTTCCTCGAACCCGGCGGCGTGGAAGAGCGCGAGGACGGGGCCGAACACCTCCTCGCAGGCGAGGGGCGACGAGGGAGGCAGGTTCTCGAAGACGTGGGGCGCCACGTAGTGGCCCTCGCCACCGGGCGCATGACCGCGTGCGACGAGTTTCCCTTCCGACGAGCCGATCCGGATGTACTCCTCGATCCGGGAGCGGGATTCGGCGGAAATAACCGGAGGCACGACTGTGTACGGGTCCTCGGGCGGGCCCACGGGAAGGCTCTCGACGGCGGCGGCAAGGCGCGTGCGGAACTCGTCGAGGGCCGTGCCGACGACGATGACCCGGCTGGCGGCGCTGCACTTCTGGCCGGCGTAGCCGAAGGCGGAGGCGACAACGCCATCGACGGCGAGGTCGAGGTCGGCATCCTCGTCGACGATGGCTGCGTTCTTGCCGCCGAGCTCGGCGAGCACCTTCTTGAAGCCGCGCTGGCCGGGGCGCACCTCGGCGGCGGCAAGGGCGACGGTGCGTCCGGCGGCGTTCCCGCCGGTGAAAGCGATCATGTCGACATCGGGATGCTCGACGAGGGCCTGTCCCGCCTCGGGGCCGCGGCCGGGGAGGCAGTGCAGTGCGTCTTTCGGTACGCCCGCCTCGTGCAGGATGCGGGCGAGCGCCCCGGCGATGATGGGGGACTGGTGGGCGGGCTTCATCACAACCGCGTTGCCGGCGGCGAGGGCTGCCGCGGTCATGCCGGTGAGGATGGCGAGGGGGAAGTTCCACGGGGCGATGACACCCACCACGCCGCGACCCTCATAGGTGTAGCGATTGTCCTCGCCGGGGACGGTCGTGAGGTCGAGTCCCCGACCGAGGCGTTCGGCCTCGGCGGCGTAGTAGCGGAGGAAGTCGATCGCCTCGACGACATCGCCGTCCGCTTCTCGCCAGGGCTTTCCGCTCTCGAACACCATGGTGGCGGTGAGGTCGCAGCGGCGCTCGTGCATGAGCGTGGCCGCGCGGCGAAGAACGCGTGCGCGCCGCCGCGCGGAGGTGTCGCGCCAGCCGGGCCAGGCGGCGCGAGCGGCCGCGACCGCACGGTCGACGTGACCGGCATCCGCCATGGCGGCGCGTCCCATGACGACCGAGGGTGTCGCGGGCGGGCGCACCTCGATCCACTCGTCCGGCTCAACCGGCTGCCCCGAGATGAGGAGGGGATGGTCGCCGCCGAAGGAGCTGCGGGCGCGCTGGATAGCGGCGTCCATGTCGTCGCGGACGGCGGGGAGGTGCCACTCCAGCGGGGGGTGGTTGCGGAAGCGGCGGCGGCGCGGGGGTGGCGACGGGTCGGGTCGCGGCGGGCGCAACGCCTCCTCCGGGTCGCCGTGCTCGTGCTTGTTGACGAGCCAGGACTCGTTCGAGGTGTTCTCGAGGAGGCGGCGCACGAGGTAGGCCATGCCGGGGATGATCTCTCCGGCGGGGACGTAGACGCGCGTGCGGAAGCCCTGCGCGGCGACGGCGCGGCGCAGTCCTTCGGCCATGCCGTACAGCATCTGGAATTCGACCGCCTCGGCGGGGAGGGCGGCCTCGTCGCAGGCCACCATGGCGGCGGAGAGGCTGCGGGGGTTGTGGCTCGCGAAGGCGGGGCGGAGATGGGGCCAGGCGGCGACAAGGCGCTCACTGCAGCGCTCGTAGTTCTCGTCGGTGGCGGCCTTGTCCTCGAACACGGGCACGGGGTGGCTGGACTGGCGGGCGAGGATCACCTCCTCGTCCCAGTAGGCGCCCTTCACGAGCCGCACGGTGATGGGGGCTCCTCGGCCGCGGGCGATGCGTTCGAGCCGGTCGAGGTCGGCGGCGCCGGCGCGCAGGTAGGCCTGCACGACGATGCCGAGGTCGGGCCACTTCGCCAGCGCTTCCTCGCGCACGATACGTTCGAGCGCCTCGTGGGTGAGGTCGCGGTAGCGGAACTGCTCCATGTCGATGTTGACGAAGGCGCCCACGGCGCGGGCGCGTTCGAGCACGGGCAGGAGGCGTTGCCGGAGGGAGTCGTAGGTGGCGGAAGGGGCGGACGGCTCGAAGTGGGCGGTCAGGGCCGAGAGCTTGATGGAGACGTTCGGCTTGCGGATGGCGCCCGGGGCCTCCCAGGAATGGCCCTCGGCAAGGGTGTCGAGGAGATCGAGGTAGCGGTCGCGGTAGCCGTCCGCCTCGGCGTCGGAAAGGGTCGCCTCGCCCAGCAGGTCGACGGTGTAGGCGGTGCCGCCCTCGACGAGCGCGCGAAGGCGGGGGAGGGCATCGGCGGGGGTCGCGCCGCCGATAAAGCGCTCGGCCATGGCGAAGACGCTCTCGCGCACGACGCGCGAGAGAGCGGGGCGGAATGGTCCACGCCGGCCGATCGCCGAGCCGAGACGTACGGCTGCGGGGGCGCCCTCGCGGAAGTACTGGCGCACGTGGCTGGCGACGGCTTCGCTGGAGCGCAGCGCCGGGAGCACATCGACGAAGCGGAGCAGCTTGACACGGAACTCGGGATCCTGGGTAGCCCACTCCATGAGGCGTTCCTGCCACCAGGCGGGACTGAGGGTGATGAGGTGCTCGGGCTCGACCGCCTCGAGGAGGGAGCGTCCTCGCACGGCAATAGCGGCTTCGCGATCGGGGGCGTGGGATGTCGGTTCGGCGGTCACGCTTCCAGCTTAGCCGCGGGCGGGGTCGAGGGCGGCGAGGAGAGCGGCGAGCTGATCGAGGCGGGGGG
>VXPF01000109.1 GCA_009839725.1 Dehalococcoidia bacterium | reverse complement strand
GCGGCGCGCGCGCGCGGGCGCTCGCCGCCCCGCGCGCCGCCTTGGGCCGCGGGGGGTCGGGGGGGGGGGGGCGGGGGGGGGGGCGGGGGCGGGCCCCCCCCCCCGACTCGGGCGCGAGCGTGATCGTGCTGGAGGCGGACGACAAGGTGGGCGGTTCCTCGCGCCTGTCGGGGGGCCACTTCTACGCCGCCGGCACGAGCGTGCAGCGCGAGGCGGGCATCCTCGATGACACGCCGGACGACATGTTCAACTACTACATGACGCTCAACCAGTGGAACGTGGAGCCGGCGGTGGCGCGCACGTACTGCGACAACGCGGCGCCCACGTTCGAGTGGCTGCGCAGCCTGGGCGTCGAGTACAAGCCGGAGCGCGTCTACATCTCGGGGATCGACACGGTGGCGCGGGGCCACCCGCCGGAGGGCGAGGGGCTGGCGGTGGTGCGAGTGCTGGACTCCGAGCGCATCAAGCGGGGCGTGGACATGGCGCTCATGACTCGCGCGGACAAGCTGATCGAAGAGGACGGGGAGATCGTGGGCGTGGCCGCGGGGGACCAGGAGGTGGGCTGCGGGGCAGTGGTGATCGCCTCAGGCGGCTTCGGGCACAACAAGGAGTTCATCGAGAAGTACTGGCCCGACGCCCACGAGCAGGGCGACGGGGTCTGGGCGATCTCGGGTCCGAAGGCGATGGGCGACGGGATCGTGCTGGGCGAGCAGGTCGGCGCGACACTGGGCGGCCACAACCGCGGCCTGCTCCTCGTGACGCCGGGGTTCAACAGAGATCTGGAGCTGGGCGTACCACCCTGGTCCATCCTCGTGAGCCGCGAAGGGCGGCGTTTCGCCAGCGAGATGGCGCCGTATACGGTGATGGCGGGCCTCTTCAAGCGGAATGGGGGCATGGCCTACGCGATCTTCGACGAGGCAGCGCGGCGTGAGGCGGACGCAATGCCGGCCGGCCCCAGCTGGACCTCGGAAAACCTGCTGGCGAAGGCCGAGAGCGGTGAGGTGCTGCGGGCGGACACGCTGGAAGAGCTGGCGGCGCTCTGCAAGATCAACCCGGCGCCGCTGGCGGGCACGGTGCAGAAGTACAACGAGGACTGCGCCAGGGGAGTCGACACGGCCTACTTCAAGCCGATGGGGCTGCGGCCAATCGAGACACCGCCGTTCTACGCGGTGGAGGTGCGGCCGGCGATCATCGCGTGGACCGGGTGCGGCCTGCGGGTGGACCCGGACACGCACGTGATCGCGAACACCGAGCTGCCGATCGACAATCTCTTCGCCGCGGGGGAGGCGATGGGCACGCTCCACGGCGACCGCTACATCGGCGGGGGCGGGTCGTACGGGCCGGCGGTGACGTTCGGGCGCATCGCGGGCCGGAACGCGGCAACGGCGGCGGCGAAGAGCGCGGGGCTGATGGAGTAAGCGATCTCACCCGGGCCCGCGGCCTGTTCAGGCTCCCGCGCCACACGGGCGGTAGGATGGCGGCATGACGCAGCCACTCGCCGCCTACGATGTGCCAGTCATCGACGTGGACAGCCACTACACGGAGCCGCCCGACCTCTGGACGTCTCGGGCGCCGGCTTCCTACCGGGAGCGCATGCCCCAGGTGCGGCCGAACAAGGACGGGGACGAGCACTGGTACGTTGATCAGGACGTCGACTTCGGGCCGCTCGGGCTGACGGTAGTGAAGAGCGACGGCTCGAAGGAGTACGGCGCCTACAGCCTTCCCACGTTCGAGGAGATGAGCGCCGCGGCGAGCTACCCGGGGCCGCGGCTGGAGATGCTCGACCACCTGGGCATCTCACAGCAGATCATCTACCCGAACGTGGCCGGCTTCGGCAGCCACCGCTTCATGATGCTCCAGGACAGCGAGCTCAGGAACCTCTGCGCGCGCATTTACAACGACGCCGCGATCGAGCTGCAGGAGGCGGGCAAGGGACGGCTCTTTCCCCAGGCGGTCACGCCGTTCTGGGACATCGACGAGTGCCTGCGGGAGCTGCGACGGATGAAGGATGCGGGGATCACGGGCATCGTGATGACGGACACGCCGGAGCTGTTCCGGCTGCCCTACCTGCACGAGCCGCACTGGGATCCGCTGTGGTCGACCTGCCAGGAGATGGGCATCCCGGTGAACTTCCACGTGGGCGCGGGGCAGAACCTCTGGCAGCGGATGATGTGGAAGGGGTACGGGCCGCAGCGCAACCTGGCGGCGATCAGCGTTTCCCTCTTCATGATCCAGTGCAAGACGATCATGAACCTGATCCTGAGCGGACTCCTTGACCGCTACCCGAACCTGAACTTCGTCTCCGTGGAGAGCGGGATCGGCTGGATTCCCTTCCTCCTCGAGGCGCTGGAGTGGCAGTACGACGAGACGATCCCGGACGAGCGGGAGAACCTGAGCCTGCGCCCGAAGGAGTACTTCCAGCGGCAGGTGTACGCGTCGTTCTGGTTCGAGCAGTGGGGGCCGCTGCACGCGATCGAGGAGCTGGGGGTGGACAACGTCATGTTCGAGACGGATTTCCCCCACCCGACCTGCCTCTACCCCGACGCGCAGACGCAGATCACGGAGACGCTGGGGCAACTGGACCCGACGGTGCGGCGCAAGGTGCTGCACGACACGGCGAAGCGCGTCTACAACCTGCCGCCAGCCCCCTGAGGAAGCACTTCATTCCGAAGGCCCGTCCTTGACCTTCCCGCCCCGCGCGGGCGGTAGGATGGTGGGGCGCGCAGCGCGCAGGAGGATGCTCCCATGACGCCACCGCTCACCGTTCATGGCGTACCGGTCATCGACATCGACAGCCACTACACGGAGCCGCCCGACCTGTGGACCTCGCGGGCGCCGGCGTCCTACAAGGAGCGCGTTCCGCGCGTGATACTCGACGAGGAAGGGCGGAATCGCTGGGTCGTCGACGGGGACGTGGATTTCGGACCGATGGGCTTCACGGTGGTGAAGAAGGACGGCGAGAAGGCCTACGGCATGATGAGCCTGACGGACTTCGACGAGATGAGCGATGCGGCGAGCTACCCGGAGCCGCGGCTGGAGCTGCTGGACCGGCTCGGCATCTCGCAGCAGATCATCTACCCGAACGTGGCCGGCTTCGGGAGCCACCGCTTCATGTCGCTGGAGGACAGTGAGCTGCGAAACATCTGCTCGCGCGTCTACAACGACGCCATCATCGAGCTGCAGGAGGCGGGGAACGGACGGCTCTTCCCCCAGGCGCTGACGCCCTTCTGGGACATGGACGAGTGCGTGCGCGAGATCCGGCGGGTGACGGACGCGGGCATCACCGGCATCACGATGACGGACACGCCGGAGGCGTTCGAGCTGCCGCACCTGCACGACCCGCACTGGGACCCGCTGTGGTCGACCTGCCAGGAGCTGGGCATCCCCGTGAACTTCCACGTGGGCTCGGGGAACAACCTGGGCGGGCAGATGATCTGGGACGGCTACGGGCCGCAGCGCTTCCTGGCCACGATCAGCGTTTCCCTGTTCATGGTGCAGTGCAAGACGATCATGAACCTGATCTTCAGCGGCCTGCTGGATCGCTACCCGAACCTGAACTTCGTCTCCGTGGAGAGCGGCATCGGCTGGATTCCGTTCCTGCTGGAGGCGATGGAGTGGCAGTACGACGAGACGATCCCGACGGAGCGCGAGGGGTTGAGCCTGCGTCCGAAGGAGTACTTCAAGCGACAGGTGTACGCCTCGTTCTGGTTCGAGCAGTGGGGGCCGCTGCACGCGATCGAGGAGCTCGGCGAGGACAACGTGATGTTCGAGACGGACTTCCCGCACCCCACCTGCCTCTACCCGGAGACGCACACCCGCATCTCCAAGACGCTGAACCAGCTGGACCCGACGGTTCGCCGCAAGGTGCTGCACGACACGGCGGCGCGGGTCTACAACCTGCCGGCGATCGGGTAGGCGGCCGGGCTAGCGGCGGTCGGCGCCGGCGAAGGCTTCGGCTGCCTTCGCCTCTTCCTCGGGGACGCCGTCGATGAGGACGAGGCTGCGTCCGGAGTAGGCGGGGACGCGCGGTCCCGGCAGGACCGTGCCGGTCAGGTTCACGGGGTCGACGGCGCTGACGACGATGCGCTCGCCGGCGGCGGGTTCGTTGCGGGTGCGGCGAAGCTGCTCGACGGCGTCGATGAGGGCGTACTGCTCGCCGACAACGCCGGAGACGAAGCGCCCGCCACGGACATCGCCGCGCGCCTCCATGGTGCGGAGCGCGCGAAGGACGGAGCGCCAGGGCAGGGTGAAGCGCTCGTGGGTCGCGAGGTCGCGGAAGACGACGCCGTAGCGTTCGAGGAGGACGCTGGCGACGAGTGTGGCGAGCTCCTCCTGGCAAGCAGCGTCGACGGGGGGCGCTTCGACGAGTGACCAGCGGCCGGGGGGGCCGCCGAGGACCAGTCCGAGGCGGTAGCTGGCGACGGGGCGGCGGACGGATGCGCGGCGGCGTCCGGAGGAGGAGCGGGCGAATATCCTGCGGACGCCCTCGAACCCGTCGGAGGCGACGAGCCCGGTGGCGATGAGCTCGCGAAGCGTGTCCTCGGTCTGGCTGCTGAGCTGGCCGGTCTCGCGGACGAGCTCGTCGAAGAAGAGGGCGCCGCGCTCCCGCAGGAGCTCGACGACGGCGGAGGCGGGGGCGGGGGGGGGGGGGACCCCCCCCGGGCGGGGGGGGGGGGGGTTTTAAAAAAAAAAACGGGCCCCCCAGACCGAGAGGGAGGTGGGGGGGGGGGGGGGGTGAGTTTATAAAAAAGTAGGGGGGGGGGGGGG
>VXPF01000094.1 GCA_009839725.1 Dehalococcoidia bacterium | reverse complement strand
CGATCGTCCCCACGTTGACGTGCGGCTTCGTCCGCTCAAATTTCTCCTTCGCCATGGCGAGTCCTCCGTGCGGGTAGTGGCGTCGCCGCATCCCGAGGCGTCGGGAGTTGGCGCGCCCTGGAGCCCTCATCCAGATTTGAACTGGAGACCTCGTTCTTACCAAGAACGCGCTCTGCCAACTGAGCTATGAGGGCCTAGTCCGCGTGTGCGTACTTGATAGTAGCGGGATTTCCGTTGTGGGGGAGGGGGTGGCGCAGGCCAGAGGCGGTTGACCGCTATCATGCCTCTGGCATGACGTAGGCATGCTATCATCATGCCATGGCGAACCTTCAGGTGAAGAACGTCCCGGAGGAGTTGCACGAGCGGCTGCGCCGCCACGCCCTCAGGGAAAACTGCACGATGAGCGCGGCCGTGCTGGCCGCCATCGAGAAGGAACTTGAGCGGTCGGAGTGGCGCGAGCGCATGGCCAACCGGCCTATCGTTGACCTTGGCGTACCAGCCGCTCAGTTGATCGAAGAAGCACGGGCGGAGCGGGACAAGGAACTCGGGATCGAGTGACCCAGTACATCATTGACGCCTCGGTTGCGGTCGAGTGTGTGCTCGAGACCAGAGTCGGGCGCTCCGTCAGGGAGATCGTCGGCGACGCAGAAGTCGCCGCCCCCACCTTGCTCGACGCCGAAGTGTTGGCAGCCCTCCGCAAGGGCGTCCAGCAGAACCGCATCAGCACAGCACAGGCTGAGCGCGCTATCACGGACCTCGTCGCCTGGCCCATCGACCGCATCCCAAACCGCGATCTGCTGCCCATTGCGTGGCGCTACCGGCACAACGTCACCGCGTACGACGCGCTCTACGTTGCCCTCGCCAGTTCGCTGGGCGTGCCGCTCCTGACCATCGATGGGCCGCTGTCACGGGCGTCAGGAATCGACATCGTCGTGGAGAACGTGCGACTCGCGTAGTTCCCTACGCCAGGCCGCGCTTCGCCAGCTCCCGCGGCATCCGCTCGGCGTCGGCGCTGAGCAGGGGGCCACGCTCCTCGTCGGTGAGCGTTCCCGCCGTGTCCTTCGCCATCTTCCCGCCGTCGAAGAGGATCCACTTCTCGGGGATGACCTCGAGGATGACGCGCAGGGGCGAGTCGAGGCGCTCGACGAAGGCCGCAGCCGCCTCCGCGTCGGGGCTGACCTTGTTCGCGAGGGCCGGGTAGAACCAGTCCTTGGTCTCCTGATCATCGTGGATGATGCAGCGGCCCTTGGCCGTGGCCTGACCTCCCGGAGCGCCCGAGTCGGGCGGACAGGAAGCGCTGCTCACGATGACCGACACGCGCGGGTCGCGGCGGATGGCGGCCACGCGGTGGCGGTGGACGGCGCAGGTGATCCAGAAGCGCCCGTCCTGCCAGACATAGGCATGGATGACGCCGACGGGCCAACCGTCCTGGGTGCTCCAGTTGAGGGCGCACTCGCCCGCGTTGGTGAGCAGCGATTCGAGCTGCTCGTCGTCGAGTGGGTAGCCGGAAACGGTTTCGTGGTCTTGCGCGCCCGCCATCTCTGAGCCTCCAGGGGTAGTGCTGTCCGCGCCCGGGCGCGGCGCCCCGAACCGTGGCAGAGCGCGGCGCGCGCGTCAACGGGCACTCGCTGCTACGCTCGCCGCAGCCATGCGCGTGACTGCCCCACCACAAGTCCGGGAGCCCGAAGACCTTTCGTTTCTAAGCACGGCACACCTGGCGGAAGGTGCGCTGGAGATCGATCTGACGGACGTCGAGTGGATTTCGCCCCTTGGCGTCGTGGCGGTCTTGGCCACTTGCCTAAGGGCCGACAGGACCCTGGGCCCCATTGTCAATCTTCCAACGAACCTTGAGGCTCGGACTTATCTGGCGCAGATCAGGCTGCTTGATGAAATTTCACGTCATGGCTGGATCTTGACCAGTGAGTCCCCCACTAGGCGGCGCCAGCGTCTTTGGGCCGAGACCGGGGACATCCTTTCGCAGTTGGAACAGAGCGGCTGGATGGAAATCAAGGACTCCCTATTGGGCAGCAGCGGGACGCCAAGTCTCGACCGAAGGGACTGGTCCGAGATCGACGACATTGACATCGATCCCAGCATTACCATCGGCCCGCACCTGCCTGTGTCCCGCCTCGTTACTGACAGTGAGGTAGAGAGTGCTGGCAACATCCTCACAGACGCCCTCAGCCGCGCGGGCCTCTCCGGAGGATTGGGCGACGACCTCTGGACCATTGCGGCGGAGTTGTCGGCCAACGGGCGCGAACACGGAGACGACTGCTACGTAGTGGCTCAGACTTACACTGGCAGAAGAAGCGGCACGCCAGGCGTCCACATCGCCGTGGCTGACTTCGGGGTTGGTTTCGCGAAGAGGCTGCGGCAGCACCACGGGGATATGCCCGACGCTGAGGCCATATTGCACGGGTTCAGGGAGCGAGTAAGCGGCACAGGGAGAAGCGATAAGGGGAATGGGTTGGGTTACGTATCCGAAGCGATCGACAGACACCCAGACAACACCCTCCATGTGGTCTCGAACACAGGACACGTCCTGCGATCAGGTGGGCAACTCCAGGTGGTGCAGGGAGTGCAGTTCCAAGGAACCCTCGCTTCAGCGTTTCTACCGCTGCCCCCAGACTCGGTATCATTGCATCCGAGAGAGGTCAGGCGCCCATGACGATCGTCCTTGCCCAGCACGGAGGCTCCTTCGCCACGCGATCCCGTGCTAGGGAGGTCTTGGCTGCTGAGGCTGACTCTATCGACATTGCGTGCGTCACGGTGGACGCCAGCAATGTCCTTCTGAGTCCCTCCTTCACCGCCGAATTCCTAGTCGGGCTAGTAGAGGACCAGGGTTGTGAGCGCGTTGTCCTGAAGGGCGCGCGCGAGCGGCCAGCGCGTATCGCTCAAGATCTTGCGAACAAATTCGGCTACAGCGACCGCCTCGAAGTGGAGCAGCCCACGATCTCCGCGAGCTAACTTTGGGGCCTCCTTCGAGTCGCGCGTGCTAGGCTCGCGGCATGGGCATCGAGGCGCTGACGCACAACCTTGCCGGTAACCTCGTCGTCCCGGAGACCGACGCGGAGTGGGACGAGTGGGTCTCCGCTTCGCGTACGCGGAACCATGTGCTCGACAACCCGCTCCTGGACTGGCTAGACCGCTACGGCGAGGAGCACGGCTTCGAGCGTGATCCGGAGCACGAACCGACGGACTTTCTGCATTTCCTCTTCGGCAAGGGGAACGCCTTCGAGGCGGCGGTCGTCGAGCATCTGCGCGGGCTCGTCGAGGTGCGCCCGATCGTGCCGGAGGACGCGGGGCGCGAGGTGCGGCAGGACCTCGCCGTCGCCGAGGAGACGTTCGCGGCGATGGCGGAGGGCGTTCCCATCGTCTTCCAGGGCACGCTGCGCGACGCGGAGACCCGCACCTACGGGGGGCCGGACCTGCTCGTCCGCAGCGACGTGCTCGCTGAGCTGTTCCCCAATTCGTTCCCGGTAGCAGACGCGACCGTGGCGGCGCCCGACCTCGGCATCGGGGACCGCCACTACCGCGTGGTCGACATCAAGTACTCGACGCTGCACCTGGCCGCGAAGGGCGAGCTCGGCAACGGTGGCTCCGCGCCGGCCTACAAGGCGCAGGTGTACCTCTACAACCAGGCCCTCGGACGGCTGCAGGGCTACCTGGCGCCGGAGGCCTTCGTGCTGGGCCGGGGCTGGGAACAGACGCGACGGGGCGAGACCACCCGGGTGGGCAACTGCATGGACCGGATTGCGCCCGTCGCCAACGACTACGCCTCCTACGGCCGGGGCCGCCTCTCCGACCAGGTCGAGGGCGCCCTCGAGTGGCTGCGGCGGGTGCGCCGGGAAGGCGGCGACTGGCAGGTGCTCCCCGAGCCGTCCGTGGAGGAGCTTCGCCCGAACGCCAAGGGCGACGCCGGCGAGTGGTCGAGCGCTGTGAAGGAGATCGTGGAGCAGAGCGCGGACCTCACGCAGCTCTGGTGGGTGGGGGTGGCGAAGCGGCGGGAGGCGAACCACCAGGGGCTGACGCGCTGGACGGACCCGCGCGTCACACCGAAGGCGGTTGGCGTCGAGGGACGCACGACGCAGCCCCGGCTGCAGGCCCTGCTCGACGTGAACCGAGAGGCGGGCCCGGACGTGCGCCCGGCCCACGTCGAGGCAGCGCGGGGGGAGTGGATCGAGGAAGCCCCCGTCGAGTTCTACGTCGACTTCGAGACCGTCGGGGACCTCGACGACGATTTCTCGGGCATCCCCGAGCGGGGCGGGCAGCCCCTCATCTTCATGATCGGCTGCGGGCACATGGAGGAGGGCGAGTGGAGGTTCGAGTGCTTCATCACCGACCGGCTCGACGAGCGATCGGAAGCGGAGATCATCGACGACTGGTTCGAGCACATGACGGCGGTGCGCGACCGGCTCGCGCCGGGCGTCGACCCCAGGGTCATCCACTGGGCGCCCCACGAGACGATCACCCTCGAGACCGCCTTCGATGCGGCCGTGAAGCGCCACGAGGCCACCGGCTGGCAGCACACGCGGACCGGACAACCCTGGCCGCACCCGAACTGGTTCGACTTCCTGAACCGGGTGGTGAAGGAGGAGCCGGTCGTGGTGCGGGGGTCGCATGCCTTCGGGCTAAAGGCGGTCACGAACGCGATGCACGACCTCGGGCTCGTCGAAACGAAGTGGGGCGAGGGACCCGTCGATGGTCTGGGGGCGATGGTGGGGGCGTGGTTAATAATAAAAAATCAGTGCCCACGACGCGGAGACGGATGTGCATTGGCCGAGTCGTGGAGAAAAAAAAAAA
>VXPF01000121.1 GCA_009839725.1 Dehalococcoidia bacterium | reverse complement strand
CCCCACAACCGCCCCGTCGAGCACCTGCGCCCCGTTCGCGATCAGCGCCCGCGCCCCGATGGTCGCGCCGTGGATGACGGCGTTGTGGGCCACCGACGCCTGCTCGCCGACGATCGCGGGCGCCGTCGCCCGCCCGTGCACCACCGCCCCGTCCTGGATGTTCGCCCCCGCCCCGATGACGGCGTAGGAGGTATCGCCCCGCACCACCGCCCCGTACCAGATGGACGCCCCTGCCTCGATGCGCACGTCCCCCACCACCGTCGCCGTGGGCGCGATAAACGCGCTCTCGTGGATCGCGGGAACCTTCTCGCCCACGGCGTACACCGGCATCGCCCGCGCCCTCCCCGCAGAAGTGCGCGCGTATCCTAGGGCCTTGGTCGGCGCCTGAGAACGCTGGGCCTTGGGAGGCGGCGGTGCCCGGCTTGGCGGACCTCTACAACGTCCCTGTTCGAACCGGCGACGAACCCGTGGCTGAAGGCGCGACTCTCCGAGACTTCTGGCGCTGGATGGGCTCCGACCTGGTTACGAACACCATGCGGGGCACGTTCGCCGAATTTCTGGTGGCCCTTGCAGTGGGCACTGCGGGCGGGGTGCGAGAGGAGTGGGCGTCCCACGACGTTGAGCCGGAGGGCGGAGTCAAGATCGAGGTGAAGACGTCGGCCTACTTGCAGTACTGGTCCCAGGAAGCGCTCTCCACGCCCACCTTCGATATCGCCCCCAAGAGGGCTTGGGACCCGGACACCGGGAGGTACTCCGGAGAGCAGAAACGCTGGTCGGATGTGTACGTGTTTTGCCTGCACCACCACCAGGACAAGCTGACCCTCGAGCCGCTGGATCTCTCGCAGTGGACCTTCTTCGTCCTCTCCACTGCGCGCCTTGATGCAGAGCGCCGAGAGCAGAAGAGCATCGGGTTGGGCGGGTTGCAGGAACTCGGGGCGGAGCAAGTGTCCTTCGAGGGGATCGCCGAGGCGGTCCGCGAGGCTGCGCGCCCTCCGCGAAATCAGCGCGTATCCTAGCCCCTCGCGCGCCCGCCCGGAGCGGTGCGCCGGAGGCAAGAACCAATGGAAGTCGACTCCTTCGCGGACATCGCCGAGCAGTTCAACGATCGCGTCAACCGCCTCGTCTGGTGCACCGTCACCACCATCGACCGCAAGGGGCGCCCCCGCTCCCGCATCCTCCACCCCGTCTGGGAAGGCTCGACCGGCTGGATCGCGACCGGTCGCTCTTCCCTTAAGTCGAAGCACATCGCGGACAACCCCTACGTCTCCGTCACCTACTTCGACCTGCCCGCCGGCAACCCCCTCGGCCAGCAGCAGATCTACGCCGAGTGCAAGGCCGAGTGGGACGACGACCCCGCCGAGAAGCAGCGCGTCTGGGACCTCATCAAGAACGCGCCCCCGCCCGTCGGTTACGACCCGGCCATGTTCTTCCAGAGCGTCGAGAACCCCGAGTTCGGCGCCCTCAAGCTCACCCCCTGGCGCGTCGAGCTGTCCGCCCTGAGCGACCTGATGACCGGCGCGGAGCCGAAGATCTGGCGCCAGGACGCCTAGCGGTCCGCTGACCGCCCCATCCGGAGGCGCGAGGCCCATGGACGAGATCGTTCCCGCCGAGCTCGAGGCGTACGCGGCCGACAGCACCACCCCCGAGCCTGCGCTGCTCCAGCAGGTCGCCCGCGAGACGGAGGCCCTCGGCGACCGCGCCCGCATGCTCACGGGACGCCTCGAAGGGCGCCTCCTGAACTTCCTCGTCGGCCTCGTCCAGCCCCGGCAGGTCCTCGAAATCGGCTGCTTCACCGGCTACTCCGCGCTCTCCATGGCGGAGGCGCTCCCCGAGGGCGGCCGCCTCTACACCTGCGAGATCAGCCGCGAGCACGCCGACATCGCCCAGCGCAATTTCGACGCCAGCCCCTTCGGCGACCGCGTCACGCTCTGCTTCGGGCCCGCCCTCGACACAGTCGCCGCGCTCGATGGCCCCTTCGGCTTCGTCTTCGTCGATGCCGACAAGGCCAACTACCCCGCCTACTACGAGGCCGTCCTGCCCAAGCTCGCGGAAGGCGGCCTTATCGCCTTCGACAACGTCCTCTGGTCCGGCCGCGTCCTCGACGAGAAAGACCAGACCGACGATACGAGGGCCATCCGCGCCCTCAACGAGCAGCTCGCCCGCGACGACCGCGTCGAGTGCGTCATGCTCACCGTCCGCGACGGCCTCACCCTCGTGCGTCGCCGGCCCAGCCACTGACGCGAAAACGGCCTAAGCTAGCAGGACGAGAACTGACACAAGCCGCCACTGGGCGAGGAGACCTGCCATGAGCGAAAACGGAGCGAGCGAGCGCGGAACCTGGACGGTGAAGGCCGGCCTGGCGCAGATGCTCAAGGGCGGCGTCATCATGGATGTCGTCTCGCCCGAGCACGCCCAGATCGCCGAGGAAGCCGGCGCCTGCGCCGTCATGGCCCTCGAGCGCGTCCCCGCCGACATCCGCAAGGACGGCGGCGTCGCCCGCATGAGCGACCCCGAGATCATCGTGCGCATCACCGAGGCCGTCAGCATCCCCGTAATGGCGAAGGCCCGCATCGGCCACTTCGTCGAGGCCGGCATCCTCCAGGCCCTCGGCGTCGACTACATCGACGAGTCCGAGGTGCTCACCCCCGCCGACGAGGCCCACCACATCAACAAGCACGACTTCACCGTGCCCTTCGTTTGCGGCTGCCGCGATTTGGGCGAAGCCCTGCGCCGCATCGCCGAGGGCGCCGCCATGATCCGCACCAAGGGCGAGGCCGGCACCGGCGACATCGTCGAGGCCGTGCGCCACATGCGCGCCGTCCAGGATGAGATCCGCCGCCTTCGCAACCTCTCCGAGGACGAGGTCTACACCGCCTCCAAGAACCTCGGCGCGCCCGTCGAGCTCGTGCAGCGCGTCCGCGACGAGGGCCGCCTGCCCGTCGTCAACTTCGCCGCCGGCGGCGTCGCCACGCCCGCCGACGCTGCCCTCATGATGAGGCTCGGCGCCGACGGCGTATTCGTCGGCTCCGGCATCTTCAAGTCGGAGAACCCGCCCGCCGTCGCCAACGCCATCGTCCAGGCCGTCACGCACTACCAGGACGACGAGCTCCTCGCGCAGGTCTCGCGCGGCCTCGGCGCCGCCATGCGCGGCCTCTCCGTCGCCTCCCTCCCCGAGGAGGAGGTCCTCGCCAAGCGCGGCTGGTAGGCCGGCCGGCCCCCTACGCCGGCCGGCCCCGCAGCCGGTCCTTCCGGCCCGGCGTCGCCAGGAGGAAGGCGATGATCTCGCGCCAGTGGTGGCTCACGTAGTACTGGCCCGCCAGCGCGGCCGCCGTCCCTACGCCCACGACGGCCCACTCGCCCGCGTTGATCGGCGAGAAGTCGAAGAAGTTGCGCAGCCACGGCGTGTAGACCGTCAGGACGAGCAGGAACCCCAGGAGGCCGCCCAGGAATAACGTCATGACCGGGCGCGTCAGGCTGCGGAACGAGGCGCCCTCGAAGCCCAGCACCTGGATCATGAACCCGATGCTCGTGAATCCGATGACCAGCGACACCAGCGTGCGCGATTCCTCCGACCCCTGGCTGAACGCCCACTCCACGAAGACCTGCACGATCATCGCCACGATGGCCAGCGAGATGCCCGCCGGCAGCGCGAAACGCAGGACGTTCGTGAGGAAGTCCTTGCCCGCCTTCGGCGGCGGAATGCTGATCGAGATGAAGACCGCCGGGATGCCCAGCGCCAGCGTCGCGGTCAGCGACCCGTGCCGCGGGAGGAAGGGGAACTCCAGCCCGAGCAGGCTCGTCGCGAAGATGAGGAGGTAGGCGTACACGCTCTTCGCCATGAAGAGCTTGCTCAGCCGGGCCGAGTTCCCCAGCACGAACGTCGCTTCCTGCGCTCCCCGGATGAGCGCCGAGAAGGAGTCCCGCACCAGCACGATCCCGGCCACACCCCGCGCCGTCGACGTGCCCGACTCCATCGCCACGGCGATGTCCGCCGCCCGCAGCGCGTGCACGTCGTTCGCCCCGTCCCCCACCATCGCCACGAACCGTCCCTGCTCCCTCAGCGACTCCACGATGCCGCTCTTCTGCTGCGGCGAAATGCGCCCGAAGATGCTGTGCGACCCCACCGCCTCCTCGTACGCCTCCCCCTCGAGCTTCTCGAGGTCCGTCCCCGAGATGGCGCCCCCGGCCGTCTGGATCTGGAGCTGCTGGAGCAGCGCCGCCACCGTCTGCGGGTTGTCCCCGCTGATGATCTTGGGCTCGATGTCGAGCTGCTCCATCAGCCGGAACGCCTCCTTCACCTCGGGACGCAACACGTCCCCGATGGTGATCAGCGCCAGCGGCCGCACGCCCACGAGCGGCGCCTCCGGGTCGGGCAGCGCCCCTACCTCCGCGAACGCCACCCCCCGCAGGCCCCGCGCGCTCGCCTCCTGGTACGCCGTCAGCAGACTGTCCCCCTGACCCGCCACGACGAGCGCCTCCGGAGCCCCCAGCACGAACGTCCGCCGTTCCGGTCCCGCCGAGAGCTGCACCGCGCTCCAGCGCCGCGCCGAGCTGAACGGCACCTGCGCGTCGGGAACGCCGGCGTTCTTCGCCCCCGCGAACCGGTCCGCCAGCGCCGACGCCGTCTTGCTCTCGCCCGCCGTCGCCGCCGCGAACGCCCCCAGCCATCCCTCCAGCCCCGAGACGCCTGGCGCCCACGTGATCCCCTGCACCGTCAGGCGGTTCGCAGTGAGCGTGCCCGTCTTGTCGAGGCAGACGACGTCCGCGTAGTTGAGCGCCTCCACCGCCTGGATGTCCTGCACGATCGCCCCCGCCCGCGACACCCGCACTCTCTTAAACACA
>VXPF01000001.1 GCA_009839725.1 Dehalococcoidia bacterium | reverse complement strand
CACCCGCACCAGGCCCCCACCGCCCACCCGAACATGGGGTGGATGCTCGGGCTCGTCAGGAAGTCTCCGCCCGTGCCGATGCGCCCCGCTTTGCGGTAGTAGCCGTGCTCGGGGTGGTAGAGCGCCAGCTCCATGAACCGCTCGAACGGCATCGCCCCGCCGTCCATCTCTTCGATGATCGCCTTCACGAGCGCGGGGTTGCCCGCTGCTCCGAGTCCCGGGTCCAGGTCGAGCGCCATGGGGGAATTGTCCCCCGCCCGCGCGGCACTGTCCCGTTTGCGGCGGGAACGCTACAGTCCCGGCGATGACTGAAGCCGCGAAACCGCGCCGCGTACGCCTCATCGACCTCGAGAACCCATTCATCGAGTCGCTCGAAGGCATGACCGAGCTGCTCCTCATCCGCCACGGCGAGCAGCAGATCCACTCGAACATGCCCATGGGCGACGTCGTCGACGCGCCCCTCTCCGATCTCGGCCGAGAACAGGCCCGCGTCGTGGGCGAGCGGCTCGCGACGGTCTCCATCGGCGCCGTCCATTGCAGCCCTCTGAGCCGCGCCCGCGTGACCGCCGGCGAGATCGCCGGCCACCACGGCCTCGAGCCGGTCGTCCACGAAGGTCTCCGCGAGATCGAGCAGTTCCAGAAGGCCCCGCAGCACCTCGGCGTCATCGACCACTACGGCGCCGAGCGTTTCGTCGAGCTCATGCGCGAGCAGAACCGCACCGGGCTCGACTCCATCTGGCCCGACGCCGAAGACGTTCCCGCCTTCCGCCGTCGCGTCACCGGCGCCATCGGCGAGATCGCCGAGGCCAACCGGGGGCGGCGCGTCGTCGTCGCCTGCCATGCCGGCGTCATCAACCACTTCCTCGCCGAAGCCCTCTCCTCCTCCGTTGACCAGATGTTCCCCCTCCACCACACCTCCATCACGACTGTGCGCGTCGACGGCGACCGCCAGGCGGTGCTCTCCGTGAACGACTTCGCGCACGTCCACGCCGTGCAGTCCTCCCGCAACGACCTGAACGGCTGAGGCGCCCCGGCGGGCGTGCTAGGCTCGCCCCGCGATGCCCTCCTCGGAACCTCGCCAGAAGCTCTGGATCGAGACGGGCGGCCAGCTCGTCATGTCGGACTACCGTGTCCGCCTGCTCGAGCTCGTTGCCGAGACCGGCTCACTCGCCGAGGCCGCCTCCGCG
Organism: Dehalococcoidia bacterium; assembly: GCA_009839725.1. Lineage (GTDB taxonomy): Bacteria > Chloroflexota > Dehalococcoidia > Tepidiformales > Tepidiformaceae > UBA2991. The sequence goes on along the minus strand of VXPF01000001.1, from coordinate 36,926 downwards.
CTGGGGCTCAGCTACCGTCGCGCCTGGGGCAAGGTGAAGGAGATCGAGGCCAACCTCGGGCGACCGCTCGTGCGCTCGGAGGTGGGCGGCGCCGGCGGTGGCCGCACCCTCCTCACCCCCGAGGCCGAGGAGCTCGTGACCGCCTACCGCCGCTTCCAGCAGCGCGTCGAGCAGGACGTCGAGGGCGCCTACGACGCCGAGCTGCGCGACCTTCTCTCCCCTCCCTGAGGCGCCTCTCCCCTCGCGTTGGTCGTTGAAGGGCCCCGCGGTAGGCTGACCTATGCTCAAAGACGCCTACGCGGGTGACCTCACCCTCGACGATTCCGGCCGCACTGTGCGGCTCGCCGGCTGGGTTCACCGCCGCCGCGACCACGGTGGCCTCATCTTCATCGACCTGCGCGACTCCCACGGCATCGTCCAGGTCGTTGTCGACCCCGACAACGCCGCCGCCCACGAGGCCGCCCACCGCGCACGCTCCGAGTGGGTGCTCGGCGTCGAGGGCGTCGTACGCCAGCGCTCTGCCGACACCGTGAACGCCGACATGCCCACGGGCGATATCGAGGTCGTCCCCACCAGCGTCGAGGTCCTCAACGAGGCCCTCACCCCGCCCTTCGCCGTCAACGACGAGAGCGAGGTCGACGAGCTTGTCCGCCTGCGGCACCGCTACGTCGATCTGCGCCGTCCCGGCGTGGCCGAGGTCATCCGCCTGCGCCACGAGGTCGTGCTGTTCATGCGCCAGTTCCTCTCGGAACGGGGCTTCCACGAAATCGAGACCCCCACCCTCATCAAGTCCACGCCCGAGGGCGCCCGCGACTTCCTTGTTCCTTCCCGCCTCCAGCACGGCCACTTTTTTGCGCTGCCGCAGTCGCCCCAGATCATGAAGGAGCTGCTGATGGTCGGCGGCTTCGAGCGCTATTTCCAGATGGCCCGCTGCTATCGCGACGAGGACACTCGCGCCAACCGCATTGTCGAGCTCACCCAGCTCGACCTGGAGATGGCCTTCGTCGAAGAGGAGGACGTCATCTCCCTCGTCGAGGAGCTGTTCACCGAGGTCGGCCGCCGCTTCGGTGGCGGCCGACGCCTGGCCCAGACCCCCTTCCCCCGCATCGACTACGCCGACGCCATGGCCCGCTACGGCATCGACCGCCCCGACCTGCGCTTTGGCCTCGAGTTCGTCGACGTGAGCGACGCGGTCCGCGAGTCGGAGTTCCAGGTGTTCGCCGGCGCCCTCGCCGGCGGCGGCGAAGTACGGGCCATGCGCGTCCCCGGGCAGGTGGAGATGGCGCGCCGCGGCATCGACTCGCTCGTCGAGGTTGCCCGGGGTGGCGGAGCGAAGGGCCTCGCCAACCTCGGCTTCCTCGCCGGCGGCGAGCTGCGCTCCCCCATCGCCCGCTTCCTTTCGGAGGAGGAGATCGCCGCTCTCCGCACCCTGACTGCCGCCGAGGACGGCGACATGCTCTTCCTCGTCGCGGACCGTCCCGAGATCGTTTCCGCCTCCATGGCGCTCGTTCGCGAGGAGCTCGCCGGGCGCCTGGAGCTGATCGACCCCGATGTCCTCTCCTTCGCCTGGGTCACGGGCTTCCCCCTGCTCGAGTGGAAGCCGGAGGAGGAGCGCTGGGACGCCACCCACAACCCCTTCTGCGGCTTCGTCGAGGAGGACTCCCCCCTCCTCGAGAGCGACCCCGGCGCCGTCCGCTCGAAGCAGTACGACCTCACCCTGAACGGCACTGAGATCGCGGGCGGCTCCGTCCGCATCCACCGGCGCGCCGAGCAGGAGCAGGTGCTGCGGCTGATGAACTACACCGACGAGGAGATGCAGGACCGCTTCGGCGTGCTCCTCGATGCCCTCGAGTACGGCGCGCCCCCGATGGGCGGCATCGCCGCCGGCATCGACCGCGTGCTCATGGAGCTCGTCGGCTCCCCCAACATCCGCGACGTCATCGCCTTCCCCAAGGCCTCCTCGGGAAGCGACCCCCTGATGGGTTCCCCCCAGCCCGTCGGCCAGGATCAGCTCGATGAGCTCGGGCTGCGCATCGCGCCACCCCCGCAGGTAAAGGGTTAGGCTGCAAAGCACGCTCACGCTGGAGTGCTGCCGCAGGTGCGCTATCCTCTTGGCACGCGCGTGAAGGCGCGCGTAACCGATCTACCAGCCGCATAAGCCACCGGGAGAAGCTCTATGTCCAATCGCACGCTCGGACTGATGATGGGGGCCGTCGCCCTCCTGATCGTGGCGGTCGCCGTCGTGTTCGTGCTTGTGTTGGCCGGTGGCGACGGGGACGACGACGGCGACACCCCCGCGTCCACGACTGACAGGTCCGATCGCGACGCCGGCGACGACGAGGGCGATGCCCGCGATAGCGGCGGCGACACCAGCGACTCGGGTCGCTCCTCCGGCGGTATCTGCGGCGAGAATCGCCTCGTCACCTTCGGCGACGACCCCGCCACCGTCTTCGACCCCATCCAGGTGGGCGACGCTAGCACGGCCGAATACACCGCCGAGATCTTCGGCGGCCTCGTCAGCCTGAACCTCGATCTGGAGGTCGTGCCAGATATCGCCGAGAGCTGGGAAATCTCCGACGACGGTCGTGTCTACACCTTCTTCCTGCGCGACGACGTGGTCTTCCACAACGGCCGCCGCGTCACCGCCGACGACGTGAAGTACAGCCTTGAGCGCGCTGCCGACCCCGCGAACTTCTCCCCCACCGTCCTCGACTACCTCGGAGACATCGTGGGCGTTCGCGACAAGTTCAACGGCCGAGCCGACGACATCAGCGGTGTCCAGGTCATTGATGAGTACACCCTGCGTATCGAGCTCGACGAGCCCGTCAGCTACTTCCTCCAGCAGCTCACCTACACCGTCGCCTACGTGGTCGACCAGGACCAGATCGAGGACGACCCGAACAACTGGACACGGCGCCCCAATGGCACAGGTCCCTTCCGCGTCAAGACCTTCCGCCCCCTCGAGGAAATCGTCCTCATCCCCAACGACCGCTACCACCTCGGGCCGCCCAGGGTCGATGAGATCGTTTTCAGCCTCAGCGGCGGCTCACTGTCGACGCGCTTCCAGAACGACGAGATCCACATCGCAATCGTTCCCGCGCCGGAGCTGGCGGGCGTGCTCAGCGGCGAGAGCGAGCTGGCCGAGTTCTACCGGCCTTCGCCGCAGCTCTCGATCTCCTACCTCGGCATGAACCTCAACGAGCCCCCGTTCGATGATCCGCTCGTGCGGCAGGCGTTCGCGCACGCCACCAACCGCCAGGCCGTCAACGAGGTGCTCTACTTCGATGCCTTCATCGTGGCCGATGGCATCCTGCCCCCCACCCTTCCGGGCTACAACGAGTCCATTTCCACCTACCCCTACGACCCCGAGCGGGCGGCGGAGCTGCTCGCGCAGTCGAGGTATGCCGGCAACATGCCCCGCATCGTCCTCACCTTCAGCGGCACCGGCGGAGACCCGCCCGACGCCCTCCAGGCCTACCAGCAGCAGTGGCGCGACGCCCTCGGCGTCGAGGTCGAAGTCGAGGCCATCGAGTGGGCCGCGTACCTGCGCGAGCTGCGCCGCGGCACCCTCCAGATGTACGCGACCGGCTGGATCGCCGACTATGCCGACCCAGAGAACTTCGTCGGCAAGCTCTTCTCCAGCGATAGCCGCATCAACCACAGCAACTACGAGAACGCGCGCGTCGATGCGCTCCTCGAGGAAGCCGCCACCCTCCAGGACCCGGAGGCCCGCTACCGCCTCTATCACGAGGCCGAGCAGATCATCATCGACGATGCCCCCATCATTCCCACCTTCTGGGCAATCAGGCACTATCTCGTGCGTGAGTGCGTTCAGAACTGGGTCGACCCCGGTACCATCGTGCCCAAGTACCGCTTCATCGAGATCGACACCTCGGGAGAGTAGGACGGAGTGAGCCAGGGGCTCGCGGGCTACATCATCCGGCGGCTCCTCTGGGCCATCCCGGTCATCTTCGCCGTCTCCATCATTCTCTTCGTGGTGCTGCGGCTCGCGCCGATCGATCCGATCGACTCCCTCCTCGGCGTTCGCTATGACGAGGAGATCGCCGAGCGGCTGCGTCAGAAATACGGGTACGACGAGCCGCTCCACGTCCAGTACCTGCGGTACTTCGAGAACCTCTTCCAGGGCGACCTCGGTGTCTCCACGCGGCGCCTCGACTTCTCCGTCGAGGAGGTCGTCATCCCCAAGGTGCGGGTGTCTGCTCCAATTGGCGCCATGGCCCTGGTGCTGGCCTACGTGCTCGGCATCCCCATCGGCATCTACGCCGCAGCCCAGCGGGGAACGTATCGGGATCCCCTCACCATTGGCTCGTGGCTGTTCGTCGACGCCATCCCCATCTTCGTGATCGCCGTCTGGGCGATGTGGTTCCTTGCCCTCAAGGTGAGCTTGATCGACCTCTCCTACGAGGGTGTCTTCCACGAGAACATCATCCTGCCCGTGTTGCTCATGTCCTTCCCCGGGGTGGCCGGTGTGGCGAGGTTCATGCGCGCCTCGATGGTGCAGGTCATCTACGAGGACTACGTCCGCACCGCTCGCGCGAAGGGCCTTCGTGAGCGCACGGTTGTCATCTCGCATATCGCCCGCAACGCCTTCCTCCCCATGATCACCTCGATCGGGCTCTCGTTGCCCGCCATCTTCACCGGCTCCCTCTTCATCGAGTTGGTCTTCGGCATTCCCGGCATTGCCCGCGAGATGCTCGAAGCCATCTTCGTCCCCGACTACGACGTTGTGATCGGCTTCGGCCTCTTCACCTTCTCCCTCTTCGTGCTCGCCAACATCCTGATCGACATCACCTACGGCTTCATCGACCCGCGCGTGCGCGTCGAAGCTGAGAGGGGGGTCTAAGCCATGGCCACCCGCACCCAGCTCTCCGACGCAACCGCCCTCGACCTCCCCGAGGCGCCCCGCTGGCGCACGCTCCGCCTCCTGCTGAGCAAGAAGATCGCCGTCGTCTGCATCCTCGTCCTGGTGGTCTTCTACGGCGCCGCCATCCTTGCGCCGTGGGTCGCCCCCGCCGACCCCAACGAGCAGGAGTTCACGGTCGAGGCTGCCCGCGCGGGTCCATCCGCCGAGCACTGGTTCGGGACCGATCAGCTCGGGCGGGATCTGCTCTCCCGTGTCATCTACGCGGCGCGGACGACCGTGCTCTTCACTGTCGCCGTCGTCATCACCGGTGGCCTGTTCCTTGGACTAGGCCTTGGCCTGCTTGCCGGCTATCGGGGAGGCTGGGTCGACAACGCGATCATGCGCCTGGGAGAGATTCTCTCCGGCGTGCCCGTGTTTTTCCTCATGCTGATCATTCGCGCTGCCTACCGCGAACGCACCAATGACCTCGCGTTCTGGCTCAAGGAGAACACCTTCCTCGGAGCTGACGCCCCACCCCTGGTCGCCTTCGTCATCATTACCGGTGTGGCGGTGCCCTTCGTCTGGGTTGGCCTGGCCCGCATCGTTCGCAGCCAGGTGCTCGCCATCCGCGAGCAGGAGTTTGTCCTCGCGGCGGAGGCCATGGGCATCTCCACCCCGCGCCTCCTCATCCGCCACATCCTTCCCGGCGTCATGCCCATCTACCTCGTGGGTCTCTCCGCCAGCATGGCCGGGTTCGCCTTCGTGGAGCTGGGCCTCAGCTGGCTCGGCCTGGGGGTCGACCCGTCCACGCCCAGCTTCGGCAGCATGATCAACGCGGCCGGCGGCGTGCGCACCTTCGAGGCCTTCCCCCACCTCCTCCTCGTCTCCTCCATCCCCATCATCGTCTTCTTCTTCGCCTGGAACCTCCTCGGCGATGCCCTCGTCGACATCGTCGAACCGCGCACGTACCGGCGCTGAACCGGCTCAAGCCGTAACGGGCGAATCCCGTATACTCGATTTGCGGAGGCACGGCGGCCCGGTGAAGGTCACTCTCGAACGGCTCCCCGAGAGTCGTGTGCAGCTGGAGATCGAAGTCGAACCGGACCGCCTTGAGCGGTCCCTCGATGCCGCCTATAAGCGCCTCGTTCCCACCCTCAAGATCCCTGGTTTCCGCCCCGGCAAGGCCCCGCGTCCTATCGTCGAGCGCATGGTCGGGCGTGAACGCCTGCTCCACGAGGCCCTCGATGCCCTCGTCCCTGCCGTCTACTCCGAGGCCATCGAGAGCGAGGAGGTCGAGCCCGTGGCCGACCCCGAGCTGGAAATCCTCGAAACCGAGCCCGTCCGCTTCAAGGTGACCGTGCCCGTCCGTCCAACCGTCACCCTCGGCGACTACGAGACCATCCGCATCGCGCCCGAGCCCGTCGAGGTCACCGACGAGATGTTCGACGAGCAGATGGAGCTGATCCGGCGGCGCTTCGCCACCATCGCTCCCGTCGAGCGCGGCGCCCAGTGGGACGACATCCTCACTGCCGACATCAATGGCACCGTCGATGACGCGACCTTCGTGCAGGACGAGGACGTCGAGTTCCCCCTGCGCGAGGACCAGCGCCTCCTCCTCCCCGACCTCGCCGAGCAGTTCCTCGGCATGGAAGCCGAGTCCGAGAAGACCGTCGAGCTCCCCGTCCCGGAGGACTTCCCCGAGCAGTTCGCTAACAAGACCGCCTCCATCACCATCACCCTCAAGGCCGTGAAGGAGGAGGAGCTTCCCGATGAGGACGACGACCTCGCCCAGCAGGTCAACGCCGAAGAGTTCGAGACGATCGACGACCTTCACGAGCGCGTCCGCAACGACCTCCAGGAGACCCTCCAGCGCCAGGCCGACGAGGCCTACCGCCTCAAGGTCGTCGACGAGCTCGTTGGCCTCTCCGAGATCGAGTACCCGCAGGTGCTCCTCGATCGCGAGATCGACGAGCTCATCCGCGAGAGCCACGGCAGCGACGTCCGCGCCTACCAGGCCCACCTCGCCCAGATCGGCAAGACCACCGACGAGTTCCGCGAGATGTACCGCGAGCCCGCCTACCAGCGGCTCAGCCGCTCCCTCGTCCTGGGCGAGCTCACGAACGTCGAGGGCATCGACGTAACGGAGGACGAGATCGGCGAGCAGGTCGAGAAAATGCTCGAACCCCTGGGCGAGCAGGCCGAAAGTATGCGTACCATGTTTGAGAGCGATCGCGGATCGGCCAGCATTCGTAACAGTCTGCTGACCGACAAGACGCTCGCCCGGCTGCAGGAAATCGCCTCAGCCGAGCCCGAGGAGGAGGAAGCCGAGTGAGCCAATTCCATGCCGCCGACCCCAGGGCCGTGGTTCCCATGGTCATCGAGACCGGACCCCGCTCCGAGCGCGCGCTGGACATCTTCTCCCTGCTCCTCAAGGAGCGGATCATCTTCCTCGGCACCCCCATCGACGACCAGATCGCCAACCTCATCGTGGCCCAGCTCCTCTTCCTCCAGCGCGAGGATCCGGAGCGCGACATCAGCCTCTACATCCACTCGCCCGGCGGCATCATCCCCGCCGGGCTCGCCATTTACGACACGATGCAGCTCATCGAGCCCGACGTTTCCACCATCGCGGTCGGCCAGACCGCCTCCATGGCCACGGTTCTGCTGGCCGCCGGCGCGAAGGGCAAGCGCTACGCCCTCCCCAACGCCACCGTGCACATGCACCAGGCCCTCGGCGGGGCGCGCGGTCAGGCTCGCGACATCGAGATCGCGGCCCGCGAGATCCTGCGCAACAACGAGATCATCCGCGACATCATCTCCAGCCGTACCGGCCAGCCGGTCGACAAGGTCCAGGAGGACTTCGACCGCGACTTCTACCTCGATGCCGAGGGCGCCAAGGCGTATGGCTTCGTCGACGAGGTGTTGGAGCAGGCGGCCGTCGCGGAGCAGACCGGAGGCAGCTAGCAATGGCCAGCAGCCGCTCGAAGCGCACCCAGTATCACTGCTCCTTCTGCGGGAAGAGCCGTGACCAGGTGCGCCGGCTGATCGCCGGACCCGGCTCCGTCTACATCTGCGACGAGTGCATCGAGCTCTGCCGCGAGATCATCGAGGAGGAGTCAGCCGGGGCCACCGCTCAATCCGCCGCCCCAGCCTCCGTTACCGATGCGGTCCCCTCCCCCCGAGAGGTTCACGAGCACCTCGATGGCTACGTCATCGGCCAGGACGCCGCCAAGAAGGTCCTCTCCGTCGCCGTCTACAACCACTACAAGCGCATCAACGCCGCCGCCGACCAGGATGTCGAGCTCGAGAAGTCGAACATCCTCCTCGTCGGCCCCACGGGCGTCGGCAAGACCTACCTTGCCCGCACCCTCGCCCGCCATCTCGATGTGCCCTTCTCCGTCGCCGATGCGACGGCGCTCACCGAGGCCGGGTACGTCGGCGAGGACGTCGAGAACATCCTCCTGCACCTCATCCAGGCGGCCGACTTCGATATCCAGAAGGCCGAGCGCGGCATCATCTACATCGACGAGATCGACAAGGTCTCGCGCAAGGCCGACAACCCCAGCATCACCCGCGACGTCTCCGGCGAAGGAGTCCAGCAGGCCCTCCTGAAGATCATCGAGGGGTGCGTCGCGAACGTCCCCCCGCAGGGCGGGCGCAAGCACCCCCACCAGGACTTCCTCCAGATTGACACGTCCAACATCCTCTTCATTTGTGGCGGCGCCTTCGAGGGGTTGGACAAGAACATCGAGCGCCGCCTCAAGCGTGACGAGGTCAGCCTCGGCTTCCGCGCCGAACGCAGCTTCCGCGGGCCCAAACGCACCGACCAGCTCCTCGAGCACGTCACCCACGATGACCTCCTCGAGTACGGCCTCATCCCCGAGTTCATCGGGCGCCTCTCCCTTGTCGTCTCCCTCAGCTCGCTCGACCGCGACGACCTGGTCCGCATCCTCACCGAGCCCAAGAACGCCCTCATCCGCCAGTTCGAGCGCTACTTCGCCATGGACGGTGTGGACCTCACCTTCACCGACGACGCCCTTGATGCGGTCGCGGACGAGGCCATCCGCCTGAAGACCGGCGCCCGCGGGCTGCGCACCGTCCTCGAGGACCGCCTCGTCGACGTGATGTACGAGATCCCCAGCCGTGAGGACATCGACCGCTGCGTGGTCAAGGGCGAGACCGTCGTCAACCGCCAGCGCCCGATCCTGATGGCGAAGGGCGGTCAGCCCATCGAGCTCGAGGACGTCACGGACGAGCCTGAGGTCCACGGCGAGACCGCCTGACCGCTACTCCTGGCCCCTCGTCCTGCTGATCGCCGCCCACTGCGCGCCAGTCGCCGCCACAAGCGTGTCCGTGCCTGTCCCGAACAGTGCGTCGCTCGCCCCCGCCGCTGCCCACACCTGCTGGAAGCGCGCCAGGCTGTCGTCCGCGATCAGGTCCCACTCCCCCGGCAGCCCCACCGGCGGCACGCCGCCTACGCGATAGCCCGTCAGCTCGAGCACCTGCTCCGCCGTCGCCATCTTGAGCCGCTTGCGCGACACCCCCAGCAGACGCGCCAGCGCCGCCGTGTCGGCCTGCCGGTCGCCGGCCACGAGCACCGCCGTCGGACGCCCGTCCGCCAGCAGGATGAGCGTCTTCACGATCTGCCCCAGCTCGCACCCGAGCGCGTTGGCCGCGTCGACCGCCGTGGCCGTGCCGTCCTCGAACCGCTCCACAGGCGCCTCGATCCCGCACCCCCGCAGCGCCTCCGCCACCCGCTCCGGTCCCTCGCTGCTTTCGCTCATCGCGGCCGCTTCCCCGTGAAGATGCGCTGCCCCGGATACTCCTCCGGCTCGAACGGCGGGTACGTTCCCGCCTCGAACCCCGCCGCCCGCAGCGCCTCCAGCCATTCGCGCTCGCTGAACAGCCCCTCAATGCAGTGGTCGTGTTCGACCCGCACCGAACCGTCCGCTTCCCGCAGGACGTAGACCATGTCTGCTTCGTACCGCGAGTCGTCCGGGTCTTCGTCCCGGACCCACTCCAGGTAGCGCAGGGAGCGGCCGTCCGGGCCGTCGTGGCCGCCGTGGTCGGTCCCCGGCTCGAAGCTCTCCCGCACGTAGTCCGGACAGAAGACCGCCGCTCCTCCTGGCCGCGTGTGTTCGAACGCCGTCATCGCCGCCGCCCGGACGTCGTCCAGCTTGGTCAGGTACACGATCGCGTCGTGCACGAACACCACGTCGAAGGTTCGCCCCAGCCGCAGTGTCCGCATGTCCCCCTGGGCATGCTCGCACTCGGGGTTGATGGTCTGGCTTTGCGCCAGCATCTCGGGCGAGAGGTCGGTGAGCGTGCAGGTGAACCACTGCTTCAGGTGGGAGGCGTTGTTCCCGCCCCCGGAACCCAGCTCCAGCAGCGTGACTGGCGGCCCGTCGCAGGCCTCGACCAGCGCCTTCCGGTAGTGCGCGGCCTCGCCCGCGTACTCTTCGGGCGCGGTAAGCAGGTGGAACCAGCCGGCAAGATCGGAGTAGAGACGCATGCGGGATGCGATCGTACCCCGCCGTGGCGCGACAGCCCAAAGCGGCGTTCATGCGCTAGCCTTACGCGGATGGCACGCGTTCGCGCCGACCAGCTGCTCGTCCACCGCGGCCTCGCCGAGTCTCGCGAGAGCGCCCGGCGGCTGATCATGGCCGGGCGCGCCCGCAGCGGCACGCTCACCCTCGTCAAGCCCGCCACCATGCTCGACGAGGGCGCTCCCCTCGACCTCTCCGAGGTCGAGCCCTACGTCAGCCGCGGCGGCCGCAAGCTCGAAGCCGCCCTCGATGCCTTCGGCATCGACCCCGCGGGACTGCGTTGCCTCGATGTCGGCGCCTCCACCGGCGGTTTCACCGACTGCCTGCTCCAGCGATGCGCCGCCTCCGTAGTCGCCGTCGACGTCGGCCGCGGCCAGCTCCACCAGCGCCTCCGCGAAGACCCGCGCGTCACCTGCATGGAGCGGACCAACGCGCGTGACCTCCCCGAGCTTCCGCTTCTCGACTTCTTTGTTGCCGATGTCTCCTTCATCTCCCTGCGCAAGGTCCTGCCCTCGGTCGCGTCTCGCCTCCCTGTGCGCACGCCAGGCGTGGTGCTCCTGAAGCCCCAGTTCGAAGCCGGCCCCGCCGACGTGCCTCGCGGCGGCGTTGTGCGTGACGAGACAATCCGTACCCGCGTGCTCGACGGGTTCCGGCAGTGGGCGCTTGCCGGGGGCTGGGATGTTCTCGACTCCGCGGACTGCGCGATCACGGGCGATCGCGGCAATCGCGAGATCGTCGTGCACCTGCGCACACCGGCCCGCCGGGAGCCGCCGTGCTGAAACGCATCCTCGTCCTGAGACCGGAGGGCGTGGAACCGGCCCTCATCCTGGCCGGCCGCATCGCCGACGCCTGCGAGCAGGCCGGTGTCGAAGTAACCGTTGCCGGGGCCTGGGGGCACGTTCCCGCGGAGGCGCTCGCCGACGCCGACCTCATCATCTGCGCCGGCGGCGACGGCACCGTGCTGCGCGCTGCCCGCCTCGCCGTCCCCCGTCCCCTCCCCATCCTCGGCGTGAACATGGGTCGGCTCGGGTTCCTGACGACCCTCAATCGCGACGCCTTCTTCGACCAGTTCGACCGCATCGTCGCGGGGGACTGGGAGGTCGAGGAGCGCCTCATGGTCTCCGCCACCATCACCGAGGGTGAAGCGTCCGGGCGGTCCTTCCGCGGGCTCAACGACATCGTCCTCAGCCGCCGCTCTCCCGGACGCCCCGTCTACGTCGAGCTCGCCGTCGACGGCGAGCGCGTCGCCCTCTACCGCTGCGATGGCATGATCGTGGCGACTCCCACCGGTAGCACCGGCTACTCGCTCAGCGCCGGTGGCCCCATCCTCGCTCCGGTCGAGCGCCACCTCGTCGTAACGCCCGTCTCCGCCCACCTCGCCATCGGACGATCCCTCGTCCTCGAACCATCCTCGACCGTGACCCTCAATATCCGCTCCGACGAGGGCGCCATCCTCACCGTCGACGGACAGGAGGATCTGCGCCTCGCCGGTGGCGCACGCGTTTCCCTCACCGCCAGCGAGTACGCGGCTCACTTTGCCCTCCTCGACCCGCCGTCCTCCTTCTTCGGACACCTTGCCGAGCGCCTCGAGGTGCAGCTCAGCAGCGCCATGAACAACGGTGATTGAGCAGCTCACCGTCACCGGCTTCGCCGTGGCCCGCGACGTCACCATCTCCCCCGGCCCCGGCCTCAACGTGCTCACCGGCGAGACGGGCGCCGGCAAGTCGATCATCGTCGATGCCCTCGACTTCCTCTTCGGCGGCAGGCACGGGCGCGGTGTCGTCGCCGATGGCTCCGAGAGCGCCCGCGTCCTCGCGGTCGTCCGCGCGGGCGAGGAGCGCCTGTCCGTCGAGCGCAACGTGCGCCTCTCGGGGCGCACCTCGGGACGTATCGACGGCGAGACGGCCCCCGCCGAGCGCCTCCGCGAGCTGGGCGCGCGGGTCATCGACATCCACGGCCAGTCGGAGCAGCTCACCCTGCTCCGACCCTCGGTCCAGCTCGCCGTCCTCGATGCCTTCGGTGGGCTGCTCGACCAGCGCGACGCCCTCGCCGGACAGGTCCGCGAGCTGCGCGCCCTGAGGCGCGAGGTCGAGGCCGTCAGCCTCGACTCGCGTGAGCGCGAACGCCTCCTCGACCAGCTCCGCTTCGAGGTTGACGAGATTGCCCGGGCTGGCCTCGTTCCCGGCGAGGACGAGGCACTGCGGCGTGAGCAGCGTCGCCTCGCCAGCGTCGAACGCCTGCTCGCCGCCTCCGCATCCGCGCTGGAAGCCCTCGACGCTCCCCCGATTGCGGAGGCTATTGCCGCCCTTGAGGAGATTGCCGACGGCGATCCTGACGCCACGGCCCTCGCAGCCGAGGGCGTCACGCTCGAGCAGGCCGCTGCCGACCTCGGTCGCTCCCTGCGCGCCTACCGCGAGACGCTTGAGGACGACCCCAAGCGCCGGGAGACGGTCGAGGCGCGTCTCGACCTCATCGCCCGCCTCCGCCGCAAGTACGGCGAGAGCGTCGAGGCGATCCTCGAATACGAGCGGTCGGCGAGGCAGCGGCTCGACGCCATCGAGACCGCCGGCGCCTCCCTCGAAGACCTCCGCGAGCGCGCCGGCGCCCTCCTGGACTCGGCGGCTGCGGCTGCTTCCTCCCTCTCGCTCGACCGCCGCGAGGCGGCCGCCCGCCTCATCGCCGAGGTCTCGGCGGAGCTGGAGCGGCTGGAGATGCCCGGCGCATCCCTCGCCGCGGGCTTCGCCTGCGAGGATGCTCCTGACGGCCTCGCCGTCACCCTCCCCGACTACGAGGTGGTGGCGCCCGGCGCCGCCCCCTCGGGTGGTGGTGAGCCCGGCGCCCGCGCCTTCACCGAGTCCGGCGTCGACCAGATGGATCTGCTCGCGTCGTTCAACCCCGGGGCCCCGCCCCGCCCTCTCCGCAGCGTCGCGAGCGGCGGCGAAACGTCACGCTTCCTGCTTGCCCTGACCACCGTGCTGGGCGCCGCCGCTGAGCCCCGCCTCGTCGTCCTCGACGAGGTCGATGAGGGCGTCGGCGGCCGCGCCGGTTCCGTCGTGGGCGAGGCCCTCCGGCGCCTCGCCGAGCGCCACCAGGTGCTGTGCGTCACGCACCTGCCACAGGTCGCCGCCTTCGGCGCCCGCCACTTCGTCGTCACCAAGGCCAGCGACGACGCGGGCGTCTGGAGCGACATCGAGGAAGTGCGCGGCGAGGAGCGGCTGCGCGAGCTCGCGCTCATGCTGGGCGGCGACACGCCCGCCAACCGCGCTGCCGCGGCCGAGCTGCTTCGGGAATCGGGCGAGTAGCGCGCTAGGAGTAGCGCTGTTCCTTCCAGGGGTCGCCGTACATGTGGTACCCGTACATCTCCCAGAACCCCGGCCGGTCCTCGTCGATGAACTGCATGCCCCCCACCCACTTCGCGCTCTTCCAGAAGTAGAGGTGGGGCACGACCAGTCGGATCGGCCAGCCGTGCTCTTTCGTCAGCGGTTCGCCGTCATGCGACCGCGCGAAGAGCACGCCTTCCGCCAGCAGGTCCTCCAGCGGCACGTTCGTCGTGTAGCCGCCGTAGCTGTGGACCATTACGACCTTCGCCTCGGGCTTCACCTGCACGGCGTCGTAGAGTGCGCGGAAGGGCACGCCCTCCCAGTTGTTGTCGTACTTGCTCCAGGTCGTCACGCAGTGGATGTCGCTCGTGTCGGTCGTGTTCCCCAGCGCGTTGAACTCGTCCCAGGTGAACTTGCGCTCCTCCTCGACGAGACCCCACACGTGGAAGCGCCACGTCTCCTGGTCGAGCCGGGGGATGGCGCCGTAGTGGAGCACGGGCCAGCCGGCCGTCAGCCGCTGCCCCGGCGGCAGCCTGAGCCTGCCGTCGGGCCGAACTTCGCGCGTCGCGCTCTGGGACATGCGCCGAAACTCCAGGAAGGGTGTCACCCCAGCCTACGGGCGGCCCCGCGGCTGCGGCAAGGGCGGACATGTAAAGGCCCTCCGCTCAGCGCCGCCTCCCCGCCCCCGCTACTCGCCACAGCCCGAGCCACTGCTCGAACGAGACCGTCCCCGGACGCGCCTCACGGTCGACCCCGAGCGCCCGTGCTGCCCGCTTGAAGCGCTCGTAACCGATGTGCCCCGCCAGGTTGCGGCGAACGCTGCCGCGCCCCTGTCCGAATCCCCGCTCCACGAACGCCTCCCAGCGCCGCGTTTCCCCGGGCGGCACGAGCGGATGCTCACGCAGCGTCGCGCTGAAGAGCACGCAGTCCGTGCGCGGCGGGGGAACGAAGTCTCGCCGCCGAAGCGCGAGTGAGATGCCGAGCTCGAACCATGGCTTCGCCATCACCGACACCATCGTCTCCTCCCCGAACCCGCCCCACCGCATGGCCGCGTCCCGCCCCATCACGAGGTGGGCGGACCCCGGACGATTGCGGGCCCCGAGCAGGAGCCGCATCGCCTCCGAGGTGTGCGCGAAGGGCAGGTTCGCGACCACGTGGTACTCCGCCCGCCGCGGCAGCCGCGCCTCGCGAAAGTCACCCAGCACCGCCCGCACGCGCGGTTCCTCCCGGAACCGGTCCCGCAGGCGCCGCCACAGCCGTCGGTCGCGCTCGATGGCCACGACACGCCCCGCTCGCTCCAGCAGGGCCGCGGTCAGGATGCCTTCCCCCGCGCCGAACTCCACCACGAGGGCAGGCGGCGACAGTCCCGTCGAGGTCACGATGCGTTCCGCGACCTTGTCGTCGCGGAGGCGGTGCTGGGAGAGCGTCATGGCGAGGGGCGATCGTCTGGGCATTGCGATGCTCGCGCCGCGCGCAGACGTGTCCGAACAGGAAGTGGGAGCTTGGGAATGCGGCGGCAACTCGGCCCGATCCAAGCCGTCGGGCGGTGGCGAAGCCGGGTCCCACCGCGGAGGCGGTGGCCCAGGCGCTTAGCTGCGAGTAATGCCTAGCATTCCGCAGGCGAGCGTACGGCTGCGGCTGGCAGCGATCAACGCGCGCCCTGCCGGTCGTGACGCCTCAGCATGGCCCTGGCGACGGCAGTGAGCGGCCCCGCCCGCTTCGCCTCGCGTGCGTAGCTCGATTCGCCCCGCTGCACCGCGAACAGCGATGACCACAGGAACGGCGTGTGCTTGCTCGCAAGCATCCAGGGGCGGCGGGCCCGCTTCAGCATCCCGTAGAACATGTAGGCGATCGCCCGCGCCGCATCGAGCTCCGGCTGGATCTCCTCCTCGAGCTCCGCCTGGTAGCGGCGCAGGTCGCCCTCCCCCGCCAGCGCCCCCAACGTCGCCCGCGCCGCCAGCCGCCCCGAGTGGATCGCGTAGGAGATGCCTTCCGCCGTGAACTCGTCCGCCAGCCCCGCCGCGTCCCCCGCGAGCGCCACGCGTTCGCTCGCGACCGTCTCCCCGCCCCGCCGGAAGCGGATCTTGTGCCCCCGCGCGATCTCGACCTCAGCCCCCCGCAGGTCCAGCCGCTCCAGGTACCGGTCGACCAGCCCCTTCATCTGCCCCGCGTCCTCGCGCGGCAGCACGATGCCGATAGAGAGCAGTTCCGCCTTCGGGAACAGCCAGGCATAGCCCCAGGGGTCGTACCCGAGGTCGATGAGCGTCGTCGCCTCGCCCACCGAGGCGTCCCCCGGGCGGCCCCGCACCTCCACCTCCCAGGCCGCGCATTCCGCCAGGTCGCCCCCCAGCCCCGCCATCCGCCCCACCGGCGAGTGCGCCCCGTCCGCGCAGATCAGCGCCTCCGCCTCCGCCTCGAACCCCTCCGCCCGGATGCGGGCGCGACCGTTCAGGTCCAGCTCGCGAACGACCGTGCCCGTTCGCAGCTCCGCCCCCGCGAGCTGGGCATGCTCCAGCAGGAGCATGTCGAATCGATCGCGCATGACCATGCGCGCGAACGGGCCGTCGGAGCGCTTCGTGAACGCCATCTGTCCCCGGGCCGACATCTCGATCCGCGAGACCGAGTCCTCGACCACGCTGTCGATGGGGAAGGGCAGCATCCGCTCCGCGCGCAGCGGAACCCCGCCGCCGCACGCCTTATAGCGGGGCCACTCCGCCCGGTCCACCACCAGCACACGGGCCCCGGCGGCCGCCAGGTCGCGGGCAGTCGTGCTGCCTGCCGGCCCCGCTCCCACCACGATCGCGTCGAAGGTCGCCATCCCGCGATTCTAGCGACGGGGCACCGCAGCGGCCTTCCGCCATATCACGATGTATAGTCAACAATTGAGGGAGCGAAGCCATGCCGAAGCGGTACTTCTGGATCAACACCGTCCCCGTGGTCATCACCGCCGCGGCTCTCGGCTGGATCATCGGCGACCTCGTCGGGTAATCGCCCCTTGCCCCGCGGTCCCGCGGGCGCGTACCTTCCCCGCCCATGAGCGCTATCGGCACGAGCGCGAGCTACCTCTACACGGCCGTCCTCTCCGCCGGGAACGCGGACGACCTGAATCGCGCCGCCGACGAGTGGCTCAACGACCACATCGCCGACGAGGTCGTCTCCATGCAGCTCGCCGCTGCGGGTGGCGACGCCGACACGCTCTACCTGCTCATCGTCTACAAGGGCGAACGGAGGGTGCGCCGCGCGTGAGCAAGTTCGTCCGCACTCGCAACAACGCCGCCGGCAAGGCCGTCATCGAGGAGAACCGCGAGCTCCCCGACGCCCGCGCCCACGAATTCGACGTGCCCGCCGGGATCGATGGGCGCTGGCTCATCGTCGAGTTCGAGCCCGGCCAGACGACCGGTTGGCACGCCGTCCACTGCGACGTCTACGTCTACATCGCGAAGGGCCAGCTTGAGTTCGCCCTCGACGGGGGCGAGTCCGTAACGGTGTACGAAGGTGACCTCGTCATCGAGGGCGACAACACCCTCCACTCCTGGACCAACACCGGCGATGGCCCCGCTAAGGTCTCCGCGATCGAGGTCGATCTCCCCTAGCCGGAGCTTGCCGGGACCGGCGCCTGCGAGAGCAGCTCGATCGTGTTCCCGTCCGGATCCCAGCCGTAGACCACGCGGATGCCGCCGTCGTAGTCGAGCACCTCGGACTTGAACTCCATGCCTGCCGCCTTCAGGCGCGCGTACTCGTCGTCCGCCGAGTCCACCATGAGGCAGATGTGGAAGCCACCCACATCCGAGGTCCGGAGGGGGTTGTGGTCGTACCCCGTGGGCGCGTCGTACTTGATGACTTCGAGGGCGTAGTCGTTCAACCGCAGGACCGCGGCCGTGATGTCCGCCCCCGGAATGGCCTGCAGCGTCTCGATGAACTCGTTGTCGAGGTGGAGGCGCGTGCCCGTGTCCTCGAACCCGAGCAGCTTGTAGAACGCGACCGCGCGATCGAGATCGCGCACCGTGATCGAGGTGTGGCCAACTCCGCGGATGCCCATCGCTGTCCCCCTGAGGCGTGCTGCGGGCCGATGCTAGCGGATGGTGACCCCCGAATCGACCATCAGCCCGTTCCCGATGATGTAGCCCGCGCTCTCCTCGCCGAGCAGGAAGGCGCACGCCTCCGCGATGTCGCGCGGGCTGCAGATCGCGCCCGTCGCCGTCTGCTGCGCCATGCGCTCGCGCGCTCCCTCTTCTTCCAGGATGTCCTCCGTCATGCCGCTCTCGACGAACCCCGGGCAGATGTAGTTGACGCGGATGCCGTGCGGCAACAGCTCGATCGCCATCGAGCGCGACAACGCCGCCACCCCGCCCTTCGAGGCGGAGTAGGCCGCCAGGTTCGGCAGCCCCAGCACGGCCGCTACCGAGGCGATGTTCACGATCGCCCCCTTGCGGCCGTCCTCGACCATCGAATTCGCCACGGCGTGCCCGATGACGAACGTGCCCGTCAGGTTCACGTCGATGACCTCCCGCCACGTCGCCAGGTCGGTTTCGAGCGAGCCGGCGTAGCGCAGGATCGCGCCGCAGTGCACCAGCCCGTCGATGCCGCCCCAGGCCGATCGCACCTGCGCGACCAACCGCGCGACCGCCTCCGGGTCGGTCACGCTGATGGGCTCGGCGATGACCTCGGCCCCGGCTTCCCGCAGCGTCCGCTCCGTCTCCGCCAGCCCTTCGGCGGCGGGGTCGACGATGGCCACGCGGGCGCCGCGCTCGGAGAGCAGTTCGGCCACGCCCCGCCCCATCCCCGAGGCCGCCCCCGTGACGATGATTGCCTTCCCTTCGAACGCCGGACTCACGCCGGTGTCGCGCCTTCGAGCGTCACTCGGGGAAGCCCCACTGGGGCAGCGGCGGCGTGCCGCTCATCTCCATGTGCCCGATGCCTTCGCGACCGTCGAAGCGGCAGCGAACCGCGTGCTCCCCGTCCCACAGCTGGTGCGCGAAGCTGTCGTAGGTCGAGTAGTCGCTCAGGTCGTACTTGTCGTACTCCTCGTGCCAGTCACCCTGCCAGCCCCCGAGGAAGCGGGGCTGGCCGTAGCCCTCGCCGCGGATGTGGCGCGTCGAGTTGGGCTTGATGATCTCGAACTCGAGCGGGTACTCCTCGCCGTTTTCGTCGATCAGCGTGATCGTGGCCGACTGGAACTTCTTCGTCCCGGGCTGGGCCACGATGTCGATGTCCTTGAAATCGACGACCCGGATCTCTTCCTTCGGATCGTCGATCGGGAACGTGACGGCGCCGTCGAAGTGGCTGCCGCGGTTGTCCGCCAGCGTGCCGCCCAGTCGCGGCTTCCCGATGAACTCGTCCATCCACCACCAGAAGCCGATGTCGTCGAATTGGATGTGGCTGTGCCAGTGGATGCGCCCCTCGCCGCGCGGTGAGACGCCTCCGCCGCCCGGCGCCGGACCCGTCCAGCCCTGCCAGCGCTCGCCGCCGAGGCTGGCCCAGCAACGGTCGCGCTGGCCCCAGGTGTTCTCGTGGTTCACCTCGTACGTCACCCCGTCGACGTTCAGTTCGCCCGTCCAGCGCCCCATGATCTCGAAGTAGGGAAGCAGGCCGGGAAGCGTCGCGCTGCCCGCGAACGCGATCGGCGTGCGCGTCTGCACGGGCCGTAGGAACGTGTCCATCGTCAGGTCGTAGCTGATGCCCCAGTGGTTGTCCGGCGAGAGCGTGAACCGCGCCTTCCGCAGCGGATCGATGACCTCCATGGAGGCCGGCCCCACCTTCTGGTTCACCCGCGCCGACTTGTAGCCATCACGCTCGATCGTGCTTGAGTAGCGCAGGTTGTACTGGGTGTCCCCGTGCACGATGATCTGGCCGTTTTCGATCATTCCCGTGTTGGGCCAGACCGGCCAGTTGGCGCCCACGATCCAGCGCCCTTCCACGTCCATGCACTGGAACCAGTGCTGGTCGACGTAGCGCGGGTCCGTGTCCCGGAGCGCATCCACGGGGCTTGGTGTCTGGTGATAGAAGTGTTCGTCGAGCTCGGTCAGCATCGTCATCGTTCGTCCTCCTAGATGCTCAGGCGAACCACGCCGTAGCCGGTCTGGTCCCCGGCCGTGATCTCGCAGAAGTGCTCGATCGCGAACGGGTTGATGTGGCCGGAGTCGTTGTCGAGCAAGCTCGCGACGACTGCTACGTCGGTCGTGTCGTGCGTCTCCGTCTGGGAGACGCCGTCCTTGTACTCGATGTGCCGGAAATCCGAATGGCCGTAGCCAAGGCCCTTTGCGTAGATCGTCGTCAGCGGCTTCAGGTTCAGCCCGTGCGTTCCGCCTTCCCAGTCCAGGAAGGCGACGCTGCCGCCCTTGAGGCGCTTGCCGTCCATCTCGTACTGCAAGTCGAGATCGGCTCCGCTGATGCGAAGCGGATCGCCCTCGTCGTGCTGGCCCACCATGCAGCCGTCGACTCGCGCCCGCCCCGTGTCGTCACTCAGGCTTCCGGTGGCGCTCGGGTGGTCCCCTTCGGGCTCGATGCGCCAGCCCCACCCGGCGCGCGGTCCGTTCGTAGCCGCGATCCAGAACGAGCGGCTCCCGATCGAGCTGGGCGGCCGCCCGAGGTGCGGCACCTGCCCGAAGACCGGACGCACGCCCCACGAGCGTTCCCGCGCCCCGATGGCTCCGTCGACGGCGATCTCCTCGCCCTCGATAGTCACGCTGCCGCTGGCCGTACCCACCTGGGAGTACTGGTACAGATCCCAGATCACCTGCCGGCCGTCGCGCCGGTGTTGCACCGGGGTCGCCACTTCCATGGGCTGGAACTCAGACCGGAACTCCAGGTCGAAGCTGACCGCCTGGCCGTCGGCCGGCTCCAGCGTGAAGCGCCACGCCCGGAACGGGTCGACGATCTCGGCGCTGATGCCGCCGACCTCGCGACGGTCCCGGTCGCCGTCCACGCGCCGTCCGAAGCGCACGTCGTACTGCTTGCCCCCGTAGGCGACGCTGGCGGCGGCGTCCATGGTGGCGGTCGGGGGATAGACCCCCATGTGGCCCGCCACGCTCAGCGAGCCGTCGGTCGTGCCGATGTGGAACCAGAGCTCGTCGACCCAGCGCGGATTGCGCCCCTCGACAAGCTCCATGTTCTCGACGATCTGGTGGATGGCGTAGTCGTCCAGTTCCGTTGCCACGGTCACCTCTTCGTCGCGGCTGTGCGGGCGCAGGCGCGCCCCGCCGCGAAAGCTCCGCGAATCTAGACGAGCGGCGGGCGCGTTTCAATGCGCCCCGAGGGCTTCCGGGGCTGGCTCAGGTCGAGAAGCGGTGTCCCTAGCGGCCCTTGAAGGTCGCTGCGCGACGCTCCTGGAAGGCGGCCACGCCTTCCTTCGCGTCCTCCGTGTAGGCGAGGTCGTCGAAGAGGTCGTGCTCCAGTTGGAGCCCGTCGTCGAGCGACATGTCGAGGCCCTCGCGCATCGCGCGCTTGGCCGCGCGTAGCGCCAGCGGCCCTCGCGAGCAGAGCGTCTCCGCGAGCTGGCGTGCCGCCGCCTGTAGCCGGTCCGCCGGCACGACCTCGTTCACGAGCCCGTACTGCAGTGCCGTCTCGGCGCCGATCTGGTCACCGGAGAAGACGATCCCCGAGGCGATCGCCCACGGCAGCTCGCGTGCGAGCCGCTGCGTCGCGCCCCAGCCGGGGATGAACCCCAGCGTGATCTCGGGCGCGCCCAGGCGGGCGCCTTCCGCCGCGATCCGCAGGTCGCAGGCCAGCACGATCTCCAGGCCGCCTCCGAGCGCGAGGCCGTTCACCGCCGCGATCAGCGGCTTCGTCACCGTCTGCCCGCGCATGATCGTGTCCGGCTCGTCGTAACGGTTGCCGCGCGGGTCGTCGATCAGGGTCGGGATCGTCTCCTTCAGGTCCGCGCCGGCGCTGAAGGAACGCCCGCCCGCCCCCGTGATGATGCCCACCCAGACGTCGTCGTCGGCCTCGAGCTTCGCGCAGGCCTCCGAGAACTCGCCCCACGTCTCGAGGTCGATCGAGTTGAGGGCGTCCGGTCGATTGATGGTGATGGTCGCGATGTGGTCGCTGACCTCGTAGAGAAGAGCCACGCCTGCCTCCCGCTAGTCGTACTCGAAGAATCCCCGCCCGCTCTTGCGGCCGAGGTGGCCGAGCGAGACGAGCCGTCGCAGTGTTGTCGGCGCCTTGAACCGCGCTTCGCCGTACTCCTCGAACATGGCGTCGCTGATGTGGATCATCGTGTCCAGCCCGATCAGGTCCGCCGTCGCCAGCGGCCCCAGGGCGTGGTTCAGCCCCACCTTGCAGGCCTGGTCGACGTCCTCGGCAGAGGCGATACCGCCCTCCACCATGTGGATGGCGTCGAAGATGAACGGCACCAGCAGCCGGTTCACGATGAAGCCCGGCGAGTCCTTCACCCGCACCGTCAGACGGTCGATCGAGTCGCAGAACGCCATGGCTGCGTCGATCGTCTCCTGCGAGGTGCTCTCCGAGGAGATCACCTCCACCAGCGGCAGCACCGTCGGGGGGTTGAAGAAGTGAATGCCGATGACCTGCTCGGGACGCCCCGAGGAGGCCGCCATCTCGCTCAGGGAGAGCGAGGAGGTGTTGCTCGCGAGGATCGCGTCCTGCTTGCAGACCTCGCCTAGCTGCTCGAACAGCTCCTTCTTGACGGGCAGGTCCTCGACCACCGCCTCGATGACAAGGTCGCTCTCGCTGAATCCCTCGAGCGACTCGACGCCATTCAAACGCGCAAGCGTGCGGTCGTGCCGCTCGCGGCTGAGCCGCCCGCGTCCGACGTCGCGTCCAAGGCGGCGCTTGATCGTCGCCAGGCCCTGCTCGAGGAGCTCGGGTTCCGATTCAGTCACGCGCACGCGGTACCCATGGGCGGCGCAGATCTGGGCGATTCCCGCGCCCATGATCCCGCAGCCAACCACGCCCACTTCCCGAATCGTCATCAGCTTCCCTTCCTGGCCGCCAGGTCCGCGCAGTCAGGCGGACCGCCCCGCATTGTCGCACACGAGCACTGATCGCTCCGGCGTTCAGGCGATCTCGTGTCCGGCGAGCACTTCCAGCGCCTTTACCAGCCCGGAGTGGTCGAGATCGCTCCACCCCTGCGCGGCGCAGGCGTTCATGAGCTCCTGCGCCGTCGCTGCGTTCGGCAGGCTGATGCCCAGCGCGCGAGCGCCCTCGAGCGCGAGCCCGAGGTCCTTCTGGTGGAGCGCGATCCGGAATCCCGGGTCGAAGGTGCGCTCCACCATGCGCTGCCCGTGGACCTCCAGGATGCGCGACCCCGCGAACCCACCCATCAGCGCCTCGCGCACACGCCCCGGGTCCACCCCCGCCTTCGAGGCGAACAGCAGCGCCTCCCCCACCGCCTCGATCGTGAGCGCGACGATGATCTGGTTCGCGACCTTGCAGGTCTGCCCCGCCCCCACGTCGCCGACAAGGGTGATGTTCGCGCCCATCAGTTCCAGGAGCGGCCGAACGCGCTCGAACGTCTCGCCGCTGCCCCCCGCCATGATCGTGAGGCTCGCCCCCTTCGCCCCTACCTCGCCCCCCGAGACGGGCGCATCGAGGTAGTCGCAGCCCTTCTCCGCGATGCGCTCGGCGAACTGCTTCGTCTCGATTGGCGAGATCGAGCTCATGTCCAGCACGGTCGTGCCCGGCTGCAGTCCCTCGGCCACGCCCCCCGCTCCGAAGAGCACCTCCTCCACGTCGGGCGTGTCCGGCACCATCGTGATGACCACCTCGCTCCGCGAGGCGGCCTCCGCCGCCGTGGCGCACTCGCTGGCGCCCCCCTCCAGCAGCTCTTCCGGCAACGGCGAGACGTGCCGCACCACGAACAGCTCGTGGCCGGCGGCCTGCAGGTGGCCCGCCATCGGCCGCCCCATGATTCCCAGCCCGATGAACGCGATCCGTGTCATGGTGCCCCCTTAGTCCTGCTGTACATAAGACGTGAACCACCCCAGGCCCGCCTCGGTTGTCGTCGCCGGCGCGTATTCGCAACCCACCCACCCCTCGTAGCCAATGGCGTCCAGGTGGTTGAGGAAGAAGTCGTAGTTGACCTCCCCCGTGCCCGGCTCGTGTCGCCCCGGGTTGTCCGCAATCTGGATGTGACCGATGACGCCCAGGTGCTCCTCGACCGTGCGCGCGAGGTCGCCCTCCATGATCTGCATGTGGTACGCGTCGTACTGCAGCCCTACCAGCCCGTCGCCGATCTCCTCGATGACCGCCAGCCCCTGGGCGCTCGTGTTCAGGAAGAAGCCGGGGATGTCGCGGGTGTTGATCGGCTCGATCAGCAGTTGCAGCCCCGCATCCCGGAACGCCTGCCCCGCGTACTCCAGGTTTTCCAGAAGCGCGTTGACCGCCTCCTCCGTCGAGACGCCATCCGGCGGGATGCCGGCGAGGCAGTTCGCCCGTGGGCAGTCGAGCGCCCGCGCGTAGCGAATCGCCTC
This sequence comes from Dehalococcoidia bacterium, assembly GCA_009839725.1. Taxonomy (GTDB): domain Bacteria; phylum Chloroflexota; class Dehalococcoidia; order Tepidiformales; family Tepidiformaceae; genus UBA2991. The sequence goes on along the minus strand of VXPF01000001.1, from coordinate 12,766 downwards.
CGCCACGCCTTCCCGAAACTCTTCCGTCCGCCCCGGGTGGCAGGCCATGCCCCGCTCCCCCGCTGCCCAGTCCCCGGCCGGCAGGTTGATGAGCGCCTGCGTTAACCCGTGCTCGCGCAGGCGCTGGGCCAGCACCTCCGCCGGGTTCTCGTAGGGGAAGGGGTACTCGACCGCCTCGAAGCCGTGCTGTCTCGCCAGTTCGAAGCGGTCGAGGAAGGGCGCTTCGGTGAAGAGGAAGTTGAGGTTTGCCGCGAATCGCACCATCCGGCGCATGATACGGCGCGGTGGTTCGAACGGCCCGTTACCAGCCCTCACGCGTGCGCCCGCTAGAATGGAACCATCACGAACGGAGCACGCCCATGTTCATCGCGATGAACCACTTCAACGTCAACCCCGATCGCGGGCAGGATTTCGAGGAAGTCTGGAAGGGCCGCGAGAGCTACCTGAAAGACCTCGACGGCTTCGTCCAGTTCTCCCTGCTCAAGGGCGACGACCCGGGCGACTACATCTCCCACACCATCTGGGAGTCCCGTCAGGACTTCCTCAACTGGGCCCAGTCCGACCACTTCCGCCGCGCGCACGAGCAGTCCGGTCCCGCCAAGGGCGTGCTCGAAGGCCATCCCCAGGCGAAGTTCTACGAGGCCGTCATCGTTGAGCAGGGAGCGAACGCCCCTGTCGGCTGATCCCCCGGAAGACAATCCGCTCCTCCCGGAGCACTTCCGCCGCGTCGACGAGTCCGATGACTCGCTCTTCTACGTCCAGCCGCGCCTCGTCAACCACATCGACGACGAGGCCATCGCTGCCCTCGGCGACTTCTACCGCGAGACCTTCCCCGAGGGCGGCCACCTCCTCGACCTCATGTCGAGCTGGGTCTCCCACCTTCCCGCCGACGTGACCTATGGCGGCGTCACCGGCCTCGGCATGAACAAGGCCGAGCTCGAGGCGAACCCCGTCCTCACCCGCCGCACCCTCCACGACCTCAACCAGGACCCCGTCCTCCCCTACGACGCGGATGAGTTCGACGGTGCGATCATCAGCGTCTCCGTCCAGTACCTGACCCGCCCCGTTGAGGTCTTCGCGGAAGTGGGGCGCGTCCTCAAGCCCGGCGCGCCCTTCGCTATCACCTTCTCCAACCGCATGTTCCCGACCAAGGCCGTTCGCATCTGGCAGTTGTTCGGCGACGAGCAACGAGCGAACCTCGTGGCCCTCTACTTCGAGCTCTCGAAGGCGTTCGCGAAGGCCCGCGCCTTCGACCTCAGCCCCGCCCCCTTCCGCTCCGACCCCGTCTACGCTGTTGTCGCCGAGGCTCTCGACCCCTCTGTCGACTCCGAGTCCACCGGCATCACGTGAAGGTCCTCGGGCGGGAGTTCCACCGTCCACGACCTCTGCCCCGCTACCCCCAACACCTCGTACGGCCGCGCCGCGATCTCGACCTCGATCGACGGCCCCAGCGGGGACTCGAACCGCAGCGTATGCGTCGCCCCGTAGGCGAGCTCCTCGCGGATCGTGCCGCGCACCAGGTTGGGATGGCCGGGGTCGTCCGCGTCCAGCCGCCGCAGGTTGACGCGCTCCGCTCGTATCGCCAGGTCGACCTCCTCCCCCTCGCGCGGACGCCAGCCGTTCGGCAGGGGCGCCAGCAGCCGCGTGCCCCCCGCCTCCACCGCCAGCTCCCCGTTCCGCTCCTCCACGACTCGCCCCCGCAGGATGTTGGCGACGCCCGTGAGCTGCGCCACCCGCCGGTTCGCCGGCGCCCGGAAGACCCGTTCGCGACCATCGAACTGCAGCAGCCGGCCCGCATCGAAGACCGCCAGCCGGTCGGCCACCAGGTGCGCCTCGCGCAGGTCGTGCGTCACGAAGATGACGCTCAGGTCCAGCTCGCTCCGCAAGCGGATGAGCTCCCGCCGCAGCTCCACGCGCAGCGACTCGTCCAGTGCGCTGAACGGCTCATCCAGCAGTAGCAGACGCGCGTCCCGGGCCAGCGCCCGCGCCAGCGCGACGCGCTGCTGCTGCCCGCCGCTCAACGAGCGCGGCTTCCGGCTCCGGAACTCGGTCAGGTGCATCAGGTCGAGGAGTTCCCCGAGCCGGTCGTCTCTCCCCTCGCTCGTCATCCCGAAGGCGACGTTCTCCGCCACGGTCATGTGCGGGAACAGCGCCAGGTCCTGCACGACGTACCCGATCGGGCGCTGTTGCGGAGGCAGGTCGAGGCCGCTGCCGGAGTCGAACACAGGCTCGCCCCCGATCGCGATGCGTCCGCCGTCCGGCCGCAGCAGCCCGGCGATCAGTTGCAGCGTCAGGCTCTTCCCCGCCCCCGAGTGCCCGAAGAGCACGACGATCTCGTTGCCGGCCTCGAAGCGGGCGTCGTAGGAGAAATCCCCGAGCTGCGTTCGCGCCGCGAAGTCGAGCGTCATGCTATCCCCTGTCTTCGCGTGGAGAGCAGCCAGAACGCTGCCAGCGCCACCAGCGCCACCGCCAGCAGCAGGATCGCGAGCGCCACCGCCGTGGTCAGCCCGTCTGCGCTCTCGAACGCGCTGAGGATGGCGAGCGGCATCGTCTGCGTCTCGCCCTGCAGGTTCCCCGCGAAGATGAGCGTCGCCCCCAGCTCGCCCAGCGCTCGCGCCCAGCAGAGGGCCGCCCCCGCCGCCAGCGACGGCCAGCTCAGCGGCAGCACGATCCGCACGAACGTCCGCAGCTTCGACGCGCCCAGCGTGTGCGCGACCCGCTCGTACTGATCGTCGACGCTCGCGAAGCCGGCTCGTGCCGCCCGCACGTAGAACGGGGCGCCCACGAACAGCTGCGCCATGATCACCGCCACCGTGCTGAACCCGAGTGTCAGCCCGAACCACTCGTCGAGCGGCGCCCCCAGCAGCCCCTTCCGCCCGAAGGCCGTCAGCAGCGCTACACCCGCGATCGTCGGGGGCAGCACGATGGGCAGATCGATGAGCGCCTCCACCGCGCCCTTCCCCGGGAAGCGCGCGTGCGAGAGCCAGTACGCCACCGGCGTCCCCGCCACAACGGCGATGACGAGCGCGACCGCCGAGGTCCAAAGCGAGAGCGCCAGCGCGTCCGCCGCGGTGCTGCTCGTGACCGCGTCCCAGGCCCCGCTGTCCCCCAGCCCCCGTTCCAGCAGCCCCGCGAACGGCAGCAGGAAGAAGACCGCGAACACCGCGATCAGCAACGCCAGCCCGGCGTGGGGAGCCCGCGCCCGCAGGGCCGTCACGGCGTCGCCCCCACGACCATGAAGCCGTGACGCGCGAGCGTCGCCGCCCCCTCAGGGGAGGTCGCGAACGCCACGAATGCCGCGGCGGCGTCGCTCCCCGACAGGAGCGCGATGCGATACTCCGCCGCCACCTGGAACCGCCGGGGAACCGGTATCGCTCGAACGCCGTCCGCCGCCGCCAGGTCGGTCGCGTACACGATGGCCGCGTCCGCCTCCCCCAGCTCGACCTTGGCGAGGGCCGCCCGAACGTTGGCCTCGTTGCTCCGCACGTTCGCCAGGACGCGCCCGGCGAAGTCCTCGCCGAAGGCCCCGTCCGTGTCGGCGAGCGCCAGCGCGGCCCGCGCGTAGCGACCTGCCGGAACGTCCTCCCCGGCCAGCACCAGTCGCACGCCCGGCGCCGCGAGGTCCGCGAACGAGCCGATGGCGTCGCCTCGTGTCGCCACCACGAGCCTGTTGGAGGCGAGCGTCCGCTGGTCGCGTACGAGACCCTCCGCCTCCAGCGCCTCGACCTCGTCGGGGCTCGCGCTCGCGAAGACGTCGGCGGGCGCGCCCTCCAGAATCTGCGTGCGCAGCGTGGCCGACCCGGCGAGCGACAGCCGCACGGTCAAGTCCGGATGCTCCGCCTCGAACACCGTCGCCAGCTCCCCGAAGGCATCGGTAAGCGAGGCCGCCGCGAAGACGGTGATCTCCTCGTGGCCGTCGTCGCCGCTGCACGCGCCCAGGGCAAGGGCGATGGCCGCCAGCCCCGCCGCCGCGGTCGCTCGCGGGATCATGGCTTGGCAGCGGGAGCGGAAAGCGTGGCCAGGTGACCCTGCAGCCAGTCCACGGTCGCGTCCGCTGCTGAGAGTTTCGACTGCGCCACCAGCCGCGAGAAGCCGTCGCCCGCCCGGGCGACCCGTTCCCGCGCCCGCTCGCGATACGTCTCGCACACCCGCAGCTGGTCCCGCACCAGCGCCGCCTCGGCCGCCGGGTCCACCGCGTGCAGAACGTACAGCTTCACGAGCAGCTCGAACCGCACCTCGCGCAGCCGCTCCACGGGTTCGCGCAGCCACGCCTCCACCAGTCCCTCCCCCACCGGGGTCAGCGCGAACCGCTTGCGCGGCGGCCGCAGCCCCTCGCGCTCCTCCCGCCACGTGACCAGCGCCCGACCCTCGAGGTTGCGCAGGTACGTGTACAGCGATCCCTGCTCGATGGGGCAGACCTCGCGCAGGTCCTCGCCCTCGAAGTAGCGCGCCATCTCGTACCCGTACATCGCACGGGTGCGCAGCAGCGCCAGGACGGCGTGTTCACCGGGCAGAAGCTCGCGTGTCACGGCTCCGGGACTCTAGCGAGCGCCCCAATACTTGGCAACCAAGTAATGGGGCGCGAAAGAGCTCGCGGAGGAGCCTCCCTCCTCCCGATCAGGAACGGCTGCGAACGCTAGTCGTTGAGCGCGTACCCCGCCCGGATGCCCTCGAGGCGCGCTTCGACGCCGGGCTTCGTGTCCTCGTGCGTCACGATGTAGAGGTGCTCGTTGCGGATCGCGTCGAGCACCCGGGCCGCGACCTCCGAGGGCGGCATCCCCTGCGCGATCCCTTGCCGGATCGGCTCGGCGAAGTCGGGAACGTCCTCGGGGCCGCCGTGCTCGTCGGGACGGTTCCGACCCGCCTCCACGATCTTCGTCGCCACCCCGCCCGGGCAGAGCACCGACACGCCGATGTTCACCGCCTCCAGGTCATGGTCCAGGTGCTCGGACAGCCCCACCACCGCCTGCTTCGAGGCCACGTACGAGGCCATCCCCGGCGGTGCGAACAGCCCCGCGCTCGACGACGTGTTCACGATGTGCCCCTCGCCCTGCTCGATCATCCGCGGCAGGAACTGCGTCACCCCGTTGATCACGCCGTCCAGATTCACTCCCATCACCCAGTCCCAGTCCGAGTCGCTCATCTCGGCGGCGGACCGGAAGGCCACGACGCCAGCGTTGTTGCAGAGCGCGTGCACGCCCCCGAACGTCTCGAACGCCTTGTCGGCCAGCTCCTTCACCGAAGCCCGGTCGGAGACGTCCGTGCGGACTGCGACGGCGCTCCCGCCGGTGTCGTTGATCGAGTTCGCCACCCCCTCGGCGGCGCTCAGGTCGATATCGGAGACCACCACCGACATCCCCTCCGCCGCGAACGCGCGGCACAACGCCTCGCCGATACCGCTCCCCCCACCGGTCACCACCGCCGTCTTGCCAGCTCCGAGTTCCATTTGACGCGCGCCTCCCAGCGAGCGCGCATCTTACCGCTTCGGCGCGAGCGCGCGAGAGCCCCGTCCCGCCCCTCCCAACCCTATCCGTGGCACGATAGCCGCATGACCCAGCCATCGGGCGAGTACAGAACGGTCGGCATCATCGGCGGCGGCACCGCCGGCTACCTGACCGCGCTCGCCCTGCGAAAGAAGCTCCCCCACCTGCAGGTCACCCTCATCGAGTCGCCCACCATCCCCATCATCGGCGTGGGCGAGGGTACGACGCCCATCATGGTCAAGTTCCTCCACGCCTACCTTGAGCGCGACGTCCACGAGCTCTACGAGAAGGTGCAGCCCACCTGGAAGTTCGGGGTCAAGTTCGAGTGGGGACAGCCCGGCGACTACTACTTCAACTACGCCTTCCATCCCGGCCCCATCCTCGACGCCGTCTACTACGGCGGCGAATTCAACGAGTACTCCCTCGGCTCCCTGCTCATCTCCAACGAGCGCGCCCCCATCGTGACCAACGAGGGCGGACAGCTCACCTCCCTCATCGACCGCATCCCCTTCGCTTACCACCTCGACAACGGCCGCTTCGTCGCCTACCTGAAGGAACAGGCGGTGCGCGACGGCGTCGAGCTGCTCGAGCGCTCCGTAACCGAATTTGTCCCCACCGAGGACGGCGAGTCGCTCGACCACATCGTCACCGACGACGGCGAGGAGCGCCGCTTCGACCTCTACGTCGACTGCACCGGCTTCCGCGCCGAGATCATGGGCGAGACGCTCGGCTCGCCCTTCCATAGCTACGAGGGCAGCCTCTTCTGCGACCGCGCCATCGTCGCGAACGTGCCCCACGGCGGGCACATCAAGCCCTTCACGACCGCCGAGACGATGGACGCGGGCTGGTGCTGGAACACCCCTTCGGTCGAGGACGACCACCGCGGCTACGTCTTCTCCTCCCAGTTCCTCTCCGACGACGAGGCCGCCGAGGAGATGCGCTCGAAGAACGAAGGCATGGGCGACCACCGTGTCATCCGCTTCAAGACCGGGCGCCGCGACCACTTCTGGAAAGGGAACGTGGTCGCCATCGGCAACTCCTACGGCTTCGTCGAGCCGCTGGAGTCGACCGGCCTCCACATGATCATCCTCGAGATCAACCAGCTCGTCCTCAACTTCCCCCGCACGAAAAAGGACACCGCCATCCGCGGCATCGTGAACCGCACCCTCAACGCCCACTGGGACGACGTGCGCTGGTTCCTCGCCGTCCACTACCGCTTCAACAAGAAGCTCGACACCCCCTTCTGGCAGGCCTGCCGGAACGCCGTCGACCTGGGAGGCGCCCAGGAGCGCGTCGACCTCTTCCAGGAGCGCACGCCCCTCACCTACCGCCAGTCGCAGTTCTTCAAGCCCGAGGAGGTCTTCGGAGATTTCGCGTACGACGTGCTCCTCCTCGGCCAGCGCGTGCAGGGCCGCTACCTCGAGGCCAGCCAGCCCCGCGTCGAGTGGCAGAAGCGCGTCGAGGGCCTGCGCCAGCTCGCCGGCAGCGCCCTCACCCAGGAGCGCGCCTTCGAGACCCTCGCCGGGGCGCCGCCGCAAATCCTCGGGAGCATGGTCACGTCGCCCAACACCTGGGTGGTCTGGCCCTAGGGGAGGTCGCGATGGTCGCCATCCAGCCGCTGGCCCCCCAGGGGGCGCGACTCCACTGGGACCAGGCGCCGCAGCGTCTGCGCGAGGCCTTCGAGGCATGGGCCGGGAGCCCCGTCGCCGAGGCCGTAACCCAGCCCTCGGGTTTCTCGCCGGGGGTGGCCGCCCGACTCGTGCTTGAGAACGGGCGCCGCGTCTTCGTGAAGGCGGTCGGCCCCGACATCAATCCCGACAGCGCCGGCATTCATCGCCGCGAGATCGCCGTCATCTCGGGCATGCCCGAGGACATCTCCGCTCCGCGCCTCCTCTGGTCCCTCGACGAGGGAGAGGGTGGCTGGGTTGCGCTCGCCTTCGAGGACATCGAGGGCGAACACCCCCGCCAACCCTGGGATCTGCGCCAGCTCGACCGGATCCTCGACGCCCTCGTCCGCCTCGGCGATCGGCTCACGCCCTCGCCCCTCCTCCCCGAAGCCGCCCCTCGCGCCTCCGCGTCCTTTCCGCAGACCTGCTGGACCATCCTCCGTGACGAGAAGGGCCACCGCCGCCGGGCCCTCGCCCCCTGGTTCCGGCAGAACCTCGATCGCCTCGCCGATCTGGAGGCGAAGATCCCGGAGGCGGTCGAGGGCGACACCCTCGTCCACTTCGACATCCGCGCCGACAACATCCTGCTCACGGACGACCGCGTCTGGTTCCTCGATTGGCCCCACGCCTGCGTCGGCGCCGCCTGGGTCGATGTCGTCGTCATGGCCCCGAGCGTGACCATGCAGGGAGGTCCGCCACCCGAGGAGGTCGTCGCCGCCCACCCCGCCTGGCGCGTCGCCGACCCCGACCACGTCACGGTGGTCGTGGCCGCTCTAGCCGGCGCCTTCACCGAGTGGGGGTCGCGATTGCCGCCGCCCGGCCTGCCCAACCTGCGCGCCTTCCAGCAGGCCCAGGGAGCCGTTGCCCGCGACTGGCTCCTGAGGAGGCTGAGTTAGCCCTGCCCCTCGCCCATAGACTGCGCGATGCGCTCGTTCGCCTCGGCCGCGTCCTCGAACGCGACCGCCTGACGGCTCAGCACGGGGTATAGCGTGAAGATCGGCGTGTTGTACGGGATCACCGCCGAGTCGACGCCCTCCTGCAGGGCGAGGTGCAGGTTCACGTAGTTGTAGCTCATCCCCTCCTGCCAGGGCTCGCCGCCGCTGCGCTCGTACTCCTCTGTCGTCCCGAGGCCATAGGTGCGCGTCATGAGGCCCGTCGCCGCCGTCAGCCCGAGGCCGTGCAGCTCGGGCGCCCCCTGGATCAGGATGGAGACCCGCGAGGCATCGAACCACACCTTCAGGTTGCAGCTCACCTGCACGTAGGTGCCCAGGCTGCCGAGGTGCTGCAGTACCGTCAGCGGGAACGCAAGCTCCGGCGGCGCGTTCCCGGGAGCGGGCCCGTCGTAGCGGAACTCCGGCTCCTTCACCCGCGAGGCCGATACGTACACGAGGTTCGGGTCGTCCACCGGCACCCCCACCACCGTCCCGTCGCGGTCGCTCGTGAGCTGGCCCATCTGGTAGCGCAGGGGGAACGAGTAGCCCTCTTTCCCGAAGAAGATGCGCACGCCCGTCTCGAGCGGGTCCTGGGGCGAGCGGCTCAGCTTCAGGTCGAACGGCAGCAGCACGTGGAAGGCGTGCGTGCGCGCGTTCATGAACGGCCCGCAGGCGCCCTCGAACTCCTTGTGGATGGCGGTGTTCTCCGGCTCGAACTGCTGCGCGGGACCCGTGTAGTTCTGGGCCCGCCGCGCCTCGGGGCTGAGGTGGTAGCGGTCCTGGTAGTGCGCCGCCGCCCGCTTCTGGGCGATGTCGGTGAAGTACTCGGGGGCCATGCTCTCCACGATGATGTGCTCCCGCCCTTCCGTTCCCGAGCGGTTGACCCGCACCGCCTCGTGGTAGCGCTCCAGCTCGTACGCCGTCTTCCGCAGCTCCTGCCCCACCTGCGCCTCGACCGGCGTGCCCGCCAGGCGTGTCCGAGGCAGCAGCGCCTGCGCCCGCTGGAGGAAGTCGAGCTTCGCGCTGTAGCGCCGCGGCTCCGGCGCGAACGACTGCGCCGCCGCCAGCAGCAGGTTCACCTGCTCGTCCGGGAGCAGCCCGAGCGCGTCGAGATCGTTCTCCCGGATGAAGGCCGCCGCCAGGGGCGCGAATGCCTGCTCCCGTCGGATGCCCAGCGTGAGCAGGTGGTTCAGGTAGCTGCGCGCCTCCTCAGGCGTCATCGTTTCGGCCATACGGCTCGGATGGTACACCCGAGCGCTGCCGTTTCCGCTACCATCCCGCCCACGCACGCCAATCGCGCAGGGGAGGCCGCTCATGGTCGGACAGGCCGAGGTCGAGATCGCACGCAAGCTCTTCGAGGAAGGCTGGAGCGGGGGGCACGTCGATGCGCCCCTCCAGTTCATGACCGAGGACGTCGTCATGCGCGACATCGTCGGCCACGCCGAGCCGATGCGCGGTCACGACGCCGTGCGCGAGTTCTGGGCGGCGGCCGCCGACACCCTGAAGGTGCTCCCCGAAGAGATCTACGTGGCCGACAGCGGTGTCGTCGTGATGTGGATGGCGTACGGCCAGATTCCCGCGGACGCGAATGAGAACGCCGGGCGCTGGGGCACGGCCGAGGGCGTGTCGCGCCTCGAGTTCCGCGACGGCAAGGTCTGCCTCGAGGTCGACTACTGGCACGGTGGCCAGGGCGTCTGCGATGACTGGAAGGCCCACTGGGAGGCGCGTCGCGCCCGGCCCTGGCGCGAGCTAGGCGCCATCACGGGCGCCTAGCTCGCCACCGGCGCCGCTACTCGGCGGCTGCTGGTCGGGGCACTTCGATCACGCTGCTGCGCAGCCAGCTTCCGACGGGTAGATCGGCGGGCAGGAACCGGATAGCGGGCGTGATGTTGAAGCCGTTGGCGTCGCGGAAGCCCAGCTGAATGCGGCCGTCTGCCAGTCGCCGCGCCCGAACAAGCCCGATTGAACTCCCGCCTAGCTCGACCTCGCTGGTGATGTGCCAGATGCCCGTCCTCGCGTCCGTTCCGAGGAAGCGCTGCGTGGGCAGGATCTGGAATCCGCTGCCGAACTCCACGCCGTGCTCCACCCGGCCGTCCTCGGTCAGCCGCGCGATGATGCGCAGCTCGTACGGGGGTGGCGGTGGCGGCTCAACCGGCTCCACTTCCGGCACCTCCGGCGCGTTCAGGGCCGTCAACCCCGGGCTCTCGATCGCCAGGCGCGCCAGGAAGCGTGAGTTGGCGCCGTCCACGAAGAGCGCCCCGCAGAGGGCAGCGTCCACTCCGTACCCGAACACGGGCAAGGCGGCGCGGATCTCCGCATCCAGCGCGCTGAAGCGATCGAGCCTCTCGTCCGCATCGGCGCCGCAGGCGCCCTCGAAGGCGAGCCCGCGCGCCATCCTCACGACCCGCCTGTCCGCCCATCCTGCCTCGGCTTCACGGGCGGCCCTGACGATGTTCGCCCCGGTGGCCACCGGCGCGAGGATGCGCTCTGCGTAGGCCAGCTCGGCCTGCAGCGCGAACGCCTCCTCGAAGGAGAGCGCCTCGCCGCCGGCGATCTGCTCCTGGAGCGCGCTCCACGAAGCGGCCAGCGACGCGTACTGGCGTGCGGCCTTGTTCCCGACCATGAGGACGAAGTCCTCGACCTCCACCGGGTCGATGGCCTCGCGCCGGGCGGGCGGTTCGCCCAGGTCTGACTCGGCGATCAGGCGCTCGTACTCTTCGGCGAAAATGTCCAGAAGGGTGCTTGAGGAAGCGTTCTTGATGTCGACTGCCAACGCTTCGTCCGCAGCCCACAGGCCCTCGAGCCCCGGCCGCTCAAAGATGCCGCCGAGCACTGTCTCGGCCACGGCCGCGGTGTAGGTCGCCTTCGCCTCCGCGAAGGCCTCGATCTCCGCCTCGGCGTCCGCGACGGAAACCACTGTGGTCGTGACCTCGCCGTCCTCGTCGTCAGCCGCCTCAACTGTGTACTCCGCGCCGTCCACGGACACCGTGACCGGGCCGTAGATGGGGCCGCTGAGAACTCGCAGGTTCCGCCAGAGGCCGTGGAACTCGCCCGGGTTGTCGTACCTGCCCTCGTCTTCGACCAGCTGGAAGAGCTGCGCGCCGAGGAAGACATATGAGTCGCCGGTCCGGGGGAGAACGACCTCGATCGGTTCGATGGGCGCAATCGCCGTGCTGGTTGCGCTGGCGAGTTCGGGGCTTGAGTGGTAGCTGGCTCCAGCATTCCAGACGGTCTCGGAAGCCTCTACCTCCAGGTCCGCGTAGGCGCGCGGCCCGATGGCGTACACGATGACGAACCAGTCCTCCGGGAGGTCGCCCCCGCCCACATTGCCGACACGGTAGTCGACCACAAAGGGCTCTCCGGCAATGACGACGTCCGGGGCGAGGCTCTCCTCCACCTTCAGGATGAAGCCGTTCTGGGCGGCCACTTCGTCAACCAGGTGGACAGTCAGCTCGAAGTCCGCGACAAGGGGCTGCCGGTCACCCTGCAGGTAGGTCGTGGCCTCGATCAGGTAGACGCCGCCGGGCAGGTACCCCTCGATCCGCGAGTTCCGGCCGACCGCTCCGTCGTCGTTCGCCCCGATAACGCCTGCGGGCGACGCCAGCGACAGCACGGGATCGCCGTCCTCGGACGTGAGCTCGATCCGGACGCGGCCGCCTGCCGGCAGCACGAATGAGTAGTTGTAGGCCGGGTGCGTCGCCTCGATCCGCGAGCCGCACGTCTCCACCGTCCAGACCCCGGTCGCCGTCAGGTCGGCCTCCGCCGTCAGCACGCCGAGGTCGATCGGCTCGCATCCCTCGACGTAGCCCACGTTGAGGGAGAAGTCCGCGGGGCCTCGCCCACGGCCTCCCACCGTCGTCGCCTCTATCCGGTAGGCGCCCGGCTCAAGGTCGCGCTCGATGCGCGCGTTCACGCCTGCCGCTCCGTCGTCGTTGTCCGCGATGCGATCGCCGGCGCCGCTCAGCAGGTACAGGTACGAGTCGGCCTCGCTGGAGAGCAGGTCGATCCGCACGCGGCCGGTCTCGGTGACCTCGAAGCTGTACGAGTGGGCATCGCTGCCCGCGCGGAAAGCGGACTCGCAGTCCTCTGTCGTCCAGCGGCCGGTTGCCTCCAGCCTCTGCGTCTCGCCCCCGAGCGTGCCGAGGTCGGTGACGTCGCACTCGGGATCCTCGGCCGAGGCCAGTGGCGGGGCCTCCAGGACGAGCAGGCCGCCGATCAGCGAGAGAGCGACAAGGGCAGTCGCCAGCAATCGCCCGCCGATCCGGGCGGCAAGGGGGGACGAAGTATTCGAAAGCATGGGTACTCCGGGTGGGAAAACTGACTCAATGACACATGGTCTCGGTGGCTGGCACTAAGGCTAGAGACTCACCCTCCACCGGGCCAGTCGGCCTGCTTACCGTGGCCGTGTTAGGACGCCGTAAGCAAGCTGTGCCGCGGGGCCCCGTACACTGATCGCCATGCCCCTTCGCGCGTTCGCCGTGCTGGCTGCCGCCCTGATCGTGGTCGCCGCCTGCGGCGGCCCCTCCGAGGGGGAGCCGGCGCCGCAAGGCACGCCTGCCAAGGACACCGCAACAACCGCCCCCGAAGCCACCCCAACGCCACCCCCGCCGCGGTCTCATTTAGCCCTCTCCGAGACCACGAGCCGGAGAGGAAATCCGGGAGAGGGCGAGTTGGGGTGTAATAA
>VXPF01000132.1 GCA_009839725.1 Dehalococcoidia bacterium | reverse complement strand
CCCCCCCCCCCCCCTTCTCCACCACACCAACGCCCACCCCCGACACCTACACGCGTAAGATCGCCGGCAGCGTCCGACGCGCATAAGAGACAGGGGGCGGGCTGGCCACCCAGGTGGCTGGCGTAGTTGAGGCCCACGCAGACGATGGAGCGGGGCTCGCAAGGGGGCAGGAGGCGGACGTCCGCGAGGTCGAGTGACTCGCCGGTGCGCTCTGTGCGCTCCCAGAAGGGCTCGGCGATGACGGCGATGCGGTCGCCTTCGAGCAGACCGGCTGCGGTTGAGCCGTCGGGGCGGGCGAAGCGAACGTAGCAGTCCATGGAGCCTCCGGGAGTCCTAGAGCAGGACGAGGTTGTCGCGGTGGATGACCTCTTCGCCGTAGGCGTAGCCAAGGGTCTCGGTAATGAGGTCGCTGCGGAGGCCGCGAATGCGCAGGACCTCGTTGCTGGCGTAGTTGGTGATGCCGGCGGCGACGCGCTTGCCCTCAAGGTCGCGCACCTCAATGGCCTCGCCACGCTCGAAGGCGCCCTCGACATCCTTGACGCCGGCGGGGAGCAGACTGCGACCGCGCTCACGGAGGGCGGTCGCGGCTCCGCCATCGACGACGAGGTGGCCGCTGACCCCCGCGTTCCCGAGGATCCAGCGCTTGCGGCTCTCGAGCTGGTTCGTCGAGGGGACGAAGCTGGTGCCGATGGCCGTGCCCTCGGCGGCGGTCACGAGGGCGTCGGGGGTGCGGCCGTTGGCGATGACGACGGCGGCTCCGCCCTGCGTCGCGACCCGCGCGGCGCTGACCTTCGAGGTCATGCCGCCGCGGCCGGGGCCGTCGCCGGCTGCGTCTTCGTGGAACTCGTCGATGGCGTCCACGGCGTCGATGAGGCGGGCGGAGGGGTCGAGGGAGGGGTCGGCGGTGTAGAGGCCGTCGACGTCGGTGAGGATGACGAGCAGATCGGCATCGATGAGGTTCGCGACGAAGGCGGAGAGGCTGTCGTTCTCGCCGATGCGGGAGGCGAGGACCTCGTCGAGGGCGACGGCGTCGTTCTCGTTGACGATGGGCACGGCGCCGCAGTCCAGCAGGTCGCGGAGGGTGGTGCGCGCGTTCAGGTAGCCGAGGCGGTCGCTGAGGTCGCGGCGGGTGAGGAGCACCTGGGCGACGACGACGTCGTGCCACTCGAAGAGCTCGTCCCAGCTCTGCATGAGGTGGCTCTGGCCGACGCTGGCGAGGGCCTGGCGGCTGAGGTCGGGGGCGTCGGGGCGTCGGCTGAGGACGTGGCGTCCGGCGGCCTGCGCACCGCTGGACACGATGGCGACTTCGCAGCCGGCCTCGCGCAGGCGGGCGACCTGCCCGACGAGGCGTGACATCGCCACGAGATCGAGGCGATCGGAGCCGGCGGTGAGCAGGCTCGTGCCGAACTTGGCGACGATGCGGCGGTAGCGCATGGCTCCATGGTAGCGGCGCGGGGCGATGGCGCTACGTCTCCGGCAGCTGCGACCGCAGATCGGCGAGGCCGTACCATGCCCCGCATGGCCGTGGGGGGCTCGCCCGAAGGAAGGCTGGGGTCAGCGCGCGAGGGACTGATGATCGCGGGCGCGATCGTCGCCTTCGGGTTCCTCGCGTCGCGGCTGCTGGGGGTGGCGCGGACGGCGATCATCGCGAACGAGTTCGGCGCCAGCCCGGAGCTCGACGCCTACTGGGTCGCCTTCCGCGTTCCGGACCTGATCTTCCAGGTGCTGGCGGGGGCGACGCTGGGGAGCGCGTTCATCCCCGTGTTCACGCGGCTCTACCGGCGCGAGGGGAGCGAGGCGGCCTGGAGGCTGGCAAGCAACGTCCTCACGATCGTGTTCCTCGCGACGGCGCTGCTCTGCCTGATCGCGCTGGCCCTGGCGCCGTGGCTGGTGCCCCTGTTCGCGCCCGGCCTGGGGGAGGACATCGGGCGGGGCGACGAGCTGACCTCCGAGGCGGTGAAGCTGACGCGGATCATGCTGCTCTCGCCGCTGCTGCTCTCGGTGAGCGGGATGATCACGGGCGTCCTGAACGCACGCCAGAAGTTCTTCCTCTCGGCGCTGGCGCCGAACCTCTACAACCTGGGCATCATCTTCGGGGCAGTGGCGCTCTCCGGGCGGTTCGGGGTGGAGGGGCTCGCCATCGGCGTGGTCATCGGGTCGGGCGGGCACCTGCTCGTGCAGATTCCGGGGCTGGTGCGAGAGCGGATGCGGTACGGGTTCCGGGTGAACCTGAGGGACGTTCCTACGCTGGAAGTGGCGCGGCTGATGGGCCCGCGCGTGCTGGGGCTGGCGGCGGCGCAGGCGAACTTCGTGGTGACGACGACGTTCTTCGCCTCGAAGGTGGGCACCTCGGCCATCTCGGGGCTAACGTTCGCGTGGCTGATCGCGAACCTGCCGGTCGCCCTCTTCGGCATCGCGCTCTCGACGGCGGCGTTTCCGCGGCTTGCGGAGCAGGCTGCGGACGCCGACGACCGCAGCCTCATCGAGACGGTCTCGCGGGTGCTGCGGACGATCCTGTTCTTCGCGATCCCGGCGGCGCTGGGGCTCGCCTTCCTGCGCGAACCGGCGACGACGGTGCTGCTGGAGCGGGGGGCGTTCGGCGCCGGCGACACGGCGATCACGTCGGCGGCGCTGGGATTCCTCTGCCTCGGCATCGTGCCGCAAGCGGCCATCGAGATTCACAGCAGGGGCTTCTACGCGCTGGGCGACACCCGTACGCCGGTGGCGCTGACGGTTGGGGCGGTGATCGTGAACATCGTGCTGAGCACGATACTGTGGGAGCGGTTCGGCGTGGAGGGGCTGGCGATCTCGCTCTCGATCGCGTCGTGGCTGGAGTGGATCTTCCTGTACTGGCTGTACGCCGTGCGAACGGGGTCGGCGGCGGATGCCTTCCGGGACCTGCAGGCGATCTCGCGGATCGCGGCGGCGGCGGCGGCGATGGCGCTCTTCCTCGGGCTCGTGCTACCCACGTTCGACGAACCCGGAACGGCGGCGGCGTGGGTTACGGTGTTCGCGGCGGCGATCGCGGGTCTGGCGGTGTACCTGGGAGTCTGCATCCTGCTGCGGGTGGAGGAAGTGGAAGAGGCGCGGAACCGCCTGCTGGCCCTCCTGAGGCCCGGGGAGCGCGACGGCTAGACGCTGATGAGCTCGGTCTCAATGTCGACGACCTCGGCATCGAGACGCCAGCCCTCGACCGCGCGGGAGATGTTCTGGAGCTGGGAGTCGGCGTGGGAAGCGTCGTGTGCCAAGCAGACGACCGCAATGGTCGTGAGGTCGAGCGCGTCAAGGTCGGCGGCCTCGCTAACGGCGGCGTTGTAGCGATGGCGGAGGCGTTCGACGACGGACTTCACGAGGGCGCGCTTCTCCTTGCGGGAGTGGGCGACGAAGCGGAGGCGGATGCGGAGGAGGCCGAGGACCATCAGCAAGCGGGCACGGGACTCAAATGTCGACGGTCTCGGAGGGATCGTCTTCGGGGAGGGGCGGGAGGTCGGAGGGGCCGAGCAGCCCGAAGTGCTCGTAGAAGCGGGGAGCGGGGCGGTAGAGCCGGGGGCGGCCGGGCGAGCGTGCGGTGCCCACGTTCTCGATGAGGCCGCGCTGCTCGAGGTTCGCGACGATGCGGTCGGAGTTGACGCCACGGATGGCCTCGACTTCGCCCCGGGTGCAGGGCTGGCGGTAGGCGACGATGGTGAGGGTCTCGAGGGCAGCGCGAGAGAGGCGGATGGTCGTCTCGTCTCCGAGGAGGCGAGCGACGAAGGGGGCGTACTCGGGGGCGGTGACGAGCTGGTAGCGGCCGCCTTCCTCCTGGAGGCGGAGGCCGCGGGCCTCGTAGTCGTTGGCGAGGCGATCGAGGCCCGTGCGGATGGAGCGCTCGCCAACGCCGGTGGCGCGGGAGAGGGCGGCAGGGCCGAGGGGCTCCTCGGAGGCGAGCAGGAGCGCTTCCAGCACCCAGGGGAGCTCATCGCGGGAGGGGCGGTCGATGGGGGCGGGGTCGGTCATGCGGCGCTCCCAAGTCGGGCGGCGAGGCCGTCGGCGAAGGGCGCGCCGAGGGCGGCGGGGGTGATGCGTCCGGCGAGGTCGTATTCGCTCTCCACGTAGACGGAGACGTAGTTGTCGGTCAGGCCGTGCCAGCGGCCGCCCTCCGGCGTGGCGCGCGGCTCCTCCCAGAGCACGGGACGCACATCGCCCGTGAATCGGGCGCGGAAGGCCGCGCCGAGGTCGTTCGCGAGGGTGAGGAGGCGGGCCATCCGCTCCTTGCGCACCTCGACCGGCACCTGGTCGGGCATCCCGGCGGCGGCGGTGCGGGCGCGGGGGGAGTAGGGGAAGGCGTGAACGCGGGCAAAGGCCGCCTCCTTGCAGAGCGCGAGGGTGGCAGCGAAGTCGTCCTCGCTCTCGCCGGGGAAGCCCGCGATCACGTCGGTGGTGACGGCGGCGTGGGGGACGGCAGCGCGGATGCGGTCGAGGGCGGCGTGGTAGGCGGCAACGTCGTAGCGGCGGCGCATGCGAGAGAGCACCGCATCGGAGCCTGACTGGAGGGCGAGGTGGAAGTGGGGCATGAGGCGAGGGTCGTCCCAGAGGACGACAAGCTCGGGCGTGATGTCCTGGGGCTGAAGTGAGCTGAAGCGGAGCCGGGGCGTCTCCGTGCGGGCGAGCACGCCAGCAATCAGGTCGCGGGGGGTGAGGGGGTCGGGGAGGTCGCGGCCCCAGGCGCCGAGCTGGGTACCGGTGAGCACGACCTCACGGGCGCCACGGGCGTGTGCGGCGTCTACGTCGCGCGACACGTCGTCGATGGAGCGGGAGACTTCGCGGCCGCGGGTGCGGGGCACGATGCAGAAGGCACAGACGTCGTTGCAGCCCTCCTGGGCCTTCACGAAGGCTCGGGTGTGCAGGCGGGGCGTGGGGGCGGGTGCGGCGGTGGC
>VXPF01000049.1 GCA_009839725.1 Dehalococcoidia bacterium | reverse complement strand
CCCCCCCCCCCCCTTTTTTTACACCCCCCACCCGCCACACCCCCCTCCCTCACCGGCTCGTGGGCCCGTCGATTTTTAAACGAGACCCCAGTGGGGGAGGGGGCGGTTGGGGTGGGGGTGCTGACCGGTGACGCAGCAGTCGCCGTGGGCGTGGGTTGCGGGGGTGGGGGAGGGCTGCGGGGGGTCGCCGCCACAGGCAGCAAGCGCCACCGCGCAGGCTGCCACCGCCAGCGCCTTCCAGCACAGACTAGCCATCACCCCGACAAGGTTACGGCCCTCGCTCCCGAATTACCCCGTCCGCTGCACGGGCAACGGCCCGCTGCGGTGGCGCTTGCGCGGGGTGTATCGGTAAGCTTCGCCGTCGGCCCTGCGACGATGGCCGCGGGGCGTATCACCATGGAATCCCGGAGGGGTGAGATGAAGCTGGAAGGCAAGGTGGCCGCGGTCACCGGTGGAACACGCGGCATCGGTCGCGGCATCGTGGAGGCGTTTATCGCCGAGGGTGCGAGCGTCGTCATGAACGGTCGCAGCGAGGAGAAGGGCGCACGGGCGCTGGAGGAGATGGGAGCGGGCGACCAGGCCCACTTCATCGCCGGCGACGTGACGCAGGAGGCGACCATCTCGGGGCTCATCGACGGGACGGTCGAGCGCTACGGGAAGATCGACATCCTCGTGAACAATGCGGGCGGCAGCTCCGGATTCGCACCGGTGGCGCAGATGGAGAACGAGGCGTGGGACCACACGATTACGTGGAACCTGTCGGCGACGTTCTGGGGAATCAAGCACGCCTTCCGCTACATGATTCCGCAGGAGAGCGGGCGCATCATCAACATCTCCTCGCTGGAGGGGAAGCACGGCAAGCCGGGCATCGCAGCGTACGTGGCCGCGAAGCACGCGATCAACGGGCTCACGAAGAGCTCGGCCCAGGAAGTGGGCACGACGGGCATCACCGTGAACGCCATCTGCCCGGGGCTGATCGAGACGGACATCGTGCGTGAGAGCGGGGCCGCCGCCGCCGCTTCCATGGGGCTGACCTACGACGAAATGGTTGAGCAGTTCTCGAGCGAGTCGTCGATCAAGCGCATGAACACCGTCGAGGAAGTCGGCGCGGTGGCGGTGCTGCTGGCGTCCGACGTCGGGTCCGGCATCACGGGCGCGCTCTGGTCGGTGGACGGCGGGACTGCCGCCTACTAGCGGGCCGCACCCAGGAGGGACACGAGGATGAGCGACGAGCTTCACTGCAGCTGGGACAGCCACCACGACACCGTGCACGGGAACTACACCACGGCGAACGCCGCCGAGGTGCTCCCGGGCGTGACCAAGCCGCTGGCCGCCGATATCTGGCGGGAGTGGGATTATGTCTGGAACTACGGGGTCATGGAGACCTTCGGCACGACCGATTTGCTGGAGATCCCGAAGCCGCCCATCGCAACAACGCTGCCGTTCATTGGTGGCCGCTTCGTCATCAACTTCGGGTTGAACATGGCGTTCACGGCGCTCTACTCGGTGGGCGAGGGAAGCGACTTCCTGAAGCAGTTCCTCGAGGGCGGCGAGGAAGAGTTCACGAGCGAGGCCCACGGCGATGAGGAGCGTGCTATCGCCGCGCGCGCGGCCATCACCGAGAAGTGGGAGAGCTCGGTGGAAATCCGCGACCGGAACCGCGCGATCAGCAAGCAGGCGTACCAGGAGTCGCTGGCGCGCGACTGGAGCGCGGCCAGCGAGGCGGAGCTGATCGAGGCGCTGGACGCCGGGACCGATCTGGCGGGGCGCATCTTCATGGCGCACTACTTCA
This sequence comes from Dehalococcoidia bacterium, assembly GCA_009839725.1. GTDB lineage: Bacteria > Chloroflexota > Dehalococcoidia > Tepidiformales > Tepidiformaceae > UBA2991. The sequence continues at coordinate 3,296 of VXPF01000049.1, read as the reverse complement.
ACTCGGTGGGCGGCGGCGAGTACACGAGCGCCATCGGGGCGATCCTCGACGAGCACATCCCCGACCACCCGCCGGAGTGGGCGAACACGATCACGAGCGGGCTCACGGACGTGGAGAGCGCCCTCCCGGCGAAGGCGATCTGGGACCTGAGCCGCTTCATCGCGGCGCGGCCCGCGCTTGCGACGGAGTTCGCCACGCTGACCCCGGAGGGGCTCATCGCGAACCTCGCGAGTCCGCCCAACGCGGACTGGCAGGCGTTCGCGGCCGAGTACGCCGAGTTCATCAAGGAACTCGGCTTCCGCGGCCAGAACGAGACGAATCCCTCCTACCGCACCTGGAACGAGGCGCCCAACTTCGTGCTGAGCAGCATCCAGGCGGACCTGAACGCCGACCCGGATCGCGATCCGCACGAGCTGGAGCGCAAGCAGGCGGCCGCCCGCGAGGCGGTCGAGCGAGAGATCGAGTCGAAGCTGCCGGCAGAGGTGCTGGAGGAGTACCGGAACGCCCTCTACCACGCGCAGACGATGAACCGCGGCCGCGAGAGCAGCAAGGCGAACTGGGCGCGGGCCTGCCGCACGCAGCGCCCGCCCGTGGTCGAGCTCGCGCGGCGACTCGTCGAGCGCGGCGTTATCGACGACACCGAGGACGTCTGGTTCCTGCGGCTGCCGGAGCTGCGGCAGGCCGCCGAGGGCAACCTCGACGGGGCAGAAGCGAAGGCCAACATCGCGAGCCGCAAGGACGAGTTCGCCCAGATGGAGCAGCACGAGCTGCCGGTCATGTTCGAGTGGCCGGTCGAGCTGATCCCCAAGGAGGCCGCGGCGCCGGTCAGCTCGGCGAGCTACGAGGGACTGGGCGTGAGCCCGGGACAGGCCTCGGGCAAGGCGCGCGTGATCGAGAGCGCCGAGGCCGCCGTCAGCACGATGCTCGAGCCCGGCGAGATCCTGGTCGCGCCGGTCACGGACGCGGCCTGGACGCCGCTCTTCATCCCCGCCGCGGGCGTCGTGGTGGAGACGGGCGGCATCCTCAGCCACGCGGCCACGGTCGCGCGCGAGTTCGGGATTCCGGCTGTCGCCCAGATCCGGGGCATCACCTCGCTGATCCCGGACGGGGCCACGGTCACGATCGACGGCTCCACGGGGACGGTTACGGTCGAGCCGTAGGGACGAAGCCGGCGGAGGTTGCCCTCACCACACCCTCACCTTAGCGTGAGGGTGTGCGCGTCCAGCGCACCGGAGGCCCCTTGGCGCAGTCGACGAGCACGGCCCGCGCCGGGTCTCTTCTCCGCTCCAATCCGGTTACCGCGCGCGTAGCGTCGCTGCCTACGTTCGCCTCCTTCGGCGAGCGCGACTTCCGCTGGTTCTACCTGGCGATGCTCGGGCAGATGGCGGGGATGAACATCCAGCTCGTGATGCGCGGGTACGTGGTGTACGAAATCACGAACTCGTTCGCCTTGCTGGGCGCGATCGCGCTGGCCTCGGCGCTCCCGATGCTCTTCCTCGGCGTCCTCGGCGGGGTGCTGGCTGACCGCGCACCGAAGAAGCTTGTGCTGCAGGTGGGGCAGTTCGTCTCCGTTGTCAACGCGCTGGTCGTGGGAATTCTCATCCTGACGGACACGGTCGTGCTCTGGCACCTCTTCGCCGCGGGCGCCATCCAGGGGATCACGATGGCACTGATGATGCCCGCACGGCAGGCGATGATCCCCGAAGTGGTGGGTCGCGACCTGCTGATGAACGCGGTCGCGCTCAACTCGGCGGGCATGAACCTGATGCGCGTGCTGGCTCCCGCCGCCGCCGGCTTCCTGGCCGCCGCGGCCGGCGGTGGCGTGTTCGGCGCGGGGCCGGTGTACATGGTCATGGCCGGCGCCTACTTCTTCGCGATGGTGACCCTGGCCATGCTGCCTCGCCGGGAAGCTGCCTCGAGCGGGTCGGCGCGGGGCGGGCTGGGGGACCTGCGCGACGGCTTCGTCTACGTGCGCCACGACCCGACGATCCTGATCGTGCTGGCCGTAACGCTCCTGAGCGCCTTCCTGGCGATGCCCTACATCCAGCTCCTCCCCGGCTTCGTCAAGGACGTGCTGGACGGTGGGCCGGTGCAGCTGGGATTGCTGACCGCGATCAGCGGGGGCGGGGCCGTCTTCGGCGCACTCGTCATCGCCTCCTTGCCGGAGCGCCAGCGCGGCCTGCTTCTGCTGCTCAGCGTCATTCTGCTGGGCGTGTCGTTGATCGTGCTCTCGGGCTCGCAGGTGTTCTGGTTCGCGGCCATCGCGATCACGTTCGTGGGAGTCGGCACAGCTGGGCGGCAGGCGTTCAGCCAGATCCTGCTGCACCACTACGTGGAGAACGAGTTCCGGGGGCGGGTGATGGCGCTGATGATGCTCCAGCCGGGGATGATGGCGCTGGGCGCTTTCGCCATCGGCCTCATGGCCGAAGAAATGGGCATCGACATCGCGATGGGGGTGCTTGCCGTCGGCCTCGTGGGTATTGCAGCCCTGCTGATGGTAGTCTCGCCGCGGCTGCGGCGCCTCCAGTAGGAAGCTGGCCTACGCGATCTCGCCCCGCGCCCACTGCGCCGTGCCCTCACGCCCGCTGATGTCCATGATCTCGACGCGCAGGGCTTGCGGGCTCGACAGATAGGCCCAGCTGTTCAGCCGTCCGCCCGGGCCGATGCCGGCCGCCTCGATGGCCTGGCCGAGCCCCTCAAGGCGCTCGATCTCCGCCTCGACATCGTCCACGTGCACCCCGATGTGATGGAGGTGGGAACCGGGAGTGAGGGCCCAGACGGAGTCCGGGACGGCCTGAAGCACCTCGAGGAAGAGCGGCCCCTGCTTCGAGTAGACGACCGAGAGGTTGAGCGTGCGGTCGCCACGAGCGTCGCGGACGGGGAGCTCGAGATGGCGGGGCGTAGTCCACTCAACGCCGTAGACCTCGCCGACCTCCTCCATGCCTCGCTGGAGATCAGAGGCGACGAACGCGATGTGATGGATGTCCTCGTAGCGAATCATTGTGACTCCCAGCCGGCGCGCTAGCCGCCTCCGCCGCCGCCGGCAATGGCGGAGACGATGAAGAGCACGACCTGGATCGCGATGAAGATGGCCAGCAGCTTCGACCACCAGGGGAGGCCCATGAAGAAGTCCCAGACCGAGTCGGGGCGTTCCTGGCCCGGCGGGCGCTGGGGCCGCTGCCCCGGCGCGCCCATGCGGTCACGATCGCGATCGCGGCGCTCGAAGTTTGAGAGATCGTCGAGCGGCGAGGGGGGCGGCTCGCGGCGGGAGGCAGGGTCCTCACGCGGAGGAGGTG
>VXPF01000066.1 GCA_009839725.1 Dehalococcoidia bacterium | reverse complement strand
GTGGGCATGGCCCTCTTGCTGGCCCTGCTCTACCTCGTCTACGGCTTCTTCGTCCTCTACGTCCTGCTCCAGTTGATCATGCGGCTGGCGCTCATCGACCTCCTGATCGTGCTCGCCCCGGTCGCGCTCGGCCTCTGGATCCTCCCGCACACGGCGGGCTGGGGGCGGCACTGGCTGCGGCTCTTCATGACGACCACCTTCCAGCAGGCGATCCAGCTCATCGCCCTGGCGATGGGCTTCGGGATGCTCAACCTGCTCGCGGACATCGCCGCCTTCGAGCCGATTCAGGACCTCGTCTGGAAGCTCCTGCTATCCCTCGCCTTCATCTACCTGGCGACCCGCGTCCCGGCGCTGCTTGGCAACGCCGGCACCTTCGACGCCTGGCTCCACACCCTCCACTTCGGCATGGCCCTGCCCGGGAGCATGGTGCGCTCGGCGCGCGCCATCGGGATGTTCGGGCGGGGCGTGGCAGGAGCGGGAAGGGCGGCGGCCGGCGCAGGCGCCGCAGCTGGAGCGGCAGCGAGCACGACCCTTGCGGCCGGGGGCGCGGTGCGCTCCGCGGCGGAAACAGGCACGCCTGCTGAAGGTGCGGGCCTCCCCCGGAGCGCCAGCGAGTAGCGGCCAACACAAACACACACTGGCGTGGCGAGTTCGCGCCGCAACCACCCGAGGAGATGGAGCGATGTGCCAGTAGCGAGACGGAACAGCCTCACCGGAACGACCACGAACACGCGCAAGGAGTTGCAACCCAATGGAAGACCTCGTCCAGACCATCTCCAACATCGTCGGCATCCTCCTCGGCCTCGTGGGGGCCGTGGGCGTCGGCTTCTTCATCTACGGCGCCTACCTCTATCTCACCGCCAGCGGCGCGCCTCACCAGATGGAGCGCGGCAAGAGCGCGATGATGACGGCCCTCGCCGGCATCGTCCTGGCGATGGTGGCCTACGGCATCGTCGAGCTCGTGATGGGCGCCGTCGTGGATCCCGCCGTGAACGTGGGCAACGTGCCCACGCCCACGACGCCGACCCCCACAACGCAGTAGGGAGGGCATCCCATGCACGAGCACGAGGTGCCCACCCACGTGCAGGCCGAGGACCACGTCCTGCTCTGGTTCACGTTTCCCCAGATCGTTGCCCTGACGGCGGTCGCCGCCCTCGCCTACGGCGCCTACAGCCTCGCCCCCTTCGGTCCGGCGGGGGTGCGGGTGGCGCTGGCCATCCTCATCGGGCTGGTTGGGACGGCCGCGATCGTCGGTAAGATCGGGGGCCGGCGTCTGCCGCTGGTGGTGGCCGACCTTCTGCGCTTCTGGCTGGGGTCACGGCGTTACGCCGGCACTTCCGCCGAGCTGGGCAGGAGCGAACCGCCCCCACCGCCCCCACCCACGCCGAACCCTCTCCAGTTGCTGGCGAAGCGCACGCGGCGGGGCCTGCGCAGGCTCCGCAAGAAGCGACGGCGCAGCGGGCGCAAACCGTTCCGCGCCCATGGCCGTCTCGGCAAACGGCTCTTCCGCCGCCAGGGGGAGAGCGGCGCGGGTCATCGCGTCGACATCCGTTCGCTCGGGCGGCGCATGGGCTACGCCCTCCTCGCCGCCTCCATCGGGGTGACGACGGCCTGCGGCGTGATGGCGCTCGCGTCGCAGCCGGCCAGCGCCGATGGCCACGACCAGTGGTTCGAGGAGGAGGTGCTCACGCCCGAGTCCGTTCCCGGGCAGAGGCTGTTCCTCGAGCGGCTCACCGTCTACGGCGACCGCGCCGGATTCGCCCTGCGCGCCGCCACCGACCTCGACGTCCAGGTACGCGCCTACGGAGGCGACGACGGCCAGACCCTCGTCTACCAGGCGAAGGAGAGCCTCTTCACCGGCGAGCGCCGCGGCTGGGACGTTCCCCTGGATGGGGACTTCCCGTCGGTCACGGTCTCATGGCAGGACGGCTTCGGCGAAGCGGGCGCGTTCGGCCTCGAGGGCGCGCAGCTTCCCCACCCGCTTCCCACCGTCGAAGGGGAGCTCTGCTCCCTGTCGATGACCTCGCTGTCGTGGTCGCCGGGGCGCATCGAGGGAGGCATCGCCTCCACGTGCGTCACAAACGTCGAGGAGCGGGTCGAGTTGCCGGTCGTCTCCGGTCACCACACCGAGTCGGTGACGGCCCTCATCGAGGCGGCTGTCTCCGGCCTCTCGGGAACGCTCATGGTCACGTCCGGCGCGTACTCGACAAGCGTCGCGCTCGTGCCGGACGGGAACACCGCCTTCCGGCTGTCCATCGAGAGCGGGGCGGGAATCCAGGGGGTGTCCATCGAGACCGCCCTCGAGGCGACCACGACGTCACCGCTGCCGGCGCTGGTGGAGTTGACCCACCACCCCGAGCGCACCGAGCAGCTCACGGAGACGGCCTCGGTCACGATCCCTGCCTTCGGCGACACCGTCACGGAGACCATCACGGTAACCGGCGAGGACGGCACCCCCGTGGTGCACAGCGTCACGGCGAGTTGCCACGTCCCCCAGTCGATCGTCCGCCAGGACGTCGTCTTCACCGTCATCCACGAGGAGCACGTGCGTGCCGAGGTCGTCGCGCGCGCTCCCCTCGTCCGCGCCCGGAGCGAGTCCCTCGCCCTGGCCCTGAGTGTCGCCTCCGACGACCCCTACGCGGCCCTCGGCTCGCAGGAGCCCGAGGAGGAGGAGCCGCTTCCGTCCACCCAGACCGCCGTCGACCCCGAGGTCCTGCAATGGCTCCTCGGGATCATCAACGGGCAGTAGCCGTGCTGAGGCGTGGTGGAACCGCCCTGCTCTTCGCCGGCGTCGCGCTCCTCTCGATGGGCGCGGGGCCGGCGCCGGAGGAGGAGCGGGCGATGCTCGAAGCCTTCAACGGGGCGCTCACGGCCATGGCCTACGCGGCCGGGGGACTGGCCGTGTTCGCTATCGCCTGGGCAGGCGTGGTGCTCATGGCCGACGGGGCCGAGGGCCGGTCGGGGCGCGCGCGGGTGGCCGTCGTCATGGCGGTTGTGGGCCTCGTCCTGGTCCTCTCGGCGAAGGGCATCGCCGTCGCCCTTCTCAACGGCGTCATCCCGACGCCCTAGGTCAACAAGGAGAAGAACCGTGCGAACACTGGCATTCAGGAGAACTGCGGCGCCGCCCACCATCGGCGGCACCACCACCCCGCCTCCCGAGCCGAAGCCGCCCCTTCCGTTGCCTCGCTGCTTCCTTCTCTCCCACCTTGAGGAGGAGGCGGTGGTGCGGCTCGACGGGACGAAGGTGAGCGTCAGCGAGGTGCAGGGCCTCGATCTGGACGAGCCCAAGCTGGGGGCCTTCGCGGGCTTCCTCAACGCCCTCGACTTCCCCGTCCAGCTCCTCATCCGCCAGCACCCGCCCGACCTCGGGCGGATGCGGGAGGCGCTTCGGGAAGACGAGCCGCACGACTTGCCCGAGCGCACCAAGGCGGCGGCGGACTCCCTGCACGGCCTGCTGGAGGGCCTGGAGCGCCGCGAGGGCATCCTCGACCGGCGCTTCTATGCCGTCTCCGAGGTGGAGCACGCGGAGGAGCTGCAGTCGCTGCTCGTCAGGGCGGGGCTCTCCGTCCACCCCCTGAAGGGCCGCGTCCTGCGCCGCCTGCTGCTGGCCGCGGCCCTGGGAGGGACGCCCACCGAGCGCGACGAGGAGGCCCCCGTCGAGGTCGAAGTCAACCGGCGCGACCTGCGGCTCGGGGGCCACCTCGCCCGCGCCCTGCACCTGGGGCGCTGGCCGCGTTCGCTCTCCCCAGGCTTCCTGCAGGGGCTGATGACGGCGGGCGTGCCCATGGACCTCTCCCTGCACCTGGGGGCCATCCCCGCCGAGCAGGCGGCACGCACGCTTGAGTGGCAGAAGGTGCGGTTCGAGTCCGCCCAGAGCCTCTCCCTCAACCGCGGTAAGACCCTCTCCTCCGAGGCGGAGATCGCCCTCGAGGACGTCACCCGCCTTCGCGACGAGGTGCAGCGGGGGCGTGAGCGCCTCTTCCACGCCTCCCTCTCGGTGACGCTGCACGCCCCCGACGAGGCGACCCTCGACGACCTCACCCAGCGGGCGAAGGCGCACTTCGCGGCCACCCTGGGGAAGCTCGACGCGCTCGCCTTCCGCCAGCGCGAGGGGCTGCTCTCGACGCTGCCCCTCGCCCTCAATGCCGTCGCCGCCTGGCGCACGCTCGACACCTCCTCGATCGCGCGCCTGTACCCCTTCTCGCCGCCCGACCTCGACACCCGCAGCGGCACGCTCGCGGGCATCGACCTGCGGGCCTGCGCGCCCGTCGTCTACGACCCCTTCGACGGCACCCACCTCAACGCCAACACGGCCGTGCTCGCGCGGTCGGGGAGCGGGAAGTCTTTTGCGACAAAGCTGGGAGTCCTGCGGGGCATCACCCGCGGTGTCGTCGCCTACGTCATCGACCCGGAGGGCGAGTACGCCTCCATGGCCCGCGCCGCGGGCGGGCGCGTCCTTTCCCCGGGCGTCGCTGACCAGGGCCTCAACCCCTTCATCATCGAGCACCGCGACGGGGAGGAGCTGCTGCAGCGCATCGGCAGCCTGCGCCGCCTGATCGAGGTGATGGTGGGCGAGCCGCTCGGGGCAGAGCGCCGCGCCGGCCTCGACCACGTCCTTGCCGCCTACTACGCCGAACCGCACGAGGGTGCCGGCTTCGGCGACTTCTACCGCTTCTTGCAGGAGAGCGACGAGGACCTGTCCAGGCTGCTGCGCCCCTTCGCCACGGGCAGCCTGCGCCACCTCCTTTCCGACGAAGGCGACGACCTGCTCGCCAACGAGGCGCTGGTCACCGTCTTCGACCTGCATCTCCTGGAGCCGGAGCTGCGTCCCGCCGCGACGATGGTCTGCACGGAGACGGTCTGGGCGGCCGCCGCGAGAGACCCGAGGCCGCGCCTGCTCGTCGTGGACGAGGTCTGGTCGATCATGCAGCACCCCGAGGGCGCCGCCTTCATGGTGTCGATGGCGAAGCGCGCCAGGAAACACCGGCTGGGGCTGCAGTTCATCACCCAGGACGTGCAGGACCTCCTCAGCGAGGACTCCTCCCGCACCATCACCGGCCACAGCGGCCGCGCCCTCCTCCAGAACGCCGCCTTCAAGCTCCTCCTCCAGCAGGACGCGGCCGCCATCT